>NZ_JBIAIU010000005.1:0-452168 GCF_042871565.1 Streptomyces sp. NPDC005775 | reverse complement strand
CCCCGCCCACCACACCAACCACCCCACACACCCCCGGCGCCCCCCCCCCCCCCCCGCCCCCCCCCGGGCCCCCCCGGGGGGGGGGGGGGCCGCCGCGGGCGCCCCCCCCCCCCCCTTCTCCGTTCCCCGTGGAGGGCCCGGCAACCCCTTGCGCGGCGTTCGGAGAGGCGTTCACCCGCCGCCGTGGCGACCAGGACGAGCGCGTGCGACCGGCCGCGCTGTTCGAATACGCGCGAGGACACGGCTGTTCTCCACAGATCTGGGAAGAATTTTCCCTCCACAGCCTGGGGATCCAAAAGTTGTCCATACTGCATCCACAGGCGCGACAGCCGATACTCCATCAGGCCAGCTCAGAGGCCTGGGGATTTGTGGTCAACAATGATCCACAGCCTGTGGACAAGTTTTTCGTCCACAGGGGCCGATCCGCGTTGTCCACCGTCGGCCCACAGGCAGGGGGCTGTTTTCCCCAGATCGGGAGGGCTTCTCCACACCGCTGTCCACTGTTCGGCAACGTGACACCCGCTTTCACCGCCCCGAGTGAAAGCCGTCACACCGAGAGGGTCGGTTGGGCTGTGGGGAACGTGGGTAAAGCTGGGGACAGTCCTGGGGAGAAACCCCCCTGCCCTGTGTATCGGGTGTGCACAACTTTCGGGTGTCCACAGAAACACCAAGTTGTCCACCGGTGCCACCCACAGGGTCGGTGGACAAAAAACCGGGTCTGACCTGCGAAAACGACGTTATCCACCGTTTCCACAGGCCCTACTACTACTGCCACCTATAGTTAGCCCGGAATCCGCTTCGAAGTGGGGCCTGTGCACAACTCGGCGCCGGAGCTCCCCGGACCTCTCGTCGCGACTTGACCCCGAGCAGCACCGAGTGTCGGTGCCGTACGTCAGACTGGTCCCGGCGTCCTCCCCCCGGCATCGGTGGAGCGACCCGACCAGACGACGAAGGCCAGCAGGGCGAGCGAGCAACAGCAGGAGGCGGTTCCGGTGAAGATCCGGGTGGAGCGCGATGTACTCGCGGAGGCTGTGGCCTGGGTGGCCCGTAGCCTCCCGGCCCGTCCGCCGGCGCCCGTTCTCGCGGGCCTTCTGCTGAAGGCCGAGGACGGTGCCCTCAGCTTCTCGAGCTTCGACTACGAGGTCTCGGCCCGGGTCTCGGTGGACGCCGAGATCGAGGAGGACGGCACGGTGCTCGTCTCCGGCCGGCTGCTCGCCGACATCTGCCGCGCCCTGCCCAACCGGCCGGTGGAGATTTCCACAGACGGTGTACGGGCGACGGTGTCCTGCGGCTCCTCGCGGTTCACACTCCACACCCTTCCTGTGGAGGAGTACCCCGCGCTTCCGCAGATGCCGACCGCGACCGGCACCGTCCCCGGTGAGGTCTTCGCCTCGGCGGCCGCTCAGGTCGCCATCGCCGCCGGCCGCGACGACACGCTGCCCGTGCTGACCGGTGTGCGCATCGAGATCGAGGGCGACACCGTCACCCTCGCCTCCACCGACCGCTACCGCTTCGCGGTCCGCGAGTTCCTCTGGAAGCCGGAGAACGCCGACGCCTCGGCCGTCGCGCTGGTGCCCGCCAAGACGCTGCTGGACACCGCCAAGGCGCTGACGAGCGGTGACACCGTGACGCTCGCCCTGTCGGGCTCCGGCGCCGGGGAAGGGCTCATCGGCTTCGAGGGCGCGGGCCGGCGGACGACGACCCGGCTGCTCGAAGGCGACCTGCCGAAGTACCGCACGCTGTTCCCCACCGAGTTCAACTCGGTCGCCGTCATCGAGACCGCCCCGTTCGTCGAGGCCGTCAAGCGCGTGGCCCTGGTGGCCGAGCGGAACACCCCGGTGCGGCTCAGCTTCGAGCAGGGCGTCCTGATCCTCGAAGCGGGTTCGAGCGACGACGCACAGGCTGTGGAGCGCGTCGACTCCGTGCTGGAGGGCGACGACATCTCGATCGCCTTCAACCCGACCTTCCTGCTGGACGGCCTGAGCGCCATCGACTCGCCGGTCGCCCAGCTCTCCTTCACGACGTCCACCAAGCCCGCGCTGCTCAGCGGTCGGCCCGCCGTGGACGCCGAGGCGGACGACGCGTACAAGTACCTGATCATGCCGGTCCGCCTCTCCGGCTGATCCGGTCACCGGTCCTGCCGACGCTCGAGGAAGCGCGGCAGGACCCGACGGGCACGTTCAGCGCCGAGCATGCCCGGCGTCCTGTCCCCTGCCGGGCGTAGGCTCGGTCCTGGGTACGAATCGGCACAACGCTTAAGGAATCTCTGATGGAGATCGGTCTCGTCGGCCTCGGCAAGATGGGCGGCAACATGCGCGAGCGCATCCGCCGCGCTGGCCACACCGTCATCGGTTACGACCGCAACCCGGACGTCGCCGATGTCCACAGCCTCGAAGAGCTTGTGGGCAAGCTGAAGGGCCCGCGCGTCGTGTGGGTCATGGTCCCGGCCGGTGCCGCGACCCAGTCCACGGTCGACGAGCTGTCCGAACTGCTCTCGCCCGGCGACGTCGTCGTGGACGGCGGGAACTCCCGCTGGACGGACGACGAGAAGCACGCGGTCGAGCTGGGCATCAAGGGCATCGGCTTCGTCGACTGCGGAGTCTCCGGCGGCGTCTGGGGCCTGGAGAACGGCTACGCGCTGATGTACGGCGGCGACGCCGAGAACGTCGCGAAGGTCCAGCCGGTCTTCGACGCCCTGAAGCCCGAGGGCGAGTTCGGTTCCGTCCACGCGGGCAAGGTCGGCGCCGGCCACTTCGCGAAGATGGTTCACAACGGCATCGAGTACGCCATGATGCAGGCCTACGCCGAGGGCTGGGAGCTGCTGGAGAAGGTCGACTCCGTCACCGACGTGCGCGAGGTCTTCCGTTCCTGGCAGGAGGGCACGGTCATCCGTTCCTGGCTGCTCGACCTGGCGGTCAACGCGCTGGACGACGACGAGCACCTGGACCAGCTCCGTGGCTTCGCCGCGGACTCCGGTGAGGGCCGCTGGACCGTGGAGGCGGCGATCGACAACGCCGTGCCGCTGCCCGCGATCACCGCGTCGCTCTTCGCGCGCTTCGCGTCGCGCCAGGACGACTCCCCGCAGATGAAGATGATCGCCGCGCTGCGCAACCAGTTCGGTGGCCACGCGGTCGAGAACAAGAAGTAGCGGTCGGGAACACGAAGTAACCGCGACGTGGTGCGGGCCTGACCGGACGGTCCGTCCCGCACCACGGAGCAGGAAGCCGGGAAGGTCGGCGTACACCATGCACGTCACGCATCTGTCGCTGGCCGACTTCCGCTCGTACGCCCGGGTCGAGGTGCCTCTCGACCCGGGCGTCACCGCGTTCGTGGGGGCCAACGGCCAGGGCAAGACGAATCTCGTCGAGGCCGTCGGTTACCTCGCGACGCTCAACAGCCACCGCGTCTCCTCGGACGCCCCCCTGGTGCGCATGGGCGCCGACCGGGCCGTCATCAGAGCCGCCGTCACCCAGGGCGAGCGGTCCCAACTGGTCGAGCTGGAGCTGAATCCGGGCAAGGCCAACCGAGCCAGGATCAACAGATCGTCGCAGGTCAGGCCTCGTGACGTCCTGGGGATAGTGCGTACGGTGCTGTTCGCCCCGGAGGACCTGGCGCTGGTCAAGGGAGACCCCGGCGAGCGTCGGCGGTTCCTCGACGAGCTGGTCACGGCGCGCTCGCCGCGGATGGCCGGGGTGCGTTCCGACTACGAGCGGGTGCTGAAACAGCGCAACACGCTGCTGAAGTCCGCGGCGATGGCGCGCCGGCACGGCGGGCGTTCCATGGACCTGTCGACGCTCGATGTGTGGGACCAGCATCTGGGCCGGGTGGGCGCCGAGCTGCTGGCACAGCGGCTGGACCTGATCGCGACGCTTCAGCCCCTGGCCGACAAGGCGTACGCGGACGTGGCGCCGGGCGGCGGGCCGGTGACGCTGGAGTACCGGAGCTCGGTGGGCCCGGATGTGGAGCCCGCGCGCACGCGCGAGGAGCTGTACGCGCAGCTGATCGCCGCCCTCGCCGAGGTACGCAAGCAGGAGATCGAGCGGGGTGTGACGCTGGTCGGCCCGCACCGCGACGACCTGGTCCTCGGTCTGCGCGGAATGCCGGCCAAGGGGTACGCGAGCCATGGGGAGTCCTGGTCGTACGCGCTGGCCCTGCGGCTGGCCTCGTACGATCTGCTGCGCTCCGAGGGGAACGAGCCGGTGCTGGTGCTGGACGACGTCTTCGCCGAGCTCGACGCACGGCGCCGGGAGCGGCTGGCCGAGCTGGTGGCCCCCGGTGAGCAGGTGCTGGTGACGGCCGCGGTGGACGACGACGTCCCCGGAGTGCTCGCGGGGACGCGGTACGCGGTGTCGGCCGGCGAGGTGGAGCGGCTGTGAGCGGCGGGGACGGCAAGGACCCGGCCGGGGATCCGGCGAGGCAGCCCGAGCCCTCGGGGGTCGACCTGGCGCGGGTGGCCCTGCGCGCGGCGAAGGAGCAGGCGAAGGCGCGGGGTGCGGCCGCACAGCAGAAGAAGCAGGCGCGGAGGGGCGGCGGGCTGCGCTCCGGGGCGCGCGCGGACGGCAGGGACCCGTTGCCGCTGGGGGCCGCGATCAACCGTCTGATCACCGAGCGGGGCTGGGAGACGCCGGCCGCGGTGGGCGGTGTGATGGGCCGCTGGCCGCAGATCGTGGGTGACGATCTGGCCAATCACTGTGTGCCGTTGCGCTACGACGAGGACCCCGACGAGCGGGTGCTGACGGTGCAGTGCGACTCCACGGCATGGGCGACGCAGCTGAGGCTCCTGGCCCCGCAGCTCGTGGCCCGGCTGAACGCGGATCTGGGGCACGGCACGGTCCGGTTGATCAAGGTGATGGGGCCGGGCGGCCCGCCCCGCCGCTACGGGCCGCTGCGGGCGCCGGGGAGCACCGGCCCGGGCGACACCTACGGCTGACCTGCTCCGACCTGGCCTTTTCCTCCTGCCGTACGACGGTCCCGGCGCTGCGCGCGAGGGGCCCGGGCAGCGGTGTGCCCCTGTTGTCGCCGATGACCGCGGTACCCGTGTTGTGGGGGTGTGCGGGGGTTGAAACCGTACGGCGGGGAGTACGCGTCCCTCACCGTAGTGGGAGGCTGACAGGCCGAAGCGCTCAACGCCCGTGTGAGCCTCTTGAGGCCCCTTCCTGGATATGGGGAGTCGTCAGGCGCTCATTCAGGGCGGCACATGCGGACTCAGGTACCCGCAAACCCCCATTCGGGTCGGCGCTACCGGTAGACTGGTGGACAATCCCGCGTCCCTGCGGGATTCGTCGATACAAGCCGAACGACGCAGCCGCTCCCGCCTGCCCGGAGAACGGCCTGTGCTGTGCCAGAAAGGGCGCTTCGTGGCCGATTCCGGCAACCCCAACGAGAACATTCCGTCCACCCCCGGTGAGAGCAGCGTCGCTCCCGCCTCGGGCGAGGTGAAAGCCTCGTACGACGCCAGCGCGATCACCGTGCTCGAGGGTCTGGACGCGGTCCGCAAGCGACCTGGCATGTACATCGGCTCGACCGGTGAGCGCGGTCTCCATCACCTCGTCCAAGAGGTCGTCGACAACTCGGTCGACGAGGCCATGGCCGGGCACGCGGACACCATCGACGTCACGATCCTCGCCGACGGCGGGGTGCGCGTGATCGACAACGGCCGCGGTATCCCGGTCGGCATCGTGCCGTCCGAGGGCAAGCCGGCCGTCGAGGTCGTCCTCACCGTCCTGCACGCGGGCGGAAAGTTCGGCGGCGGCGGTTACGCCGTCTCCGGTGGTCTGCACGGCGTCGGTGTGTCCGTCGTCAACGCCCTGTCCACCCGGGTCGCCGTCGAGGTCAGGACGGACGGCTACCGCTGGACCCAGGACTACAAGTTCGGCGTCCCGACCGCCCCGCTGGCCCGCAACGAGGCCACCGACGAGACGGGCACGACCGTCACCTTCTGGGCCGACGGCGACATCTTCGAGACGACCGAGTACTCCTTCGAGACGCTCTCGCGCCGCTTCCAGGAGATGGCCTTCCTCAACAAGGGCCTCACCCTCAAGCTCACGGACGAGCGGGAGTCGGCGAAGGCGACCGCGGGCGCGGACAGCGCCGAGGCGGTCGACGTTCCCGAGGAGGAGCCGGCCCGGACGGTCACGTACCACTACGAAAACGGCATCGTCGACTTCGTGAAGTACCTGAACTCCCGCAAGGGCGACGTCATCCACCAGTCGGTGATCGACATCGAGGCCGAGGACAAGGACCGTCTCCTCTCGGCCGAGATCGCCATGCAGTGGAACACGCAGTACAGCGAGGGTGTCTACTCCTTCGCCAACGCGATCCACACGCACGAGGGCGGTACGCACGAGGAGGGCTTCCGTGCGGCGCTGACCTCGCTGGTCAACCGGTACGCGCGCGACAAGAAGCTGCTGCGCGAGAAGGACGACAACCTCACCGGTGAGGACGTCCGCGAGGGTCTGACGGCCATCATCTCGGTGAAGCTCGGCGAGCCGCAGTTCGAGGGCCAGACGAAGACCAAGCTGGGCAACACGGAGGCCAAGACCTTCGTGCAGAAGGTCGTCCACGAGCAGCTGACCGACTGGTTCGACCGGAACCCGAACGAGGCCGCCGACATCATCCGCAAGGGCATCGCCGCCTCGACCGCCCGCGTGGCGGCCCGTAAGGCGCGTGACCTGACCCGTCGCAAGGGGCTCCTGGAGAGCGCCTCGCTGCCGGGCAAGCTGAGCGACTGCCAGTCCAACGATCCGACGAAGTGCGAGATCTTCATCGTCGAGGGTGACTCCGCCGGTGGTTCTGCGAAGTCCGGCCGTAACCCGATGTACCAGGCCATCCTGCCGATCCGCGGCAAGATCCTGAACGTCGAGAAGGCCCGGATCGACAAGATCCTGCAGAACACCGAGGTCCAGGCCCTGATCTCGGCCTTCGGCACCGGGGTCCACGAGGACTTCGACATCGAGAAGCTCCGCTATCACAAGATCATTCTGATGGCGGACGCCGACGTCGACGGCCAGCACATCAACACCCTGCTGCTCACGTTCCTCTTCCGCTTCATGCGACCGCTGGTCGAGGCCGGGCACGTCTACCTCTCGCGCCCGCCGCTCTACAAGATCAAGTGGGGCCGGGACGACTTCGAGTACGCGTACTCGGACCGCGAGCGCGACGCCCTCGTGACCCTGGGCAAGCAGAACGGCAAGCGGATCAAGGAAGACTCGATCCAGCGCTTCAAGGGCCTCGGTGAGATGAACGCCGAGGAACTGCGTGTCACGACGATGGACGTCGACCACCGTGTCCTGGGCCAGGTCACGCTCGACGACGCGGCGCAGGCCGACGACCTGTTCTCGGTGCTGATGGGCGAGGACGTCGAGGCGCGGCGCTCGTTCATCCAGCGCAACGCCAAGGACGTCCGCTTCCTCGACATCTGAGTCGGCCCGTTAAGCAAGCCGCAGCGCGAAAGGACTTTGACCAGCAATGGCCGACGAGAACACCCCTGTCCCCGTGACGCCCGAAGAGGTTCCGCCCGTCGAGGGTGTGGGCATGCGTGTCGAGCCCGTGGGGCTCGAGACGGAGATGCAGCGCTCCTACCTCGACTACGCGATGTCCGTCATCGTGTCGCGCGCCCTGCCCGACGTGAGGGACGGCCTCAAGCCCGTCCACCGCCGGGTTCTGTACGCGATGTACGACGGCGGCTACCGGCCCGAGAAGGGCTTCTACAAGTGCGCCCGCGTCGTCGGTGACGTCATGGGTACGTACCACCCCCACGGCGACTCCTCGATCTACGACGCCCTGGTGCGCCTCGCGCAGCACTGGTCGATGCGCATGCCGCTGGTGGACTCCAACGGCAACTTCGGTTCCCCGGGCAACGACCCGGCCGCCGCCATGCGGTACACCGAGTGCAAGATGATGCCGCTGTCCATGGAGATGGTCCGGGACATCGACGAGGAGACCGTCGATTTCAAGGACAACTACGACGGCCGCAACCAGGAGCCGGTGGTTCTCCCGGCTCGCTTCCCGAACCTGCTGATCAACGGTTCGGCGGGCATCGCGGTCGGCATGGCGACCAACATCCCCCCGCACAACCTCCGCGAGGTCGCGGCCGGTGCGCAGTGGTACCTGGAGCACCCCGAGGCGTCGCCCGAGGAGCTCCTGGACGCACTGCTGGAGCGCATCAAGGGCCCGGACTTCCCGACGGGCGCGCTCGTCGTGGGCCGCAAGGGCATCGAGGAGGCGTACCGCACGGGCCGCGGCTCGATCACGATGCGCGCGGTCGTGGCGGTCGAGGAGATCCAGAACCGCCAGTGCCTGGTCGTGACGGAGCTCCCGTACCAGACCAACCCCGACAACCTCGCGCAGAAGATCGCCGACCTGGTCAAGGACGGCAAGGTCGGCGGCATCGCGGACGTCCGTGACGAGACCTCGTCGCGTACGGGTCAGCGCCTGGTCGTCGTGCTGAAGCGGGACGCGGTCGCCAAGGTCGTACTGAACAACCTGTACAAGCACACCGATCTGCAGACCAACTTCGGCGCCAACATGCTGGCGCTGGTGGACGGGGTGCCGCGCACCCTGTCGATCGACGCGTTCATCCGTCACTGGGTGACGCACCAGATCGAGGTCATCGTCCGGCGTACGAAGTTCCGGCTGCGCAAGGCCGAGGAGCGCGCGCACATCCTGCGCGGCCTGCTCAAGGCCCTGGACGCCATCGACGAGGTCATCGCCCTCATCCGGCGCAGCAACACCGTGGAGATCGCGCGCGAGGGCCTGATGGGCCTCCTGGAGATCGACGAGATCCAGGCGAACGCGATCCTGGAGATGCAGCTGCGCCGGCTGGCCGCGCTGGAGCACCAGAAGATCACCGCCGAGCACGACGAGCTCCAGGCGAAGATCAACGAGTACAACGCGATCCTCGCCTCGCCCGAGCGGCAGCGGCAGATCGTCAGCGAGGAGCTGGCGGCGATCGTCGACAAGTTCGGCGACGACCGGCGCTCCAAGCTGGTGCCCTTCGACGGTGACATGTCCATCGAGGACCTGATCGCCGAGGAGGACATCGTCGTCACGATCTCCCGCAGCGGTTACGTGAAGCGCACGAAGACGGACGACTACCGCTCGCAGAAGCGCGGCGGCAAGGGTGTGCGCGGCACGAAGCTCAGGGAAGACGACATCGTCGACCACTTCTTCGTGTCGACGACGCACCACTGGCTGCTGTTCTTCACCAACAAGGGCCGGGTCTACCGGGCTAAGGCCTACGAGCTCCCGGACGCCGGCCGTGACGCCCGCGGTCAGCACGTGGCGAACCTGCTGGCCTTCCAGCCGGACGAGCAGATCGCGCAGATCCTGGCGATCCGCGACTACGACGCCGCGCCGTATCTGATCCTGGCCACGAAGGGCGGTCTGGTGAAGAAGACCGCGCTGAAGGACTACGACTCGCCGCGTTCCGGTGGCGTCATCGCCATCAACCTGCGTGAGACGGCCGACGGCTCCGACGACGAGCTGATCGGTGCGGAGCTGGTGTCGTCCGAGGACGATCTGCTGCTCATCAGCAGGAAGGCCCAGTCGATCAGGTTCACTGCGACGGACGACGCGCTGCGCCCGATGGGCCGCGCCACTTCGGGTGTCAAGGGCATGAGTTTCCGCGAGGGAGACGAACTGCTCTCGATGAATGTCGTCAGGCCCGGTACTTTCGTGTTCACTGCCACTGACGGCGGGTACGCGAAGCGGACCCCCGTCGACGAGTACCGCGTCCAGGGTCGCGGCGGCCTGGGCATCAAGGCCGCCAAGATCGTGGAGGACCGGGGCTCGCTGGTCGGTGCGCTGGTGGTCGAGGAGACGGACGAGATCCTCGCCATCACGCTCGGCGGTGGTGTGATTCGTACGCGAGTCAATGAAGTCAGGGAGACGGGCCGTGACACCATGGGCGTCCAACTGATCAATCTGGGCAAGCGCGATGCCGTTGTCGGTATCGCTCGCAACGCCGAGGCAGGTCGCGAGGCCGAAGAGGTCGACGGGGTCGAGGACGCCGAAGGCGAGGCGGCCGAGGCGGTTTCGGCCGAGGCCACCACGGCCGACGCGGCTGCCGAGAGCACGGTCGACGGAGTCGAGGGCACCACGTCCTCGACCGGGGAGCACGAGGAGTAGAGCGTGAGTGGAGCCACGGGCGCAGGTTCGGCCGCTTCCGGAGCCGGCGGCAACGGCGCCCGTGGCCCTGCCACGGACTCCCAAGGGGGCACTGTGACGGATACCCGGGGCCCTCAGCCCCAGTACGAGGGTTACGCGACCGGGCCGTTGCCCGGTGAGCGGGAACCCGCACCGGGCCAGGCGGGCCCGTACCACCCGCCGCAGGCCTACCCCTCGCCTCCGGGCGGGACCCAGGGTGGCGGGCGGTCCTACGGAGGCCAGCAGGGCGCCGTGCCGGGCGCGGGGACGGCCCAGGCGGCCCGCAGACCGCGGACGGGGGCGCGGACGACTCCGCGTACCCGTAAGGCGCGTCTGCGCGTTGCCAAGGCGGACCCGTGGTCGGTGATGAAGGTCAGCTTCCTGCTGTCCATCGCGCTCGGCATCTGCACGGTGGTCGCGTCGGCGGTGCTGTGGATGGTCATGGACGCGATGGGCGTCTTCGAGACCGTCGGCGGCACGATCAGCGAGGCGACCGGCTCGAACGAGGGCAACGGCTTCGACCTGCAGTCGTTCCTCTCGCTGCCGCGGGTGCTGATCTTCACCTCGGTCATCGCGGTGATCGACGTGGTCCTGGCGACCGCGCTGGCGACGCTGGGTGCCTTCATCTACAACTTGTCGGCCGGCTTCGTGGGCGGTGTCGAGCTCACGCTGGCCGAGGACGAGTAGCGACGCAGGTATCGATTTTGGGACTGGCCCCGACGTGCGCTAATCTTCTTCACGTCAGCGCGACACAAAAGCGCGGCGGGGCTATAGCTCAGTTGGTTAGAGCGCATCCCTGATAAGGATGAGGCCACAGGTTCAAATCCTGTTAGCCCCACAGCAAGAAGCAGCGAAGTCGGAAGGCCGGTAGATCTCAGGATCTACCGGCCTTCCGCGTGTGTGCGGCCACGGGTCGCGTGTCGGTACGGGAGGCGCCTCCTCGGGGATCGCGGTGGGGGTGGCTCTGTGGGCCGGGGTTGTTCTCTCCGGCCGGCCTGGCGGTCTGTCTGCTTCCGTCGCTGATCGCCTTCCACCGCGCGGGACGGACCGCCGGCGGCTCGATCTGGGCGTCGACGTCCTCTTCGGTGGCGCGATGTTCCCGGGCTGGGTGGTGGCCCCTGTGCCCTGCGTGAGCCCTTGGGGCGTGAGGCCCGCCGCGACGTACGTTTCCTGCCCGGGCGGGCCGTCCCGTGGGCATGAAGAAGGCCCCTGCCGGGGAATCCCGGTCCAGGGGCCTCGCGGTGTCAGGCGCTGGGCGCTCAGGGTGGCAGGGGGACGCCGTCCCGGGCCTGTGCGTTGCCGAGGGTGGTGCGGGCTCCGTGCGTGGTGCGGGCGGTGTCGACGGTGTCGGGGGCGAGCGTCCGGGAGGCGGGCGAGGAGCCGTGCGCCTCGGCGCGGATGCGCTGCTTCATCGTGGGAGGCAGTGCCCGGTCACGCGGAAGGGTCCATCGCACCGACGGGGCGGCCGGAGTTGCGGCGGTCGCGGCCCTGTGTTCGTGGCTCGTGGCCGCCGGCTCCGTGACCGTGGCTTCCGTGGCCGCCGCTGCGGAGCTTGCGAGGCCCAGCGACGCGAGGAGTGCGAAGAACGCGGTGATGAAGGCGGTCCAGATGCTCTTGGCCTTGAAGGTGCTCATGGCCCCTCACTTTCAGGTGGTCCGGTTTGCTTACCTTCCTGATGATGTGGATCCGGCTCGCGATTTCGGGGACCGACGCCACCGATAGACCGTTCTTCAGATGAACACCACTCGTATGGTTCAACCGGCCCCGAGATGCTGTGTCCGGGAGGCGGTGCGGAGGGCTGCCGGCACCGTCCGCCGCCGATGCACAGTCCGGCGACGATCGCTCGTCCGCAGGCGCCAGTTGGGTTGCGGGGAGGTCACCGGTCGATATCGGCCGATGTGTATAGTCGGGCAGCAGAACTCCCCAATGCCAAGGAAAGACGAGGTAGCGCGGTGAAGAAGCTTCTCCTGGTCGCACTGGCCGCCATCGGCGGGCTCCTCGTGTACCGCCAGATCCAGGCGGATCGCGCCGAGCAGGATCTGTGGACGGAGGCGACTGACTCCGTGCCCGCAGGTTCGGGTGTGTGAGGCAGAACAAGCCTGTCGCGGGCCCCGGTCGCTGATGCGGCCGGGGCTTCGTGCTGTTGCGGGACCGTGACACCTGTGCCCTTGAGTTCCCTTAAGCAAATCAATAGGTTGCTTGAGCAAAGAACTTGGGGTTCGGGTCGAGGGGGCACGGGTGAAGGCACGCAGTCAGCACCGCACCGCGCGGGTGGGCGCAATGATCGGCGGAGCGCTGTTCGCCCTGGTGGCGGGCGCCCTGCCGGCCCTGGCGGACCCTCAGAGCGCTCCTGCCGTACCGGAGGCGGTCCGGTCCGGCGGAGGCGGCAGTCTGGTCATGGTCCTCGACTCGTCCGGCTCGATGGAGGACGACGACGGCACGGGGCGCACCAGGATGGAGAGCGCCCGCACGGCCGTGGGCACGGTCGTGGACGGCCTTCCCGACGGCTATCCGACCGGCCTGCGCGTGTACGGCGCCGATCACCCGCAGGGCTGCGCCGACACCAGGCTCGTACGCCCGGTGCGGAAGCTCGACCGGGCGGCGATGAAGCGGGCCGTGGCGTCCGTACGGCCCCGAGGGGACACCCCCATCGGTCTGTCGCTCCGGAAGGCGGCGCAGGACCTGCCGCGACCCGCGGGCGGTGCCATCGGTACGCGCACGATCCTGCTGATCTCCGACGGCGAGGACAACTGCGGTGCGCCGCAGCCCTGCGAGGTCGCCGAGCAGCTGGTGAAGGAGGGGATCGGGCTGCGGATCGACACCGTCGGTTTCCAGGTGAGGGGCGCGGCCCGCGAGCAGCTGGAATGTGTCGCGAACGCCGGCAACGGCCGCTACTACGACGCGCCGGACGCCAAGGCCCTGGCCCGTCAGCTGCAGAGGGCCGCCCAGCTCTCCGCCGACGGCTACCGCCTCCGGGGCGAGCGGGTGGCCGGCGCGGCCACCGCCGGCGGGGCGCCCGTGCTCGTACCCGGGCAGTACCTGGACACCATCGGGCCGGGCGAGAAGCGGTACTACGCGGTCGACCTGGACGCCGTGTCCACAGCGGACTTCGCGGCGACGGCGGTGCCGCAACCCGGCGCGGCCGTGGACACGTTCGACGCGCTGAGCACCCGGATCGAGTACGACGACCACGGTTCCTGCGGGACGGACACCGCGCGCTTCCTGCAGAAGGAGGGTGCGGTCCCGCTGACTTCGGCTGTCGCCCGCATCCGCTCGGAGGCGGGCACCCGCACCTGCGACCGGGCCGGCCGGTACCGCCTGGTGGTGGAGCGGGAGAGCAAGCGGGGCTCCGACGCGGCGCGTTGGCCCCTTGAGCTGCTGTACGGGGTGGAGGCACCGCTGGCCGAGGGCGTGACGCCCGCCCAGTCGCAGACGGAGTACGGCCCCGGCGGCAAGGAGGCCACGCTGCCGGCGGGCGATCCCCGCGACGTGCGCGGTGGCACGGGGTTCAACGACGCCGAGACGATCGGCCAGGGCGTGTGGCGCGACCGGATCCTGCCGTCGCAGACGCTCTGGTACCGGGTCCAGGCGGGCTGGGGCCAGCAGGTGCGCTACGACGTGGAGTTCGCGAACGAGCCCACGGTGGAGGGCTCCACGGGCACGTACTCCTACGGTGCGACCCAGCTCTACACGCCGGCGCGCCACCCGCTCACGGGGGGAGGCGAGTTCAACCCGCGCACGCTGTACAGCGGGCGTCCTTCCGCGGTGGCGATGGGCGGCGTTCCGGTCGCCTGGACCAATCGGTTCGAGGACCGGACCGATGTCCGGCCGGTGCACGCCGGGGGCGGCTTCTACATCGCGGTGACGCTGGGCGCGCAGGCCGCCGAGATCGCGGAGAACCCGCAGATCGGTGTGGTGCTGCGGGTGTCGGTGCTCGGCGACGCGCGGACCGGTCCGGAGCACGGCGCCCCCGTGGCCGAGGCAGGCGGGGCCGCTGGCCAGGAGGGGGACGAGGGGGGTGGTTCGATCGCGTCCGCAGACAGCGGTGGGGCGCACGGGGCAGGATGGACCGGCATCGCGGCTGCCGCCGGGGCTGCCGTCATGGCCGCGCTGGTCGCCGTGTTCGTATATGTACGCAGCCGCCGCGGGGCAGCCGCACGGACGACGAGGGGAAGCGCGTGATGAGGCAGCGCAGCAGGGGCCGGGTGGCGCTGGCCGCGGTCGCGGCGATGTGCGCGGTGGCGGCGCTGCCGGGACCGGCGTACGCGGACGGGGAGGCCGCTGCCTACACCTTCGACCCGGGCGCGAAGGCGGTGACGGGGACCGAGGTCAACACCGATGCGGCGGAGCTCGAAGCCGGTTGGGTCTACAGGAGCAAAATCAAGGCCGGCCAGAAGCTGTACTACCGCCTGAACCTGGACGCGACGACGAACGCGTACGTCTCCGCCGTCGCCGTGCCGGAGGGCGGCGGGAAGGTCGCCTACGGGGACGGCATCACCGTCAGCGTCCGGGACTCCTCGGACCTGCGGTGCAGCTCGGAGGACGCCCACTTCGAGTCGGCGGAGTACCCGCGTCCGATCGCCGCGTACGCCTACCGGGTCGTGGAGAAGGACAGCAGCACCTGTCAGGGCCCCGGTACGTACAACGTCCTCGTCGAGCGGGAGAGCAAGGCCACCTCGGGGCCGGAGGACTGGGACCTGGAGCTGCGGTACGCGTCGGAGCCGCAGCTCGCCGATGACGCCGCGATGCCGACCGGGGCGCCGGAGAACTGGCCGTCCACGTCGCCCGCGCCGCCCACGCCCGCCGGCGACAACCGCAGGCACGGCGGGACCGCCTACTACGACGCCACGAGCCTGGAGACCGGCGAGTGGAAGGACGAGATCGTGCCGGGGCAGACCCTCTTCTACCGGGTACCGGTGGACTGGGGGCAGCAGATCTTCGCCACGGCCGGCCTCGGCAACAGCACGGCCTCCGACGAGTTCGTCGGCAGCGCGCTCGCGATGTCCCTGGACAACCCGGCCCAGGGTCATGTCGACGACGTCTCGCCCCTGTCGTATTCGGGCAAGCCGGCCTCCGTCTCCCTGGACCCGGTGCCTCCGGTCGCGTACCGGAACAGGTTCGACTCGAGCAGCAGCGTCAGCGCCATGCGCTTCGCGGGCTGGTACTACCTGTCCGTCACGCTGAGCCCGGAGCTCGAGAAGGCGTACGGCGCCAAGCCGTTCCCGCTGACCCTGGCGGTCAAGGTCCGGGGCAAGGCCGAAGGGTCCCCGTACGCGGGTGACGCCGGGATCTTCGCCGTCACGGACCAGGACAAGGACCTGGCCAGGAGCGGTCGGAGCGGCCCGCAGGCGGCCGAGAGCGAGAGCGACACCATGAAGCTGGTCGGAGCGGCCGGGATCGGTGCGGGAGCCGTGCTGGTGCTCGCGCTGGGTGTGTGGACGCTGCTCGCGCGGCGCCGCGCCGCCGCCGCCCAGGCGGCCGGACAGCCCCCGTACGGAGGCCCGCCGCAGGCGTGGTGACGGGCCCTCCGCTCAGGCCTGGGTCAGCGCCCAGATGCCCACGGCGAAGCAGACCAGCGCCACCAGCAGCACCGGGATCGCCACCTTCGGGGGCGGTCCCGGACGCGTTCTCGGCCCGTTCGGGGTCGCCGCCGGGGCGGGCGAGGGCGCGTGGGGAGCCGCCACCGGGGCGTGCGGGTGCTGGGCGGTGTAGGCGCGGGTGAGCTGCTGTTCGTGCCGCACCGCGGAGGTGGGGGCCTGCGAGGGGTCCGGTACGGCTGCGGCGAACGGTGCCGTCGTGTGGGTCGCCGGGTGCGGGGTGAGGGGATGCGCGGGCTGGGGCGCGGGAGGGGCGGCGGTGTGCTGCGGGGGCGGCGGGAGGTGGAAGCTGCCCGTCTCCGACATGGCGGCCGGGGGCTGTGCGTACGGCTGCCGGCCCGTGTCCTGCGGTCCCGTCACCGGTTGCCCGGCGGGCTGGGCTGTCTGCGGGGTCTGCGGGGTCTGTGGGGGCTGCGGGGTCTGTGGGGGCTGCGGGGTCTGTACGGGCCCGGTGGGGCCGAATCCGGCCGGCAGCGGGCCGATCTGGTCGAAGACCTCGACCGGCTCGTCGGCGGGCCCCGGCTCGGGCAGCATCTCCACGGCGGCCGTCAGGGCCTTGCGCGCGCCCGTGGCCGTACGGAAACGGGCCTGCGGGTCCGGCTGCAGCAGGCCCGCGAGGACCTGCCACAGGGGCTCGGGGATGCCCTGCGGGGCGCTGGGCGTGCCGTACGAGGCGAAGTGCTCCACGAGCGCCTGGGAGTCGGGCTTCTGACCCTGGAGCAGATACAGGGCGACGAGCCCGACCGCGAAGAGGTCCGCGGGGAAGTCCGGCTCGGCGCCCATCATCTGCTCAGGGGCGAAGTAACCCGGCGTCCCCACCACGTAGTTCGTCTCGGTGAGGCGGGGCTCGCCCTTGCGCATGGAGATCCCGAAGTCGGACAGCCGCAGATGCGGCCGGCCCGTGCCGTTGGCCTCCATCAGGATGTTGGCGGGCTTGATGTCCCGGTGCACGACCCCCTCGGCGTGCACCGTCGAAAGACCCGACAGCAGCTGATCGAGCAGCGTGCAGACGAACCGTGGGGGCAACGGACCGTAGTCACCGATGACATGGGCCAGCGAACCGCCGCTGACCAGGTCCATGGTGAACAGGACCTTGTCGTCGTCCGCCGCCCAGCTCGCCGGAGCGAGGACATGGGGGTGTTCGATGCGCAGCGCCTGCTCGCGGACGAAGCGCAGCAGCGTGTGCGCGTCGCTCTGCTGGAGGACCTTGGCCGCCACGTAGCGGCGGCGCCGGTGATCCCAGGCACGCCAGACAGCACCGACCCCACCGCGTCCGATCGGATCGATCAGTTCGTACCGACCAGCGAAGACCTCACCCATTGCGCTGCGCCCGCTCCCGTTCCCGTCTTGGCCCGTGCGTGTCTCTGTGCCTGCGCCCGGTCTAGTTCTGGTGGCCCTCGTAGTGCGCCACCGCGTCCGCGGTGCGCCCGGCGCCGTACACCCTGAGGAACTCTGCCAGTTCCGGGTGGGCCGGGGCGAGGGAGTCGGCGGCATCGATGATCTCACCGGCCGCGGCGACGGACCGCAGCAAGGACTGGATCTCACGCACCACTCGGCGCACGGTGGGGGCACCGCCGGTCGTCGTGGTCTGTCCGGTGCCGGTGAGCACGGAGCCTCCCTGGGACTTCTTGATCTCTTCCATGCGGTCCGTCGCCTCTCCCGCGCTGACGCTGCCGTCGGCCACCTGACTGGCCAGTTCCTGGAGCGCCTGGACACGCTGGACGACCGCGGGGTTGCCGATCTTCGCCCGTTGGCCGCTCATGAGCTGGGAGAGCATGGGAGCGGACAGCCCGAGTACCGCGGCGAGCCGGGCCTGGTTCAGCCCGAGGTCATCTATCAGCCGTCGGAAGAGCGCGCCGAGCGGCTCCCCGTACCAGCTGCGCTGAAGGTCTCTGGCTCTGGCCGTGGCCTCTTGCTGCGCTGCATCCATGGCGTCTCCCCTTCGCTGCGGCTTCGCTGCTGCGAACCTCGACGTGCATCTTACGGAGAGTGGTTGCCGACCGGGAGTCCCTATCTTTTTGGAGGATTCAGGGGGTCACCCGGTACTCTGGTCTGCGGCGGTGACCCACGACGCCGAGCGTCGGGGGCTGCCCGCTTTTCGGGGCCTTAGCTCAGTTGGTAGAGCGCTGCCTTTGCAAGGCAGATGTCAGGAGTTCGAATCTCCTAGGCTCCACGGCACGAGACCCCTCTGAACTGCGAAAACGCAGCCAGAGGGGTCTTTTTGTTCCGATTTTCGGTGTTGACGTGTCAAGGCCTGGGCCAGCCCCCGTCTTCGTCGTCGCGGTGCGCCGAGTGCGACGAGGCGGCGCTTCGCGTCCAGGGCGGCGGCGCAGCCGGAACCCGCGGCGGTGATGGCCTGCCGGTAGGCGTGGTCCGCGACGCCGCCTGCGCCGACGATGCTCGGCAGGCTCGTACGGGTGGAGGGGAATCGGCGGTGCGGTAAGGCTTCGGGCGCCGTGATGTGTTGCCACGCATCGACCCGGACCACCGTGTCGCCGTCCAGGTGGCTTTCAGCGATGGGCGGTTACTCGGCGAGCAGTGCGACCGGGATGTTGCCGCGCGTGGCGTTGGAGTACGGGCACACCTGATGGGTGGCCTCGATGAGTTCGCGACCTGCTTCCCGGGACAGGCTGTCCGGCAGCTTCGTCCGCAGGCTGACGTCCAGCTGGAAGCCGCCCTGCCCGTTGGGGACGAGGCCGACTTCGGCGGTGACCGACATGCCCGCGACGTCGATCTTCTTTTTCTGCGCCACCAGTTGCATGGAGGTGGCGAAACAGGCGGCGTAGCCCGCCGCGAAGAGTTGCTCGGGGTTGGTGCCGTCGCCGGTGCCGCCCAACTCTTTCTGGAGGGTCAGCTCGACGTCCAACTTGCCGTCCGAACTGAAGGCGCGGCCGTCGCGGCCGGTGGCGGTCGCGACGGCGGTGTACAGGCTCATGTCCTGCCCTTCTGGTGGTGGACCCATCGGTCATGTGGCTGGCGCCCTCAGCCTATGGAGGTCAGGAGGCGCTCCCCATGGCTCACCGTCTTCGTTTCCTGTCTGATCGTCTCGCGTGTAGCGGGCTCGCGATACGGTCTGGCAATGGACGTGCTCAGCGATGCGATCGGCGTCATGCGTACGGGGCGCCCGCATTCCACTGAAATCCGCAAGCACGCTCCGTGGGGAGTGCGGTCCGAGCCGTTCTCCGGGGCCGGCTTCCATGTGGTGCTGGAAGGGACATGCTGGCTGATCCCGCCGACGGGCGCCGCGATCGCCCTGCGCGTGGGCGATGTGGTGTGCCTTCCGCACGGCTGCGGGCACGCTCTGGCCGATAGCCCGTCGACGTCCCTGACCGGCGCACACTCGGCCTCCCTGCGGGAGATGGCGCCCAGTGCCGACGACGGCGCGGGGGCTACGACGGTCCTGCTGTGCGGCGCGTACACGCTCGACCGGACCCGGCCGCACCCACTGTTCGAAGAGCTGCCCGAAGTCATCCACCTTCCGTCACGTCTCGGCCACCGGACACCGCTGCATGTTGCCGTCAACCTGCTCGGCGACGAGATCGCCAACCCCGACCACGGAACCGAAGCGGTCGTATCGGCCGTGCTGGACATCATGCTGCTGTACATCCTGCGGGCATGGCTCGACGAGCAGGCCGACGACGGTCTGGCCACCGGGTGGGCCGCGACGCTGCGCGATCCGGCAATCAGCGCAGCACTGCGCCATATCCACCAGGAACCCGCCGGGCCGTGGACGGTCGAAGCGCTGGGCGCGAAAGCCGGACTTTCGCGCGCGGCCTTCTCCCGCCGGTTCACCTCGCTGGTCGGCAAACCGCCGCTGGGCTACCTGACCTGGTGGCGGATGACGCTGGCGGCGCGACTGCTGAGCGACAGCGACAAGCCCTTACAGACTGTCGCGCAGTCCACCGGATACGCCTCCGAGTTCGCCTTCGCCAAAGCCTTCAAACGAGAGTACGGTCTGGCCCCCGGTCGGTACCGCCAGCAGTCGCGGAGGTAGTCCGGTCAGCGCGCCGTGGCGACAACGGCCCCTGTCGGAAGCCATCCTGATCTACCGCTGACCGCTCGAAGTCCGTCATCGATCGACGCCGGTCTCCCCGGATTCGTTTCTCTCTGCTACGTCGCCACTGGAATCGCGGTGCTGCTCCGCGACTACCGGGGGTCTCCACGCCACGGCCGCAATGAGGAGGCCATCGCCCGGTTCGCTGGGACCTTGGGGCCGAGGCGGACGAGTTGGTAGTAGCCGTTCGTTGAACGCGTTGATGGCGGGTTGCCTGGCCGTGCTGCCGGGAGTGCTCCTGGCGTCGATCACGGAAACCAGGTACCGCATCTGAAGATCATCTCCTGTGGTGTGGACAGAACAGCGTCGTTCGGTGGTCGGGGGGCGTCAGGCTTTTGGGGATGCAGGGGGATGGAAACAGGGGCCTATGTCCCGGTGCTCTGGTGTTTCCGCAGGTCAGAGACGTAACGGTTTTGGGTTCGAATCTCCTGGGCTCCACACGCAAAGACCCCCTGGCCTGCTGAAGCGCAGGTCAGGGGGTCTTTTTTTCGCTTGTTCCGCTCCGCCCGTGTCAGGGGCGCTCGTCCGGGTCCTGTCCGTCCAGGCCCTCCGCCTCCGCGTCGGCCTGCTTGGCCTCCACCTCGGGGTCCAGGAGCGCCCGGTCGCTGCCGTCGACCGAGGTCAGCGGGTCACGGTCGTCGACCTCGGTGGGGGCGGGGGGCTCGACCAGCCAGTCGGGGTTGGCCTGCTTGTCCCACCAACGCCATGCGGCGTAGGCGCCGCCGGCCAGGATTCCGGCCACGGCCAGCCCCTTGAACGCCCGGCCGCACTTGGCCCGCCGTTCGTGCCTGCGGGCCAGCTTCCTGATCTCCTTCGCCGTGACCTGCCCGCGCAGGGCGGCCAGTGCGGCCGCGCTGCGAGCCGTGGCCTCCTCGGCGACGGGCTGGGCGGTGGCGACGGCGTGCTCGAAGCGGGGGACGGTGTAGTCCGCGGCGCTCCGGGCTGCCTGGCGGGTGCGCAGCGCGGCGCGCTGAGCCGCCTCGTCGACCTTCGGGGGGACGTGTGCGAGGGCGAGTTCGAGACGTGGGGCGAGGTGTGCGCCGTACTGGACGCGGGCCTGCTGAGCTGCCTTGGACACCTTCGGCGCGAGCAGTGTGCGGGCCTCGTGCGCATAGTGGACGGCCTGTTCCTTGGCCGAGTCGGCGTAGGGCGCCACCACTACCGCGGCGTGCTGCACGCTGTCCCTCGCCGAGTCGGTTGCGGCACGCACGCTGTCGATGCGGGTCACGGGATCCTCCTCCTTGGTGGCGGGTAGATACTCCGCCTTTCCACCCAGTTCGAGATCATGCCTGCAGAGGACCTGTGCGGCACGCGGGGCGGGCATCCGGGTCATTCAGGCCATCAGTGGATGCCTCGGGGCAAGCAGGTGCAAGGGGAGCCTGCCGACGACAATGCCACGGTTCGGTCCGCCGCGCGCCGGTTCGTCACGCACTTGGCCGCATGTGTTCCCCCGCCGCCGCCCTCGCGGGTGAGGTCGCAGGGGGCGCAACGGTGCACGGGCAGGGGGTGCTGCGGCCGGGCCGGGCGCCGGGCGGGGTGGACCGTGCGAGGATCGGCTGACGTCAGATCAGACATACGGAAGGCAGATCGTGGCCGAGCAGCTTTACGCCACCTTGAAGACCAATCAGGGCGACATCGAGATCCGGCTTCTGCCGAACCACGCGCCCAAGACGGTCAAGAACTTCGTCGAGCTCGCCACCGGTGAGCGCGAGTGGACCCACCCCGCGACCGGTGCCAAGTCCAAGGACCGGCTGTACGACGGCACCGTCTTCCACCGGGTCATCAGCGGTTTCATGATCCAGGGCGGCGACCCGCTGGGCAACGGCACGGGCGGTCCGGGGTACGAGTTCGGTGACGAGTTCCACCCCGACCTCGGCTTCACCAAGCCGTACCTGCTGGCGATGGCCAATGCCGGCCCGGGCACCAATGGCTCGCAGTTCTTCCTGACGGTGTCGCCGACCGCCTGGCTGACCCGCAAGCACACGATCTTCGGCGAGGTGGTGGACCCGGCGAGCCAGAAGGTGGTGGACGCCATCGCGGCCACCCCGACCAACGGCCGCACCGACCGCCCGGTGCAGGACGTGGTCATCGAGTCGGTCGTCGTCGCGAAGCGCTGATCGCCCACCGTCACCGTCCGGTCACTCTCCGGTCCTCCCGTCGGGAACCAACCGCCCTGTCCGTCCGTATGTGTAAGAGAGCGGACGCACAGGGCGGTGCCGTGCGCGCTGCCGCCACGACGAGGACCGAGGGGACCGGGATGATGGGACCGATGGACCAGCAGCCGCCGGGCGGCCAGGACCCGACCCCACCCGTCGACGGCCCGGTCGGCTGCTACCGCCACCCCGGCCGGGAGACGGCGATCCGCTGCACCCGCTGCGAACGGCCGATCTGTCCGGACTGCATGGTCAGCGCGTCGGTCGGCTTCCAGTGCCCGGACTGCGTGCGCCAGGGCTCCGGTACGGGCCACCATCCGGCAGCCGCCCGGCCGCGCACGGTCGCCGGTGGTGCGGTCGCGGCCGACCCCCGGCTGATCACCAAGATCCTGCTGGGGATCAACCTCGCGGTGTTCGTCGCCGGGCTGGCCAACAGCGCGCTGATCGACGACCTGGTGTTGCTGGGCCGGGCCAACTTCTACTACGGCGGTCCGCCCGAGGGCGTCGCCGAAGGCCAGTGGTACCGGCTGGTGACGTCGATGTTCCTGCACCAGGAGGTGTGGCACATCGCCTTCAACATGCTGGGGCTGTGGTGGCTCGGCGGGCCCCTCGAGGCCGTGCTCGGCCGGGTCCGCTATCTGGCGCTCTATCTGCTCTCGGGGCTGGCGGGCGGTGCCCTGACCTATTGGCTCGCCGCGGAGAACCAGCCCTCGCTGGGCGCTTCGGGCGCCATCTTCGGCCTGCTGGGCGCCACTGTGGTCCTGATGCGCCGGCTGAACTACGACATGCGCCCGGTGTTCGTGCTCCTGGCGATCAACCTGGTCATCACCTTCAACCCCTGGGGCGGAATCGCCTGGCAGGCGCATGTGGGCGGACTGGTCGCGGGCGTGCTGATCGGGATCGGCATGATGCACGCGCCACGTGAGCGGCGGAGTCTCGTGCAGTTCGGCACCTGTGCGGTGGTGCTGGTCGCGGTGATCCTGATCGTGGTCGCGAGAACGGCTTCGCTGACGTAAGGGGCGAGGCCTCGAACACCGTAAGCCCGATATGGACTGTTTGTGATCGAAGTTGTCCACAGCGTGCAGCTGATCTTGTGCATTCTGCGGGTATAACTGTGCCCCTTGCCGCTGAGCTGGCTTTTTCCAGCTAGGACAAGGGGCATGCCGCCCGCTTCAAGGGTGGCTGTAGTCACACCGGCGTCAACGGCCGAGGAGTTATCCACAGATCGTCTGACCTTTTCCCCCGCCTGTGGATAACGCTGTGGGTAACTCAGGGCAGGGGTTGCGGAACGGGGTCCCGCTGTGGTCCTACGTAGTCCGGGGAACTACTTCCACTGGGTCGACACGCCGAAGCCGCCGGCGATGAAGCCGAAGCCGACGACGATGTTCCAGTTCCCCAGTGACGTGATCGGCAGATCGCCGTCGGTCACGTAGAAAACGACGATCCAGGCCAGACCGATCAGGAACAGCGCCAGCATCACCGGCGCCACCCAGCTGCGATTGGTCAGCTTTATGTTGGTTGCCTGCTTCGCCGGAGGGGGCGTGAAGTCGGCCTTCTTGCGGATACGTGACTTCGGCACGAGGAACTCTCCTGTCGATGCGCTGCGTGACCGCGCAGGGAACTGTGGCTGGCGCCGGGGCGGGCGCGAGGGGGAATGCTGCCTCCCCGGGGCGTCCGTTAGCGTAGTGCTTCCGTGGCACCGAAGGAGATAAGGGTACGTTGAGCAATTCTGCCGACTCTCCCCCCGGCCCGGTCCGGCGCACCTTCCGGCATCCGGCCAAAGTGCTCACGGCTGCCGTTTTCGCCCTGGCCGGCCTCATCTTCGTCACCAGCGCCAATACCGCCAAGGGCACCAATATCCGTACGGACTCCTCGCTGCTGAAACTCTCCGATCTCATTCAGCAGCGCAGCGACAAGAACGCCGTCCTGGACGAGTCGGCCGCCTCCGTACGCGACGACATCGACACCCTCGCCCAGCGCGACGACGGCAGCACCAAGGCGGAGGACGCCAGGCTCAAGGCGCTGGAGCGCGCCGCCGGCACGGCGAAGCTCTCCGGCCGCGCCGTCTCCGTCACGCTCGACGACGCCCCGCAGAACGCCACCGCGAGCCCCGGTTACCCCGATCCGCAACCCAATGACCTGGTCATTCACCAGCAGGACCTGCAAGCCGTCGTCAACGCCCTGTGGCAGGGCGGCGCGCAGGGCATCAAGGTCATGGACCAGCGGCTGATCTCCACCAGCGCGGTGCGCTGCGTCGGGAACACCCTGATCCTCCAGGGGCGGGTCTACTCGCCGCCGTACAAGATCACCGCCGTCGGGGATCCCGGAAAGCTAAAGCGGGCCCTCGACGACTCCCCGGCGATCCAGAACTACCTGCTGTACGTGAAGGCGTACGGGCTCGGCTGGAAAGTCGACGAGCGCGGGGCGGTGACTCTTCCCGGTTACTCGGGCACAGTGGATCTCCACTATGCGGAGCCGGTGAAGTAGCGAGCAGCTGCGGGGAGGCCGACCGGTGTCGGTGCGACTGATCGTCAGGACGTTCAGCGAGCTGTGCATCACGGTCGGCGCCCTGATCATCCTCTTCGTGGTCTACGTCCTGTTCTGGACCGGGGTGAAGGCCGCGGGCGCGACCGAGGGGCAGATCGACGACCTGCAGAACCAGTGGGCGCAGGGGGCGGTGATCGCGCCCGTGCCCGCCCCGTCCGCGTCGTTGCTGCCGTCCGATCCGAAGCCCTCCGTTCCGGCGCCGGCCCCGAAGGCGTACCGCGACGGGAAGCCCTTCGCGATGCTCTACATACCCCGCTTCGGGAAGGACTGGGAGTGGCCCGTCCTGGAGAACACGAAGGTCAAGACCTTGCAGAAGGGTCTCGGCCATTACCGGGGCACCGCGGCGGCCGGCGCGACGGGCAACTTCGCGGTGGCCGGGCACCGGCGCACGTACGGCGACCCGTTCAAGGACTTCCCGAAGCTGCGCCCCGGTGACGCGGTGATCGTGACGGACGGGACGACGTGGTTCACGTACCGCGTCGACAGGAAGCCCTACCGGACCGTGCCCAGCGACGTCGGCGTCATCGACCCGGTGCCCCGCAAGTCCGGCTTCGACGGGCCCGGCCGCTATCTGACGCTGACCACCTGTGAGCCCGAGTGGGGCAGCAGCCACCGGCTGATCGCCTGGGCGCACCTGGACGCGACCCAGCCCGTGACCGACGGCAGGCCGGCAGCTTTCCACAGCTGACCCACGGCTCTCGGGGCAGGCTCTAGTCTGGTCCCGTACCGAATGGAGGGGTCAGCATGTACGGCTGGATCTGGCGGCATCTGCCGGGCAACGCGTGGGTGCGCGGGGTCATTTCGCTCGTGCTCGCCCTGGCGGTCGTCTACGCCCTGTTCCAGTACGTCTTCCCGTGGGCGGAGCCACTGCTTCCGTTCGGCGACGTGACGGTGGACGGCGACGGCACGAACGCGATGGGGGCCGTGCGATGAGCGCCCGGATCCTGGTCGTCGACAACTACGACAGCTTCGTCTTCAACCTCGTCCAGTACCTCTACCAGCTCGGCGCCGAGTGCGAGGTGCTGCGCAACGACGAGGTGACCACGGCCCACGCCCAGGACGGCTTCGACGGCGTCCTGCTCTCACCCGGCCCCGGCACGCCCGAGCACGCGGGCGTCTGTGTCGACATGGTGCGGCACTGCGCGGCGACCGGAGTTCCGGTCTTCGGTGTCTGTTTGGGCATGCAGTCGATGGCGGTGGCGTACGGCGGTGTCGTGGACCGAGCCCCGGAGCTGCTGCACGGCAAGACGTCTCCGGTGCTCCACGAGGGCGGGGGCGTCTTCGCCGGTCTGCCCTCCCCCTTCACGGCGACCCGCTACCACTCGCTCGCCGCCGAACCGGACACGGTCCCCGCGGAGCTGGAGGTCACCGCGCGGACGGCCGACGGCATCATCATGGGGCTGCGCCACCGGGAGCTGGCGGTCGAAGGAGTGCAGTTCCATCCGGAGTCGGTGCTCACCGAGCACGGCCATCTCATGCTGGCGAACTGGCTGGCGCAGTGCGGTGACGCCGGAGTTGTCGAGAGGTCGGCGGGACTCGCGCCGGTGGTGGGCAAGGCCGTCGCGTGACGCCACCCCGCCACGGATCCGACGCCGGACAGGACGGCCCGTACGAACCGGGTACGCCCGAGGCCGCAGGCGCGTTCGAGGCGGGCGGCTTCGAGGCGGCGGTGGACCACTTGGCGGACCCGCTGAACGACCCGCTGCCGGGGCGGCACGCCTCGCCGTGGTTCCGGTCGCAGGACATTCCCGAGCCGCGGGCGGCCGCGGACAGCGCTGGGGCGGTGGAGCGCGGCTCGGGGACGGCGTCGACGCAGGCGTCACAGGGGCCGCAGGCGGCCCAGGAACCCCCGCGCGAGTGGTACGACCCCGAGGGCTACGAACGGGACTGGTACGGCCGTCAGGAGCCCGCGCAAGCTCTGCCCGCCGCGGTGCCGCCCGCTCCGGTGCCGCCCGTGCCGCCCGCCGCGCCCGCCGAGCCGCTTCCCCGCCACGACGAGACCGTCGCGCTGCGGAAGGCGGAACCCCGACGCGTGGTCGTCGCCGATCAGGAGGCGACGGCAGTCCTGCCGGTGACGGTCCCCAGCCCGGGACCGGAGCGGAATTCCGGGGATGACGACGAAGCGGACGTCTCAGCTCCGGCCACCGGCGGCCGGGCCGAGCGGCGCCGGGCGGCGAAGGGCCGGGGCCGCAAGCGCGGCGACGGGTCGCCGGAAGGCGCGGCGGCGGGAGCCGGCGGCGCGGACGGCACACCTGCGAAGCCGATGTCGCGCGTCGAGGCGCGACGGGCTGCCAAGGCGGCCAAGGACAGCCCCGCGGTCGTCGTCAGCCGGGTGGTCGGAGAGCTGTTCATCTCGCTGGGCGTGCTGATGCTGCTGTTCGTCACGTACCAGCTGTGGTGGACCAACGTGCGTGCCGACCAGATCGCCGGCAAGGAGACGCACAAGATCCAGGACGACTGGGCGAAGGGCAAGCGCAACCCCGGTGTCTTCGCTCCGGGCCAGGGCTTCGCCATCATCCACATCCCGAAACTCGACGTGGTCACCCCGATCGCCGAGGGCATCAGCAAGGAGAAGGTCCTCGACCGGGGGATGGTCGGGCACTACGGCGAGGAACCGCTGCGTACGGCCATGCCCTCGGACAAGCAGGGCAACTTCGCCCTGGCCGGTCACCGCAACACCCACGGCGAGCCCTTCCGCTACGTCAACAGGCTGAGCCCCGGTGACCCGATCGTGGTGGAGACGCAGGACGCCTACTACACGTACGAGATGACGAGCGTGCTTCCCCAGACCTCGCCGTCCAACGTGTCGGTCATCGGCGCGGTGCCACCGCAGTCGGGGTTCAAGAAGCCCGGCCGCTACATCACCCTGACGACCTGTACGCCCGAATTCACGAGTACGTACCGTTTGATCGTCTGGGGCAAGATGGTCGACGAACGGCCGCGCAGCAAGGGCAAGCCCGACGCGCTCCTGAACTGAGCGGACCGAGCGGGCCGAACGACATCACGACAGGGGCGGTGCGGTGGCAGCGAGGACCGAGGACGAAGAGCAGACCGGCGAGTCCGCGCCCCCGGTGCGCACCGGGGGCCGTCACCCCGTCGCGACCGCCGTCAGCGTCTTCGGTGAACTGCTGATCACCGCGGGCCTGGTACTCGGGCTCTTCGTCGTCTATTCCCTCTGGTGGACGAACGTGCTCGCCGACCGCGAGGCCACCAAGCAGAGCCACACGGTCCGCGACCGCTGGGCCGGTGGACCGGGCGCGCTGGACACCAAGGACGGCATCGGCTTCCTGCACGTCCCGTCGATGAACAACGGCGAGGTGCTCGTGAAGAAGGGCACCGACACCGAGAACCTCAACGACGGCATCGCCGGCTACTACACCGATCCGGTGAAGTCGGCGCTCCCCTCGGACAAGGAGGGCAACTTCACCCTGGCCGCCCACCGAGACGGCCACGGGGCGAAGTTCCACAACATCGACAAGGTGCGGACCGGGGACGCGATCGTCTTCGAGACCAAGGACACCTGGTACGTCTACAAGGTCTTCGAGGAGCTCCCCGAGACGTCGAAGTACAACGTCGACGTGCTGCAGGCGGTGCCGAAGGGGTCCGGTGCGGAGAAGGCCGGCCGCTACATCACGCTGACGACGTGCACCCCCGTCTTCACGTCGAAGTACCGCTACGTCGTGTGGGGCGAGCTGGTGCGTACGGAGAAGGTCGACCGCGACCGCACGAGGCCGGCGGAGCTGCGCTGAGCCGAGCACCGACAAGCACAGGGCCCCGGTCACCGCTGAGGTGACCGGGGCCCTGTGCTTGTGCCGTGCGCGCTAGTGGCCGCGGTTCCCGCCGAGGAGGCCGTTCCCGTTTCCGCCGATGGTGGTGAGCGTGATCACGGTGGTGGCCGGGTCGGCCTGGGTGCCGGGCTGCGGGTCCATGTTGGAGACCAGGGCGTTGCCGTCCTGCGAGCTGCCCTCCGCGAACTGGATCTGCGTGAAGCCCTGATCGGCCAGCTTCTGCTGGGCGTCGGACACCTTTCCGCCCCTGACCTCGGGGACGGCGACCGTCGGGGGCTGCGTCGGGCCCTTGGACACCTTGAGGACGATCGAGGTGTCCTTGCCCACCTTCTCTTCGGCTGCCGGGTTCTGTTCGACGACCTCGCCCGCGGGCTTGTCGCTGTCGACCTCGGACTTGCCGATGTTCGTGAAGCCGTTTCCGGTGAGCTGAGCGACCGCGTTGTCGTATGAACGGCCGGTCACAGGCGGCACCGAGATCAGCTTCTCCGTGGCGACCGAGAGCTTCACCTCGGAGTTCTTCTCGGCCTTCTCGTTGCCCTTCGGCGTCTGGTCCAGGACGGTGCCCGGATCGGCGTCGCCGGACTCGACCGAGTTGACCGTGACCGTGAAGCCCTTCTCCTCAAGGAGCTTGCGGGCGCTGTCCTCGGACTTCTCCGTGACGTCCGGCACCTCGACCTTCGGCGCCCCGCTGGAGACGAAGACCGTGATGGTGTCGCCTTCCGCGACCATCTGGTCCTTCGTCGGGGTCTGCCGGCAGATCTTGCCCGCGGGCTGTTCCTCGCACTCTTCCTTCGGGCCCTGCTTGAGGACGGTGTTGGTGTTGTCCGCGAGCAGTTTCGCTTCCTTGATTGTCGAACCGACCATGTAGGGAGCCTTGAAGGTGCCGTCGCCGCTGTCGCCGTCGCCGCCGAAGACGGACTTGCCGATGAGGACCGCGCCGATCAGCACCAGGATGCCCGCGATGACCAGCAGGATCGTCGAGGTGTTGCCCTTCTTCTGCCGGCGGCGGTCGGGACGGTCGTCGTAGCCGTAGCCGCCGTCGTCCGGGTTGACCGGCGGCAGCATCGACGTCTGGGCGCCGTACTGGTCCGCGGGGCGCAGAGCGGTGGTGGGCTGGTCGTTGTCGTAACCGCCGTAGCCGCCGTAACCGGCCGCGCCCATCGCCGCGGTCGCCGCGACCGGCTGACCGTCGAGGCAGGCCTCGATGTCGGCGCGCATCTCGTCGGCCGACTGGTAGCGGTAGTCGGGGTCCTTGGTGAGGGCCTTCAGCACGATCGCGTCCATCTCGGGCGTGATCTCGGGGTCGAAGTTGCTCGGCGGCTGCGGCTCTTCCCGTACGTGCTGGTAGGCCACCGCGACGGGTGAGTCCCCGACGAACGGCGGTCTGACGGCCAGCAGCTCGTAGAGCAGGCAGCCGGTGGAGTACAGGTCGGAGCGCGCGTCGACCTGCTCGCCCTTGGCCTGCTCCGGGGAGAGGTACTGGGCGGTGCCGATGACGGCCGCGGTCTGGGTCATCGTCATGCCGGAGTCGCCCATGGCGCGGGCGATGCCGAAGTCCATGACCTTGACCTGGCCGGTGCGCGTCAGCATGACGTTCGCCGGCTTGATGTCGCGGTGGACGATCTGGGCGCGGTGCGAGTACTCCAGCGCCTGGAGGATCCCGACGGTCATCTCGAGGGTGCGCTCGGGCAGCAGTCTGCGACCGGAGTGCAGGAGTTCCCTGAGCGTCGACCCGTCGACGTACTCCATGACGATGTACGGGATCGAGACCCCGTCGACGTAGTCCTCGCCGGTGTCGTAGACCGCGACGATCGCCGGATGGTTGAGCGAGGCGGCGGACTGGGCCTCACGGCGGAACCGGGCCTGGAAGGACGGGTCGCGGGCGAGGTCCGCCCGGAGCGTCTTCACAGCTACGGTGCGGCCGAGCCGGGTGTCGTGAGCGAGGTAGACCTCGGCCATGCCACCACGGCCGAGCACCGAGCCCAGCTCGTACCGGCCGCCGAGGCGACGCGGCTCTTCCATAACTGTTCCAGCCCTCTCCGTCAGTCCTGACCGCACCGGTGTGCGGTCCGGCGGTGTGCTGTTCGCGCATACGCTACCGGCCGCGCACTAGCTGATCGGCCCGCGGGCGATACCTGATATCCGACCGGTATCCACAGCGGCGGATTTGCGGCCCGGTGTGAGCGGTATCACTTCTTGCTGTCGATGACGGCCTTCATGACGTCCTTCGCGATGGGCGCGGCCAGCCCGCCACCGGAGATGTCGTCACGGTTGGCGTTGCTGTCCTCGACGACCACGGCGACGGCCACGGGTGAGCCGTCGTCGGTCTTCGCGTACGAGATGAACCAGGCGTACGGGTTCTCGCTGTTCTTGAGACCGTGCTGAGCGGTACCCGTCTTGCCGCCGACGGTGACGCCGCTGATCTTGGCGCTCGTGCCCGTGCCCTTGTCGACGACGGTTTCCATCATCTGCTGGAGCTTCTGGGCGTTCTCGCCGGAGAGGGGCTGGCTGAGCTGCTCCGGTTCGTGGGTGTAGATGTCGTCCAGGCTGGGCGACTGCCGTTTGGCGACCATGTACGGCTGCATCAGCTTGCCGTCGTTGGCGACCGCCGAGGCCACCATGGCCATCTGGAGCGGGGTGGCACGGTTGGAGGCCTGGCCGATGCCCGCCATGGCGTTCTGCGGACGGTTGTCCTTGGGGTAGACGCTCGCCGCGGCGCGGGTCGGAGTGAAGATCTCCTTGTTGAAGCCGAACTTGTCGGCCTCGTCGATCATCTTCTGGTTGCCGAGGTCATCGCTGATCTTGCCGAAGACGGTGTTGCAGGACATCCGCAGCGCTTCCCGGAGCGAGGCGTTCTCGCACGGGATGTTGCCTTCGTTGGGCAGGGGCTGTCCGGTGGTCAGCGGAAGCCGCCAGGGCAGCGGCGACTTCGTGTCCGCGTCGATGTCCGTGTAGAGCCCGTTCTCCAGGGCGGCGGCGGCGGTGACGACCTTGAAGGTCGATCCGGGCGGGTAGGTCTCGCGCAATGCCCGGTTGAGCATCGGCTTGTCCTTGTCCTTCTGGAGCTGCTGCCAGGCCTTGGAGTCCTTGGAGGAGTTGCCCGCGAAGGTCGAGGGGTCGTACGAGGGGGTGCTGGCGAGCGCCAGGATGGCGCCGGTCTGCGGGTCGAGGGCGGCGACGGCGCCCTTCTTGTCGCCCAGTCCCTCGAAGGCGGCCTTCTGGGCGGCGCTGTTGAGCGTCGTGACGACGTTGCCGCCCTGCTTCTCGTCACCGGTGAACATCGACATCGTGTTGTCGAAGAAGAGCTGGTCATCGTTGCCGGTGAGGATGCCGTCCTCGATGCTCTCGAGCTGCGTGGCGCCGAATGCCTGCGAGGAGTAACCGGTGACGGGGGCCCACATGGGGCCGTCCTTCCAGACCCGCTTGTACTTGAAGTCGCTGTCCTTGGTCTCGGCGGACCCGGTGATGGCGGTGCCGCCGTCGACGATGATGTTGCCGCGCTCGTGGGCGTAACGCTCGATGCGGACCCGGCGGTTCTCGTCGCGGGTGTTGAGCTCGTCGGCCTTCACGTACTGGAGGTAGTTGGTCCGTGCGAGCAGGGCGAAGATGAGGACGCCGCAGAAGATCGCGATCCGGCGCAGGGGCTTGTTCACGGTCGGACCACCTGGGTCATCTCGGCGTCGGAAGTAGGCGCGGGGGCCGGTGCGGGGCGGCGGGCGGTGTCGCTGATCCGGATCAGGATCCCGATCAGCGCCCAGTTGGCGATCACGGACGAACCACCGGCGGCGAGGAAGGGCATCGTCATACCGGTCAGCGGGATGAGGCCCATGACACCGCCGGCGACCACGAAGACCTGGATCGCGAAGGCACCGGAGAGGCCGATCGCGAGGAGCTTGCCGAAGGGGTCGCGCGCGGCGAGGGCCGTACGGACGCCGCGCTCGACGATGAGGCCGTAGATCAGCAGGACGGCCATCATTCCGGCCAGCCCGAGCTCCTCACCGACGGTGGAGAGGATGAAGTCGGCGTTGGCGGCGAAGCCGATCAGGTCGGAGTGGCCCTGGCCCCAGCCGGTGCCCAGGGTGCCGCCGGACCCGAAGGACATGATGGCGTTGCCGATCTGTTCACACGCGCCGTCCTTGGCATAGCAGGCGAACGGGTCCATCCAGGCGTTCACACGCTGCTGCACATGCGACTCGAAGGTGGAGACACCCACCGCTCCGGCCGCCGACATCAGCAGGCCGAAGACGATCCAGCTGGTCCGCTCCGTAGCGACGTACAGCATGATCACGAAGAGGCCGAAGAACAGCAGGGACGTACCGAGGTCGGTCTCGAAGACGAGGATCAGGATCGACAGCGCCCAGATGACGAGGATCGGGCCGAGGTCTCGTCCGCGGGGGAGGTACATGCCCATGAAGCGACGGCTGGCCAGTGCCAGGGCGTCACGCTTCACCATGAGGTAGCCGGAGAAGAAGATCGCGATGATGATCTTCGCGAACTCACCGGGCTGGATGGAGAAGGGGCCCAGGCTGACCCAGATCTTCGCGCCGTTCACCGCGGGGAAGAACATCGGCATGATCAGCAGGATCAGCGCCGCGACCATCGAGATGTAGGTGTACCGCTGCAGGATGCGGTGGTCCTTGAGGACCACCAGCACTCCGACCATCAGCGCTACGCCGATCGCCGAGTACATCAGCTGCTTGGGGGCGTCCGGGGTGTACGCCCCGTACGCGTTCTCGGCCCGCTGGATCAGTCGTTGCGACTGGTCCAGCCGCCAGATCAGCACGAGGCCCAGCCCGTTGAGCAGCGTGGCCAGGGGCAGCAGCAGCGGGTCCGCGTACGGGGCGAACTTGCGCACCACGAGGTGGGCCACGCCGCCGAGCAGGATCAGGCCGAGGCTGTATCCGAACATGCCGGAGGGCAGCGAGCCGTCGATGGCGAGGCCCACGTTGGCGTAGGCGAACACCGAGATGCCGATGGCGAAGACCATCATCATCAGTTCGGTGTTGCGCCGGCTCGGCGCGTCGATCGCGCCGATCGTGGTCGTGTTGGTGACAACGCTCATGGTGCTGAAGGCCCCCTACGGCTTTACTGCTTACCGCACTGCGGGACCAGCTTCTTCTCTTCCTCCGAGAGGCTGGGACCCGGAGTGGGAGTCGTTGAAGTCTGCTTGGTCGTGGTGGTGCCGGACGGCGTGGACGTCTTGGTGGCGTCCGTGTCCGTACCGCCGGCCTGGCCCTCGTCGCTGGGCGCGTTCTTCGCGGCTGCGCGGCGCTGTGCGTCCTTCTTGCAGGCGGTGGCCTGGGCGGCGAGCTCGGTGATCTTCTCGCGGGCGTCGGCCAGGCTGCCCTCGGCGATGGTCGCCTCGACCCGCTTGCGCTGGTAGGGCGGAAGGTACTTGAGTTCGATCTCGGGGTGGTCCTTCTCGACCTTCGAGAGCGAGACCCACGCGAGGTCCTGGCTGATGCCCCGGTACAGCGCGACGTTGTCGCTCTTCGCGCCGACGAAGTACTGGGTCTGGGTCCAGCGGTAGCCGCCGTACGCGCCGCCGCCGATGACGGCGAGGGCGAGCACGATGTAGAGGGACCGCTTGAGCCACTTGCGCCCGCCGGGCTTCGCGAAGTCGTCGTCGGAGTAGGACCCGAAGGCGCCGCTGTCCGGCGGTCCGTCGTAGCCGACGTCGTCACCGCTGCCGGGAGGTCCGAAGCCGCCCGAGGGCGGCGGGACGGTGCGGCCGAGGCCGGCCGCGCGTCCGGCGGGGGTCTCCATGGCGCCGCCGTCGTTCAGCTGGGCGGCCTGGTTCTCCGCGACGGCTCCGACGATGACCGGGGTGTCGTTGAGCCGGCCGGCCAGGGTGTCGTTGCTGTCGACGTCGAGGACGTCGGCGACGATGCAGGTGATGTTGTCCGGACCGCCGCCGCGCAGGGCGAGCTGGATGAGGTCCTGGATGGTCTCCTGGGGGCCCTGGTAGCTGGCGAGCGTCTCTTCCATCGTCTGGTGGGAGACGACGCCGGAGAGCCCGTCGGAGCAGATCAGATAGCGGTCGCCGGCCCGGACCTCACGGATGGAGAGATCGGGTTCGACGTGGTCGCCACTGCCCAGCGCGCGCATCAGCAGGGAGCGCTGCGGGTGGGTGGTGGCCTCCTCCTCGGTGATCCGGCCCTCGTCGACCAGCCGCTGGACCCACGTGTGGTCCTGCGTGATCTGCGTCAGGACGCCGTCCCGCAGCAGATAGGCGCGCGAGTCGCCGACGTGGACGAGGCCGAGCCGCTGCCCCGTCCACAGGAGCGCGGTGAGCGTGGTGCCCATGCCCTCCAGCTGGGGGTCCTCCTCGACCATCATGCGCAGCTGGTCGTTGGCCCGCTGGACCGCCGTACCGAGCGAGGTGAGGATGTCGGAGCCGGGCACGTCGTCGTCGAGCTGGACGAGCGTGGAGATCACCTCGGAGCTGGCGACCTCACCGGCTGCCTGGCCGCCCATGCCGTCGGCGATGGCGAGCAGGCGTGGTCCGGCATAGCCGGAGTCCTCGTTGCCCTCCCGGATCATGCCCTTGTGCGATCCGGCGGCGAAGCGCAGGGAAAGACTCATGCGCACCTCGCCCGTCGGTTCGGGGTACAGCCGGTCTCGAGCCACACTGCCCACCCTCCGGTCGGGAGCCTGGCCGGGTCCGATGCCCGGGCCGCTGCGGCTCGCTCGCTCCGCTCGCTCATTGTCGTACTACTTCCGCAGCTCGATGACGGTCTTGCCGATCCGGATCGGCGCGCCCAGCGGAACAGGCGTCGGGGTGGTGAGACGGGTCCGGTCCAGATACGTGCCGTTGGTGGACCCGAGATCCTCGACGATCCACTGGCCGTCACGGTCGGGGTAGATCCTGGCATGCCTGCTGGACGCGTAGTCGTCGTCCAGCACGATCGTTGAGTCATGGGCGCGGCCCAACGTGATGGTCTGGCCCTGGAGCGCCACCGTGGTGCCGGTGAGCGTCCCCTCGGACACGACCAGCTTTGTCGGTGCCCCCCGGCGCTGGCGGCCGGGCTGCTGGCGTTGCTGCGGCGGCGCCGCAGCGGTCTGGCGTGCCTGTGGAGGCCGTGCGTCGGCAGCATTGCGGCGTGAGCCGCGCTGCGTGACGCGCGTTCCGAACAGGTCACTTCGAATGACCTGGACGGCCACGATCACGAACAGCCACAGAACAGCCAGGAAACCTAGCCGCATGACCGTCAGGGTCAGCTCTGACATTGCCCCCGCTTCACCCTTCGGCTTGCCGGTAAACGATGGTGGTGTTGCCCACGACGATCCGCGAGCCGTCGCGGAGCGTAGCGCGGGTTGTGTGCTGCCCGTCTACCACGATGCCGTTGGTAGACCCGAGATCCTGGATCGTCGAGGGCGTTCCGGTCCTGATCTCACAGTGCCGCCGGGAGACGCCGGGATCGTCGATCCGCACGTCGGCGTCGGTGCTGCGTCCCATCACGAGCGTCGGCCGGGAGATCTGGTGGCGGGTGCCGTTGATCTCGATCCAGCGTCGCACCTGCGCGTTCGGCAGGGGGCTGGGGGTGGCCGGCGGACGTCGGTCGGGTCCGGGGGATCCGCCGTGCCTGGAGGCCGGCGGCGGGGCCGCGGGCATGGGCGGGGCGGAGGTGGGAGGGTAGCCGTAGCCGCCCGGAGCCTGGGGGCGTCCGTGCCCGGGATGGGCGGGCGGCGCGGCCTGCTGGCCCGGCTGGTTCTGGAACGGCTGGTGGCCCGGCTGGTCCTGCTGTGACGAACTCGACGCCAAGGTGCGGCTGCGCACCCGGTACAGGCCGGTGTCGAGGTCGTCCGCCTTCTCCAGGTGGACCTTGATGGGCCCCATGAAGGTGTACCGCTGCTGCTTGGCGTAGTCCCTGACCAGTCCGGAGAGCTCGTCGCCCAGCTGGCCGGAGTACGGGCTGAGCCGCTCGTAGTCCGGAGCGCTGAGTTCGACGATGAAGTCGTTGGGGACGACGGTCCGCTCACGGTTCCAGATGGTGGCGTTGTTGTCGCACTCGCGCTGGAGGGCGCCGGCGATCTCCACCGGCTGGACCTCGGATTTGAAGACCTTGGCGAAGGTGCCGTTGACCAGACCTTCGAGACGCTGCTCGAAACGCTTCATGACTCCCATGGGGCACCTCCTCCGTCGTCGTCATCCCTGTACTGCTTACTGATCGTATCCACGCGTCGGGAAATCGGCTGGTTCCCCTTGTCTGCCCTGTGGAGGAGTGTCCCCCCTCACACGGATCGTAAAGGCGGCCTCCAGACAGTGTCCCGCACCTTGGGTGCACTCAGGAGGAGTGGGGGGCGGCGGCTCCGGGTTCCCGGTTCCCTCCGGACGTTCGGCGAAACAAACGGATGTGAATCCACCCTGTCCAGCGTGCTAATCTTCCGTTTGTCGCCAGGCGCTCGCAGCACAAGCGAGAGTCTGGAAACACCACTCATGCGCGAGTGGCGGAACGGCAGACGCGCTGGCTTCAGGTGCCAGTGTCCTTAGGGACGTGGGGGTTCAAATCCCCCCTCGCGCACAAGAGAGAAGCCCCACAAGCCATTGGCTTGTGGGGCTTCTTCGGTTCTGGCCCCGGATGCCCGCCGGGGGCGCTCTCCCGGGTGTTTGGTTTCACGTGAAACGCCCGATTAGATCCCTCGGGTGGGGGTGCCCGGTTCGGGACTGCCGCGCGTGAGGGGCCGGGGCCCGCGGGCCCCGGCCCCTCACGTCTGCCGTACTCCGGGCCTTCAGGCGGCGAGGCGCGACGCCAGGGCCTTGGCCTTCTCCGCGGCGTCGGTGAACGCCTTGGCGCGGGAGGACTCCGCGAGCGGGATGAGCTCGGCCATCTCCGGCTTGCTGTGGGCCAGGGTGAGCTCCGGGACGATGAAGTCGACCTCGGCGGCGAACATGGACGTCAGCAGCGTCGCCAGGTAGTTCTGCACAAACTCGGCGCTCTCGCGCGGGGTGCCCGCGGCGTACGAGCCGCCACGGCTGGCGACGACGGTGATCGGGGTGCCGGCCACCGGGCTGTCGGGGCCGGTGTTGTGGCCCGCGATGATCGCGTGGTCGAGCCAGGCCTTGAGCGTCGACGGAATCGAGAAGTTGTACATCGGGGCGCCGATCAGGACCGCGTCCGCGGCGGCGAGTTCCGCGGCGAGTTCGCCGCGCAGCGGGTGTGCGGCGCCGGCTGCGGCGGCCTCGGCGTCCAGGTGCGGCAGGGGCTCGGCGGCGAGGTCGCGGTAGACGACCTGCCCGTCGGGGTGCTGCTCGCGCCAGGTCTGCACGAAGGCGGCCGTGACCTCGCGCGACGCGGAGCCCTGGGGGAAGAGGGCGGAATCGAGGTGCAGGAGGGTGGCCATGAGGGTCTCCATGGTTCGGTGAGGGGTGGGTCTGTGGGTGGTGGTTCGTGAGGGGTGGGCCGACAAGCGGTCCGATATTTCGTTCGTACCTAGTAATAACATAGTGGCTTACAAATAGTAAGCTCCTCACGTCCGGGCAGTACCCTGGACGGATGGCGGATCACAGCGAGCAGGCGTGCAGGCGGGTGGACGTGGGCATCAGCCGCGTCTTCGAGCTGTTCGGTAAGCGCTGGACCGGGCCGATCGTCTCCGTACTGATGCAGCAGCCGGTGCACTTCGCCGACCTGCGGCGGGCCATTCCCGGCATCAGTGAGCGCATGCTCTCGGACCGGCTGACCGAACTGGGGGCGGCGGGGCTGGTGGTCCGAGAGGTCGACGAAGGGCCGCCGCTGCGGGTGTCGTACCGCCTGACGCAGGCCGGCGCCGCGATGGAACCCGCGCTCAAGGAACTGGGCAGCTGGGCCGAGACCCATCTGAAGGACGACCTCGGCGGCTGTTAGACCGATCCTCCGGCCTTCCGGCCGGTCCGGGCGCCCGACCGTCCGGGCGGGTGACCGGCGGACGGCGGTACCGTCTTCGCCAGTTGACAGGGGACCGGTACACCGGACGCCGACGGCGGCTCCGGGTGCGGTCGGGGGAGGCTGTGCGCCATGAGCGAGACCGAAGCGACCGTGCCGGTACAGCGGGCCGCGGAGGACGGTTCACGCATTCCGGTCGTGCCCGGGTTCGCCCGGCGGGCGGATCCGGAGGACCGGAACGCACCGCTGTCCCCGAGAGGGGCCGGAAAGGCGCTGCGCCGGCGTGTGCCCCGCTCCTCGCACGCCTCTCTGGTACTGCCCGAGGGGCGGCCGGACGCGGTGCGGGCGGTCGAGGAGTCGAATCTGGGCCGGGTGCCCGGCCTCACACCGATACGCGTGGGACGGATGGCGGCCACTCCCTTCGCGTTTTTGCGGGGTTCGGCGGGCCTGATGGCCCATGACCTGGTGGGGACGCCCGTCACCGGTGTCGCCGCCCAGCTCTGCGGCGACGCCCACGCGGCGAACTTCGGGCTGTACGGCGACGCCCGGGGCAGCCTCGTCATCGACCTGAACGACTTCGACGAGACCGTGGTGGGCCCCTGGGAGTGGGACCTCAAGCGTCTCGCCACCTCGCTGGTGCTCGCGGGCCGGGAGGCCGGTGCGGACGAGGACACCTGCCGGCGGGGTGCGTACGACACGGTGGGTGCCTACCGGCGGACGATGCGGCTGCTGGCCCGGCTGCCCGCGCTCGACGCGTGGAACGCCATCGCCGACGAGGAACTGGTCTCCCACACGGACGCGCGGGATCTGCTGGGCACCCTGGAGCGGGTCTCGGAGAAGGCGCGCAACAACACCAGTGCGCGCTTCGCCGCGAAGTCCACGGAGGACTGCGGGGACGGCGGGCGCCGGTTCGTCGACGCGCCGCCGGTGCTGCGCCGGGTGCCGGACGCGGAGGCCGCGGCGGTGGCGGCGGGGCTCGGTGACTACCTGGGCACCGTCTCGGAGGACCGGGTGCCGTTGCTGGTCCGGTACGCGATCCACGATGTGGCGTTCCGGGTGGTCGGCACGGGGAGCGTGGGCACCCGGTCGTACGTGGTGCTGCTGCTGGATCACCGTGGTGAGCCGCTCGTCCTGCAGGTGAAGGAGGCCCGGCCCTCGGTCCTGGCGCCCCATCTGCCCGCCGTGGGCTTCGACGTGCCGGAGGTGGCGCACGAGGGACGACGCGTGGTGCTCGGGCAGAAGCGGATGCAGGTCGTCAGCGACATCCTCCTCGGCTGGGCGACCGTGGAGGGCCGGCCCTTCCAGGTGCGGCAGTTCAGGAACCGTAAGGGCAGCGTCGACCCGGCGGCACTGGCGGCCGGCCAGGTCGACGACTACGGCCGGATGACCGGTGCGCTGCTGGCGCGGGCCCATGCGCACAGCGCCGATCCACGGCTGATCGCGGGGTACTGCGGGAAGAACGAGGAGCTGGACGAGGCGGTGGCGGCGTTCGCGGTGACGTACGCGGACCGTACCGAGGCGGACCACGCGGATCTGGTGCGGGCCATCGGAGCGGGACGGGTGGCCGCCGAGCCGGGGGTGTGACGCCCCGCTGAAGCGGACCGTGCGTCCTCGGCACCCCGGCCGTGGCCATACGCTGGACGGGTGACCCACGAAGCCGCCGGGGTGCCGACCACCCGGAACGACGATGCCCGGCAGGACGACGCCCTGCAGGACGAGCAGCCCGGCTCCCAGGCCGGGGAGCGAGCGGACGGCCCCGCCGCGGGCTCAGGTCCCGCCGCGGGCTCAGGCCCCGCCGCGGAGAGCGATGCCGGTGCGCCCGCTGACGGCGGTGGCGGCGGTGCGGATGCCGGTACGGATACGACCGCGGGCGGCGCGACCGCTGGGCAGGCGCGCCCCGAGGCGCGGCTGGCGCATGCGGTGCGGGTGGCCGAGCAGGCACTGATCGAGTTCGAGATCGCGGTGGAGACGTTCCGCGTCGAGGTCGAGAACTTCTCCCGGTTGCATCACCAGCGTCTGGGCCCGATGTACGCCCGGCTCGACGAGCTCGACGCGCAGATCGCGGAGGCGCGGGCGGCGAGGACAGGCGATCCGGAGGATCTGCGCAAGGCGCAGGACGCACGGGCGATGGTCATGCCCATGCCCGGGGTTGACGAGCTGTTCCACGACTGGATCGACTCCGACGGTCTGTCGCCGGAGGCCGCGGCCATGCTGACCGAGCAGCCGGTCAGGCCCCCGAAGCGGGTCCGGCCGACCGACGAGGCACGCAAGCTGTACCGCGAACTCGCGCGCAAGGCCCATCCGGACCTGGCCCAGGACGAGACCGAGCGGGCCCGCAGGGACGAGTTCATCACGCGCGTCAACGCCGCCTACGGGCGCGGGGACGAGGCACTGCTCAAGGAACTGGCCCAGGAGTGGGCGGCCGGCCCGGTCGTGCCCGAGGCAGAGCTCGGCGAGGCCGATGAGCTCTACGCCCGGCTGAACTGGCTGACCCAGCGCAAGGAGCTGCTGACGGTCCTCGCCAAGGAGCTGGAGGAGAGCGCGATCGGCGCGATGCTGCGGATGGCTCCGGACGATCCGGATCACCTGCTGGAAGAGATCGCCGAGCAGTTGCTGGGCGAGGTCTCGCAGCGTGAGACCGAGCTGGCGGGCCTGGTGCAGTAGCGTTTCCGGCAAGCCTCTCCGGTGACGGTTTCCGGGGCGGCTTCCGATGATTTCGGCACGCGTTCACGAGAGAAGGCATGACCCATGAATTTCGCCCCGCTTCCCGCGGTCGACGTCACGGCGGTGCCGGCGGACGGCTTCGTGCTGGACGTCCGGGAGGACGAAGAATGGGCGGGCGGGCACGTCGACGGCGCCCTGCACATTCCGATGAGCGACTTCGTGGGCCGGTTCGGTGAGCTGACCGAGGCGGTGGAGGACGGCCGGCGCGTGCACGTGATGTGCCGGGTCGGTGGCCGGTCCGCCCAGGTCACCCAGTACCTGGTGCAGCAGGGCATCGACGCCGTGAACATCGACGGCGGCATGCTGGCGTGGGACGGCGCGGGACGGCCGATGGTCACCGACAACGGCGCCCCCGCCTTCGTGGTCTGACCTCGTCGCCCGACTTGCCGGGCGCGGGAGGCCGGGCCTGGGCGCGGCCTCGGCGCGTCGCGGCTGTCCGGTGGGGCCTCGGGTGGTGTCAGTCGAGGCGGTGAGCGGCCAGCAGGTCGCCCAGAGCCTCCTCGTGGGCCGCTGCCGGGCCGAGGGAGAGCTCGATCTGCTTGGCCCAGGCATGGAAGCGGTGCAGCGGGTAGTCGGTGTCCGCGCCGAAGCCGCCGTGCAGGTGCTGCGCCGTCTGCACGACCCGGCGGACCCCGTCGGATGCCCAGATCTTCGCCACAGCGACATCGCCTGCCGGTGGCAGGTCGCCCCTCCCTCCGACGGCGATCCTCCAGGCCGCCTGCCACAGGGTCACCTCCATGGCGCGCAGGTCGATGTAGCGGTCCGCGGCCTGCACGGCCACTGCCTGGAAGGTCGCGACGGGGAAGCCGAACTGTTCACGCTTGCCGGTGTACTGGCTCGTCATGGCCAGGACCGCCTCGCCGAGGCCCAGCGCGAGCGCGCACGTTCCGGTGGTGAGTACGGAGCGCAGCCATTCCCAGGCATCGGCGGCGTCGATCAGCCGGCGTGCCTCGATCCGGACCGCGCTCAGTCCTACCTCGCCGAAGAGCTCGCCGTTGGTGGAGACCTGATCGGCGATGGTGACACCGTCGTCGTCGCGGCGGACCAAGGCCAGTACCGCGCGGCCGTCCCCGGTGTGGGCGGGTACCGCGATCCAGTCCGCCGCCTGTGCCCACGGCACCCCCGACTGCACGCCGTCGAGTACCCAGCGGGTCCCGGCGCCGTTCCTGTCGCTGTCGCTGTCGCTGTCGCTGTCGCTGTCGCTGTCGCTGTCGCTCGCGCCGTCCGGCCGTGCGGTGACGGCGAGTTCGGCAGGATCGTGGCCGGTGCGGCCGTTGGCGCCGACCGTGAGGAGGAGGTCCCCCCGGCCGATGCGTGGCAGCAGTTCGGCCGCAAGGCCCCGGTCACCGTAACGCTGGAGCGCCATCGCGACCGCGCACGTCTCCAGCAGCGGAACCCGGGCCAGAACCTTCGCGGACTCGCGCAGCACCAGGCACAGCGCGACCAGATCGAGGCCGGCCCCGCCGTGCTCCGGCTCCAGCGTGAGGCTCAGCAGATCGCCGGTGGCCAGCCCGGCCCACAGCGGCCGGTCGATGTCCTCGGCCACCGCTCCCGGAACGAGCGCGGGGCTGGGCACCGCATCGGGCGCGACGCCCGAGAAGACCGCCCGAGCCGCCTCGGTGGCTGCCTGCTGTTCCTCGGTGAAGGTGAAGTCCACTGTCCTGGCCTCCCGCGAACCGCTGCGCCCGTACCCGGACCTGACGGAGCGTCAAGATAGAACAGGTTCTACAAGAAGGGAACAGTCCGGGCGGAGTACGGGGCGCCGGCGCCAGGGAGCCGCCGCCACGGATCAGCGGTCGAAGTCGAGCTCCACCTCCCCGGTCACCGGATGGGACTGGCAGGCCAGCACATACCCGGCGTCCGTCTCCTCAGGCTCCAGCGCGAAGTTGCGGTCCATTCGCACCTCGCCCGAGACCAGGAAGGCGCGGCAGGTGCCGCACACTCCGCCCTTGCAGGCGTACGGCGCGTCGGCACGGCTCCGCAGCACCGTCTCCAGCAGGGACTCGCCCTCCTGCACCGGCCATTCGCCCGAACGGCCGTCCAGGGTGGCCGTGAGCGTGCTGTGCGACGAGGCCTCGACCCGGGGCCGGGCGGATGCGTCCGGGCTGTCCGCGACGTGGAAGATCTCCTGGTGGATACGGGCGCGGTCGACACCCAGACCGTTCAGCGCCCCCTCGGCGGCCCGGACCAGGCCGAGCGGACCGCACAGGTACCAGCCCTGGATCTCGGCCACCGGGAGGAGCGCGGGCAGCAGTCCGGTGAGCCTTTCGCGATCGAGCCGGCCGGAGGGGAGGCCCGCCTGCTGTTCCTCCCGGGAGAGCGCCGTGACCAGCTGGAACCGGTCCGGGTACCGGTCCTTGAGGTCGGCGACCTCGTCCAGGAACATGGTCGAGGCGGCGGTCCGGTCGCTGCGGATCAGGCAGAACGAGGCGTTCGCCTCCCGGGCCAGCAGGGTCGCCGCGATGGACAGCACCGGGGTGATGCCGCTCCCGCCGACGATCGCCGCGAACTGCCCGGCGCGCGGTGCGAGCACGAAGCGGCCCATCGGCGGCATCGCCTCCACCTGGTCGCCGACCGCCAGTTCCTTGAGCGCGTACGTGGAGAACGCGCCGCCGTCGACGAGCCGGATGCCCACCCGGAGCGCGGGGTCGGCCGGCTGCTCGGTGGCCGGTGCGCAGATCGAGTACGAGCGCCGGATCTCTTCGCCGCCCACGGTGTAGCGGACATTGAGATGCTGGCCGGGTGTGTGGCGGAAGACTTCCCGGAGCTGCGGCGGCACGGCGAAGGTGACGGCCACCGCATCGTCCGTGAGCCGCTCGATCGCGCTGACCCGCAGCGGATGGAACATCTACAACTCCTTGAAGTGGTCGAACGGTTCGCGGCACGACACACAGCGGCGCAGTGCCTTGCAGGCGGTCGACGAGAAGCGGCTCAGAAGCTCCGTGTCGGTCGAGCCGCAGTGCGGACAGCGCACGGACAGGGCGAGGGGCACGGGCCCCGCGGAGGGTCCGGCCGAGGGCCCCGCGGCGTCGTGCGGCCGCGGGGGCGCTATGCCGAACTCGGCGAGCTTGCGCCGTCCTTCCGCACTGATGTCGTCCGTGGACCAGGCCGGGGCGAGGACGGTGACCACGGAGACCTCGGTCATGCCGTGGTCGTAAAGAACCCGCTCGATGTCCGCGGACATGGCACCTATCGCCGGGCAGCCGGTGTACGTCGGCGTGAGCCGCACCCTGACGCGGCCCGGTGCGAGCACCTCGACGCCCCGGAGAACGCCCAGCTCCTCCAAGGTCAGGACGGGCAGCTCCGGATCGGGGACGGCTCCCGCGAGGCTCCGCAGCTCCTCCTCCAACGGCGTCCAGGTCACCATGACGCCCCCGGATGGCTGCGGTGCAGGTGCTGCATCTCGGCGATCATCCGGCCGAAGGGCTCCGTGTGGATGCCCTGCCGTCCGACCCCGGCGGTCCAGGCACCGGTCTGCGGACCTGTGGGGACGGTCAGCGTGGCCCGTTCCAGCACGGTGGTGATGGAGTCCAGCCAGCGGCTGTGCAGGGCCTGCCAGTCCACGTCCACGCCTTCGACGGGCTGGAACAGCTCGCCGGTGTAGCGCCACAGGGCATCCACCCCTCGCTGCATGCGCTCGTGGCTGTCGGGCGTGCCGTCACCGAGGCGCAGGGTCCACTGCTCGGCGTGGTCCCGGTGGTAGGCGACCTCCTTGACGGCCTTGGCCGCCAGACCGGCGAATTCGCCGTCCCCCGCCGCCAGCTGTTCGTAGAGGCCGTGCTGGTGGACCGAGAAGTACAGCTGACGGGCGATGGTGTGGGCGAAGTCCCCGTTGGGCTGCTCGACCAGCTGGACGTTGCGGAAGGCGCGCTCCTCGCGCAGATACGCCAGCTCGTCCTCGTCGCCTGCCAGGGAGAGCAGGATCCGCGCCTGGCCCAGCAGGTCCAGGGCGATGTTGGCGAGGGCCACCTCCTCCTCCAGCACGGGGGCGTGGCCCGCCCACTCCCCCAGCCGGTGCGACAGCACCAGCGCGTCGTCGCCGAGGGCGAGGGCGGCGGTCACAGGTGCTTCACCCCGTCCGGGATCGCGTAGAACGTCGGGTGCCGGTAGGGCTTGTCACCCGCCGGTTCGAAGAACGTGTCCTTCTCGTCCGGTGAGGACGCCGTGATCTGGCTGGACGGCACCACCCAGAGGGAGACACCCTCGGAACGGCGCGTGTACAGGTCGCGTGCGTTGCGCAGGGCCATCTCGGCGTCCGGGGCGTGCAGACTGCCGGCGTGGGTGTGGGAGAGCCCGCGGCGGGAGCGCACGAACACCTCCCACAGCGGCCAGTCGGTCGAGCTGCTCATGCTGTCGCCTCCCCGTTCGGTACAGCCGTGTTCGCTGCGGCCGTGTTCGGTGCGTCGGTGCGGTCATCGGTGTGCTCGGCGGCGTGCTTCCGCGCGTATGCGGCGGCTGCGTCCCTGACCCAGGCGCCTTCCTCGTGCGCCCGGCGGCGCCGGCTGAGCCGTTCTTCGTTGCACGGCCCGTTGCCCTTCAGGACCTCCTGGAACTCCGTCCAGTCGATCGCCCCGAAATCGTGCTGACCGCGCTCCTCGTTCCACCGGAGGTCCGGGTCGGGGAGGGTGAGGCCGAGGACCTCGGCCTGCGGCACGCAGATGTCCACGAAGCGCTGCCGCAGCTCGTCGTTGGAATGCCGCTTGATCTTCCAGGTCATCGACTGGGCCGAATGCGACGAGGCGTCGTCCGGGGGGCCGAACATCATCAGGGACGGCCACCACCACCGGTCCACGGCGTCCTGGGCCATCTCGTGCTGCGCCGGTGTCCCCCGGCTGAGCGCGAGCAGCAGTTCGTAGCCCTGGCGCTGGTGGAAGGACTCCTCCTTGCAGATGCGGACCATGGCCCGGGCGTAGGGACCGTAGGAGCAGCGGCAGAGCGGGACCTGATTGGTGATCGCGGCGCCGTCCACGAGCCAGCCGATGGCGCCGACGTCCGCCCAGGTCAGGGTCGGGTAGTTGAAGATCGATGAATACCGCTGGCGGCCCGCGTGCAGCTTGTCGAGCAGTTCCTCGCGGCTCGTACCGAGGGTCTCCGCCGCGCTGTACAGATACAGCCCGTGGCCCGCCTCGTCCTGCACCTTGGCCATCAGGATGGCCTTGCGGCGCAGCGAGGGGGCGCGGGTGATCCAGTTGGCCTCCGGCTGCATGCCGATGATCTCGGAGTGCGCGTGCTGCGCCATTTGCCTGACCAGCGAGGCGCGGTAGGCGTCGGGCATCCAGTCGCGTGGCTCGATGCGCTCGTCGGCCGCCACCGCCGCGTCGAAGGCCGCCTCCAGGGCCCCGTCCGCCCCATCGGTCCTGCCTGCTGTCGCCTGCGCTGTCTGGCTCGCAGTCACTGCCGCCATCCCGGACTCCCTACCGACCGATCGTTCGGTTCAATGTCTTCAATGGTGAGTCTGCGGCCCGTAGGGTGTCAACCCTGTGGATAACTGACCGGGATCGACGGGGATCGGGGCGGGATGGATTCGTACGACGACGAGGGCGTCGGCGGTGGCGTCGGTGAGAGCGTCAGTGCGGGGGTCGAGAACGTCGGCGAGGGGGCCAGGAGCGAGGCAGTCCCCCCTACCAGGACGGTCCCCGAGCCCCGCGGCCATTCGGATTCCGATCCCGGGGGCGATTCCGGTGCCAGTGCAGTCGCCGTCGCCGGCGCCCGTGCCGGTGCCGATGTGGCCCCCGGCACGGATCCGGCTCCCCGTACAACTCCTGAGCCCTTTACCGGTCCTGGGCCCGGTACCGGTCCTGGGCCGCGCGTCGGTATGGCCGGGCTCTCGTACCCGTACCAGGTCGTCGCCGCTGTGGCGCTGTCGGTGATCGGCCTGATCGCCTGCGTCCAGCTGGCCATGGTGTTCCTGCACGTCGCCCCCTCCAACACGCTGACCAAGCAGCACGGCGAGGCGGTCGACCGATGGATCTACCCCGAGTTCGAGCAGAACTGGAAGCTCTTCGCGCCCAATCCCCTGCAGCAGAACATCGCCGTGCACGTCCGCGCCGAGATATCCGGTCCGGACAAGCGACGGACCACCCCCTGGATGAGTCTCTCCGGCGAGGACGGCAAGGCGATACGCGGCAATCTGCTGCCCAGCCACGTCCAGCAGAACGAACTCCGCCGGGGCTGGGACTTCTACCTCGGCTCGCACGACACCCAGAACCGTGCCAACGGACTGCGCGGCGAACTCTCCGAGCAGTACGTCCGGCGCATCGTGATGCTGCGCCTCAGTGAGCACGACTACGGTGGCGACGTCCTGAGGATCCAGGTCCGGTCCGAGACCCGGTCCGTGGCGGCCCCCGAGTGGAGCGGCGAGAAGATCAGCACCAAACCGTCCTACCGGGTGCTGCCCTGGTGGACGATCACCGCCGCCGACCTGCCCGAGGGCTCGGCCACCTCCGAGGAGGCCGACCAGTGAGCACACCTGGCTCCGACCGCACGCTCGCCCGCGGCATCCAGCGCGTCACGGCCGCCTCCCTGGGCCCGTACCAGAGCGCAGTCGTCCGGATCGGCTTCGCCGCCACGTACCTCCTGTTCCTGCTGCGCGAGATTCCGCACCGGCACGAGATGTACGGCCCCGACGCCCCGTGGCGCTGGGACATGGCGCAGCAGCTCATCTCCGGCAACCAGGCCTTCACCACGCTGATGTGGTCGGACAGCACCATCTGGTTCGAGATCGTGTACGCGCTCGCGCTGGTCGCCGCCGCGCTGCTGATGGTGGGCTGGCACACCCGGGCCATGTCCGTCCTCTTCATGGCCGGTGTGCTGTCCCTGCAGAACCGCAGCATCTTCATGGGGGACGGCGGCGACAACGTCATCCACCTCATGGCGATCTACCTGGTGCTGACCCGGTGCGGGCAGGTCTGGTCCCTGGACGCCCGCCGTGCACGGCGTTCGGCCGATGGAGAATCCCGCGCGGGCGCTGTCGTCGGTCCGCTGCTGTGGGTGGCCCTCGGCGCGGTCCTCTTCGGGGCCACGGTGACGGACAGCCTGGGCGGCACCACCTGGCTGCCGGTCTTCTTCTGGGTCCTGTGGATCGGCCATGGTGTCTGGTGGGCCGTGAACCGGTACGCACCGGACAGCGAGCCGCGCACCCTGCTCGACGTCATAGCCAACCTCGCTCACAACGCCACGCTCGTCGTGATCATGGCCGAGGTCTGTCTGATCTACGCCACCGCGGGCTGGTACAAGATCCAGGGTTCACGCTGGCAGGACGGCACCGCGCTGTACTACCCGCTCAACCTCGACTACTTCACGCCCTGGCCCGGCCTCTCGGCCCTTCTCGCGTCGAGCGGGCTGATGGTGATGGTGCTGACGTACGCCACGGTCATCGTGCAGGTCGCCTTCCCGTTCACCCTGTTCAACCGGCGCGTCAAGAACGTGCTGCTCGTCGTGATGATCTGCGAGCACGCGGGCATCGCCCTGCTGCTGGGACTTCCCTTCTTCTCGATGGCCATGATCGCCGCGGACGCCGTCTTCCTGCCGACCGTCTTCCTGGTGTGGCTCGGAGGCAGGACGGTGCTCGGGCGGGATCTGCTGCTCAGGCGGGGCAAGGTGCCGGGGCCGCGGGATGGCGCGGCTGCGGATGCGGCTGCTGCCGGCGCGGATGGTGCGGGTGCGGAGGCCGGTGCGGGCAGGGTTGCCGGTGCCGGTGCCGGTGCTGAGGACCGGGAGCCACCGCAGCGCCGTGACGACGAGGGCCATACGCTCGTCGGGTGAGCAGCGAGACAGGCACTACAGGCAGCAGCACCGATGGTGCGGGCGTGGCGGCGGACCCGCCCGCGGCGTCGGCGACGGGCGAGCCGGCGCAGTACGACGAGGGATTCGGTACGGAGATCGGCGTCGGGCCGCACCCGCTGCCCTGGCCGGAGGGCGGGCGGTACGACCCCGAGCTGCTCGCCCACGGCGACCGGCGCAACGTGGGCGATGAGTACCGCTACTGGGCCCGGGAAGCGATCGTCGCCGATCTCGATCTGCGACGGCACGACTTTCATGTGGCGGTGGAGAACTGGGGCCACGACTTCAACATCGGCTCCGTCGTACGCACCGCGAACGCCTTCCTCGCCAAGGAGGTGCACATCGTGGGGCGGCGGCGCTGGAATCGCCGCGGAGCGATGGTCACCGACCGCTACCAGCACGTCCGTCACCACTCGGACACCGCGGAGCTGACGGCCTGGGCGGCGGCCGAAGGGCTGCCGATCATCGGCATCGACAATCTGCCGGGCGCGGTGCCGCTGGAGCGGACCGAGCTGCCGCGGCGGTGTGTGCTGCTCTTCGGTCAGGAGGGGCCCGGGCTGACCGAGGAGGCCCGCGAGCACGCCTCGATGGTGTGTTCGATCGCGCAGTTCGGGTCCACACGGTCGATCAACGCGGGAGCTGCGGCGGCGATCGCGATGCATGCGTGGGTGCAGCGGTATGCGGAGATTTCCGGGGGCCGGGCGTAGCGGTGCAGCGGCGGAGTGGGGGCGGGCGGGGGCGCCTGCGGCGAGCTCGTCCCCTGCCCGCCCCTTTCCCGTGACGTGAGCGGGGGCTCCGCCCCCGAGGGGTGTCAGCGTTGGCGGCGGACTTCTACCGTGCGGAAGCGGTTGGAGACGAAAGCGCCGTCGCACAGTGCCGCGTTCGCCGCCGGGTTCCCTCCCGAGCCGTGGAAGTCGGAGAAGGCCGCCGTCTGGTTGACGTACACCCCGCCGGTCAGATTGAGAGAGAGCTGGGCCGACTCGTCCAGGCAGACGTCCTCCACCGCGCGTTCCACCTCCGGTGAGGTGGTGTAGGCGCCGACCGTCATCGCCCCCTTGTCGCGGATGGTGCGACGCAGCAGCTCCACCGCGTCCGCCGTCGAATCGACCGCGACCGCGAACGAGACCGGGCCGAAGCACTCCGAGAGGTAGGGCGCGTCCTCGTCCGGCTTGCTGCCGTCGAGCTTGACGATCAGCGGCGTACGCACGACCGCCTCGGGGAAGTCGGGATGGGTCACCTCCCGCGACGGCAGAGCCACCTCACCCAGTTGCGCGGCCGACTCCAGGCGGGCCCTCACGTCGGGGTTGACCAGGGCGCCGAGCAGGCCGTTCGCCCGGGCGTCGTCGCCCAGGAGTCCGGTGACGGCGGCGGCGATGTCGGTGACCACGTCGTCGTACGACTTGTCGCCGACGTCCGTCGTGATGCCGTCCCGGGGGATCAGGAGGTTCTGCGGGGTGGTGCACATCTGGCCGCTGTAGAGGGAGAACGAGAACGCCAGGTTCCCCAGCATGCCGCGGTAGTCGTCCGTGGAGTCGAGGACGATCGTGTTGACCCCGGCCTTCTCCGTGTACACCTGCGCCTGGCGGGCGTTGGCCTCCAGCCAGTCACCGAACGCGGTGGAGCCGGTGTAGTCGATGATCCTGATCTCCGGGCGGACCGCCAGGGTCTTGGCGATGCCCTCGCCCGGACGCTCGGCGGCCAGGGCGACCAGGTTGGGGTCGAAGCCCGCTTCGACGAGCACCTCACGTGCCAGCTGAACGGTGAGGGCCAGCGGGAGAACCGCCCGGGGGTGCGGCTTGACCAGGACCGGGTTGCCTGTGGCGAGGGAGGCGAAGAGGCCCGGGTAGCCGTTCCAGGTGGGGAAGGTGTTGCAGCCGATCAGCAGTGAGATGCCGCGTCCGGCCGCGGTGAACGTCTTGTGCAGGTCGATCGGATCGCGCTTGCCCTGCGGCTTGGACCAGTCGGCGGTCCGGGGCGCGCGCATCTGCTCCTCGTACGCATACGCCACCGCCTCCAGGCCGCGGTCCTGGGCGTGCGGGCCGCCAGCCTGGAACGCCATCATGAAGGCCTGCCCGCTGGTGTGCATCACCGCGTGGCCGAACTCATGGGTGCGGGCGCTGATCCGCGCCAGGATCTCCAGGCAGACCAGGGCCCTGGTCTCCGGGCCGGCCTCGCGCCAGGCGGGGATGGCCGCGCGCATCGCCGGAAGCAGCACGTCGAGATCGGCGTGCGGATACTCGACGGCCAGCTCCGGACCGTACGGAGAGATCTCGCCGCCCGTCCAGCCGTCGGTTCCCGGCTGGTCCAGGTCCAGGCGGGTGTGCAGCACGGCGTCGAAGGCCGCCTTGCCCTCGGCGGCGCCCAGACTGCCGGGCGCGCCACCCTCGCCGTACGCCTTCGGGTGCTCGGGATGCGGCGACCAGTAGGCACGCGTACGGATCGCGTCGAGGGCCCGGTCGAGCGTGGGGCGGTGCTTCTCGGACAGCTGGTGCGGGGAGAGCTCGGCGGCCATGACGGACCAACTCCTCATCGAGCTGGGCAGGGACGGGCGGACAGAGTTAGAGTAACCGAACGATCGGTCGGGACAAGGGGGCCCACGAAACCTGTGGATAAGACCCGCCCCCCATTTGCCGGTCGGTCCGACTCGTAGGGGAGGATCGCGGGCATGACCACGGCCAAGCGGGACACGTATACCCCGGAGACTCTGCTCACCGTCGCTGTCCGTGTCTTCAACGAGCGAGGCTACGACGGCACCTCGATGGAGCACCTGTCGAAGGCGGCGGGTATCTCGAAATCGTCCATCTACCACCATGTCGCCGGCAAGGAAGAACTGCTGCGGCGGGCGGTGAGCCGGGCGCTGGACGGGCTCTTCGGCATCCTCGACGAGCCGGGCGCGACGCGGGGCCGTGCGATCGAGCGCGTCGAATACGTCACGCGTCGCACCGTCGAGGTGCTGATAGCCGAACTGCCCTACGTCACGCTGCTGCTGCGCGTGCGGGGCAACACGAAGACCGAGCGCTGGGCCCTGGAGCGGCGGCGCGAGTTCGACCAGCGCGTGGCCGACCTGCTCAAGGCGGCGGTCGCGGACGGTGACCTCCGCTCCGACGTGGACATACGGCTTGCGACGCGGCTGCTGTTCGGGATGGTCAATTCGCTCGTGGAGTGGTTCCGTCCGCTGCCGGACGGCGGCGCGGAGGGCGAGCGGCTCGCCGACACCGTCGTGCAGCTGGCGTTCGACGGTATGAAGTCCAGCCGCTGAGCCGACGGCCGACGGTCGGGGCATACCCGCTCAGGTGAGTTCCGGGGGCCGGTCGGAGCCCGGGGCCAGGTCCGTCTCCTCGAACACCAGCAGGGTACGCGTGGACAGCACCTCCGGAATGGCCTGGATCCTGGTCAGGACCAGCTCGCGCAGCGACCGGTTGTCCGGGGTGTGCACCAGCAGCAGTACGTCGAAATCGCCGCTGACCAGCGCGATGTGCGTCGCTCCGGGCAGCGCCTGGAGCTGCTCCCGCACGGTGCGCCAGGAATTCTGGACGATCTTGAGCGTGATGTACGCGGAGGCGCCCTGCCCCGCACGCTCATGGTTCACCCGTGCGCTGAAGCCGCGGATCACGCCGTCCTCGATGAGCCGGTTGATCCGGGCGTAGGCGTTGGCCCGCGATACGTGGACGCGGTCGGCCACCGACCGTATCGAGGCGCGGCCGTCCGTCTGGAGCAGTCGGAGGATGGCGAGGTCGATGGAGTCGAGCGGGCGTGCCGGGGGAATCCGGCCGGGCTCCTCGCCCCCCTCGGCCATTTGTTCAGCTGCCATGTTCCCGTGCCTCCCCGTCCTGGACGACCTGTCCCCATCCCAGGCTGTGGAGAACCGTTTGTCCACAGGCTGACGGTGCCTGTAGCCAAAATGCGCTCGCGACCGAACAATCGGTAGGTGAGACGCACCACATGTGGCGCCTCGCACGGCTTTCGCTGTTTCGACACATATCAACACCCCTCGGCACCGGGCACCCCGGTGCCGCCAGATGTCGCTCGATACCCCTCGACGCCAGGAGGTGCTTGTCATGACGGTCCAAGAGCTGCCCGGCGCGGCCGCCTACCGGCCCACGCCGCCCCCGGCCTGGAAGCCGCTCACCGATCCCGCGCCCCTGCTCCCGGACCCCGAGCCGTACCGCGTGCTCGGTACGGACGCCGTGGCCGACGCGGACCCCGAGCTGCTGCTGCGGCTCTACGCCCAGCTCGTGCGCGGCCGGCGGTACAACGCACAGGCGACGGCGCTCACCAAGCAGGGCCGGCTCGCCGTCTATCCGTCGAGCACCGGGCAGGAGGCCTGCGAGATCGCGGCCGCCCTGGTGCTGGAGGAGCGGGACTGGCTCTTCCCCAGCTACCGCGACACACTCGCGGCCGTGGCGCGGGGACTGGACCCGGTCGAGGCCCTGACCCTGCTGCGCGGCGACCGGCACACCGGGTACGACCCGCGCGAGCACCGCATCGCGCCCCTGTGCACCCCGCTCGCCACCCAGTTGCCGCATGCCGTGGGCCTGGCCCACGCGGCGCGGCTGAAGGGGGACGACGTGGTGGCGCTCGCCATGGTCGGTGACGGCGGCACCAGTGAGGGCGATTTCCACGAGGCGCTGAACTTCGCGGCCGTCTGGCGGGCCCCGGTCGTCTTCCTCGTCCAGAACAACGGCTTCGCCATCTCCGTCCCCCTGGCCAAGCAGACCGCGGCACCGTCCCTCGCCCACAAGGCCGTGGGGTACGGGATGCCCGGCCGGCTGGTCGACGGCAACGACGCCGCCGCCGTGCACCAGGTGCTCTCCGAGGCCGTGGCGCGGGCGAGGAGCGGCGGCGGCCCGACGCTCGTGGAGGCCGTCACCTACCGCATGGACGCGCACACGAACGCCGACGACGCCACGCGCTACCGCGGGGACAGCGAGGTCGAGGCATGGCGGGCCCACGATCCGGTCCAGCTCCTGGAGCGCGAGCTGACCGGACGCGGCCTGCTCGACGACGACGGCATCGAGGAGGCGCGCGTGGCGGCGGAGCAGATGGCGGCGCAGCTCAGGGACCGGATGAACGCGGACCCGGTGCTCGACCCGATGGATCTCTTCGCCCATGTCTACGCGGAGCAGACGACACAGCTGCGCGAGCAGGCGGCCCGGCTCAGGGTCGAGCTGGACGCGGAGCACGATCAGCCCGACCAGCAGAGCACGGACGACAGGGGTGCAGGGCGATGACCACCGCAGCGGCCACGGCCGGAGAGCGGACGGCGAAGGCCAAGCCCGCCACCATGGCCCAGGCACTGGGGCGCGCTCTGCGCGACTCGATGGCCGAGGACCCGTCGGTGCACGTCCTCGGCGAGGACGTAGGGACGCTCGGTGGCGTCTTCAGGATCACCGACGGCTTGGCGAAGGAGTTCGGCGACGAGCGGTGCACGGACACCCCGCTGGCGGAGGCCGGCATCCTCGGGGCGGCCGTCGGCATGGCGATGTACGGGCTGCGCCCCGTGGTGGAGATGCAGTTCGACGCCTTCGCCTATCCGGCGTTCGAGCAGCTCATCAGCCACGTGGCCAAGATGCGGAACCGGACCGGGGGCGCGATGCCGCTGCCGATCACGGTCCGTGTTCCGTACGGCGGCGGCATCGGCGGCGTCGAGCACCACAGCGACTCCTCGGAGGCGTACTACATGGCGACCCCGGGTCTCCACGTCGTCACGCCCGCCACGGTCGAGGACGCGTACGGGCTGCTGAGGGCCTCGATCGCGTCCGACGACCCGGTGGTCTTCCTGGAGCCCAAGCGGCTCTACTGGTCGAAGGCGGACTGGTCGCCGCAGGCACCGGCCGCCGTCGAACCGATCGGGCGGGCGGTCGTGCGCCGCCCCGGACGCAGCGCGACGCTGATCACGTACGGACCGTCGCTGCCGGTCTGCCTGGAGGCGGCGCAGGCCGCCGTCGAGGAGGGCTGGGACCTCGAAGTCGTCGACCTGCGCTCGCTGGTGCCGTTCGACGACGAGACCGTCGCCGCGTCCGTGCGGCGCACCGGCCGTGCGGTCGTCGTCCACGAGTCCACCGGCTTCGGCGGGCCCGGCGGCGAGATCGCCGCCCGCATCACCGAGCGCTGCTTCCACCACCTGGAGGCGCCGGTGCTGCGCGTCGCCGGTTTCGACATCCCGTATCCGCCGCCGATGCAGGAGCGCCACCACCTGCCGGGCGTGGACCGGGTGCTCGACGCCGTCGCACGACTGCAGTGGGAGGCGGAGAACTGATGCCGCAGGTACTCGAATTCAAGCTGCCGGATCTCGGCGAGGGGCTGACCGAGGCGGAGATCGTGCGCTGGCTGGTGGAGGTCGGCGATGTCGTCGCCATCGATCAGCCGGTCGTCGAGGTCGAGACGGCCAAGGCGATGGTGGAGGTGCCGTGCCCGTACGGGGGCGTGGTGACCGCACGGTTCGGCGAGGAGGGGGGCGAACTCCCCGTCGGGGCGCCGCTGCTGACCGTCGCCGTCGGGACCGCGGAACCGTCGGGGACGATGACGGGATCCGGCTCCGGTGCGGGGCCGGCCTCCGGAGCGGCTGCTGGGGCGGAGCCGTCCGGGTCCGGGAACGTGCTGGTGGGGTACGGGACCGGGGCACCGCCTGTGCGGCGTCGGCGGGTCCGGCCGGAGGGCCTTTCGGCTCCCGCCGCGGTCCCCGCCCCTGCTGCCGTCGCACCCGGACCTGTCGCCGTCGTCTCCCCGCTGGTGCGCAAGCTCGCGCGGCAGCATGACCTGGATCTGCGGCAGCTCGCGGGGTCCGGGCCCGACGGGCTGATTCTGCGCGCCGATGTCGAGTCCGCCATCCGGTCGGTGCCGGCGGCGGCATCGACGTCACCGATGTCAGCAGCGTCATCAGCGCCGTCTTCTCAGGTGGTGCGGCCCGCGGTGACGGCCGGGGCCTCGACGGGTCCTGCCGGAGAGCGGATTCCGCTCCGCGGTGTACGGGGCGCTGTCGCCGACAAGCTGGCACGCAGCCGGCGTGAGATCCCCGACGCCACGTGCTGGGTGGACGCCGATGCCACCGAGCTGATGGCGGCCAGGGCGGCGATGAACGGTGCCGGTCCCAAGGTGTCGGTGCTGGCCCTGCTTGCCCGTATCTGCACGGCGGCCCTGGCCCGGTACCCCGAACTCAACTCCACGGTGGACATGGAGGCGCGCGAGATCGTGCGGCTGCCGGAGGTCCATCTCGGGTTCGCCGCGCAGACCGAGCGCGGACTGGTCGTCCCGGTCATCCGGGACGCGCAGACGCGCAACGCGGAGTCGGTCGGGGCGGAGATCGCCCGGCTGACCGAGGCGGCGAGGACCGGGTCGCTGACACCGGCGGAGCTGACCGGCGGCACGTTCACGCTCAACAACTACGGCGTGTTCGGGGTCGACGGATCGACGCCGATCATCAACCACCCGGAGGCGGCGATGCTCGGCGTCGGCCGGATCGTCCCCAAGCCGTGGGTGCACGAGGGCGAACTGGCCGTGCGACGCGTCGTCCAGCTCTCGCTGACCTTCGACCACCGGGTCTGCGACGGCGGTACGGCGGGAGGCTTCCTGCGCTACGTGGCCGACTGCGTGGAACAGCCGGCGGTACTGCTGCGGACGTTGTAGCCAGGGCGTCATAGCCGCGGCGTTCCGGACAGGGCGTCGCAGGGTGGGCGTTGTCGTTCGGCGGTTCCTCCCGGTACTCCCCGCTCCCCGTTCCAGTGCCTGTTCCGTTCCGGGCCGGACCGGGGAGCGGTGACCCACGGGAGCGGTGACCCACGGGGACCGGTGATCCACGGGAACGTGGACCGGGAGGATCCAGCGGACGGTGGGGCACGCATACTCGGGGCATGACCGCGTATGACGCCATCGTTCTCGCCGGAGGAGCCGCCAAGCGGCTCGGCGGTGCCGACAAGCCCGGGGTCCGGGTCGGCGGCCGCGCGCTGCTCGACCGGGTGCTCGGTGCGTGCGCCGGCGCCGGGGCCACTGTGGTGGTGGGGGGACGGCGGCCCACCGCGCGCGCGGTGACCTGGACGCGCGAAGAGCCGCAGGGCGGCGGCCCGTTGGCCGCGCTCGGTGCGGGGGTGCGGCACACCGCGGCTGAGCACGTGCTCGTGCTCTCCGCCGATCTGCCGTTCCTGGGCGCGGACACGGTGGGCGCGTTGCTGGACGCGGCCGGTCGGAGGGGTGTCGAGGGTGCTGTCTGCACCGACCCGGACGGCCGGGACCAGCCGCTGGTCGCCGTCTACCGCGCGGAGCCGCTGCGGCGGGAACTGGCTCTCATCGCCACCGAGCACGGCAGTCTGGCGGGTCTGCCCCTGCGGTTGCTCACCCACGAACTGAAGCTTTCCAGGGTGGCGGCGGACCCCCTGGCCTCCTTTGACTGCGACACCTGGGAGGACATCGCTTCGGCCCGGGCCCGGATCAGGGAGCATGGGACCGTGCTGGATGAATGGGTCACCGCAGTCAAGAACGAACTGGGCATCGAACTCGACGTCGACACCGGCGTCCTCCTCGACCTCGCCCGCGACGCCGCCCACGGCGTCGCCCGCCCCGCCGCGCCCCTGACGACCTTCCTGGTCGGCTACGCGGCGGCGAAGGCGAGCGGCGACGGCGGCGGCCCGGAGGCAGTGGCCGAGGCCGCCTCGAAGGCGGCCGCGCTCGCCCTCCGGTGGGCGGACGAGGCCGAGACGCCATGACGGGCGACAGCGGCGGGGCCCAGCGGCCGCCGGGCCCGGGCGGGCTCCCGTTGGCCAAGGACCGCAACAGCGCTGTCGACGCCGAGGCCGAAGAGGAGCGGGCCGTGGCGCAGGCCCTCGCTCTGGTCGGCCGACAGCCGCCGCCGGGGGCCGACGCGGGCGCGCGACCCGGGCCCCGCGCCTCGGACCGCTCCCGGAACCATGCCGACGACGCCCAGGCGACGAACCCGGGCCGGACCGGTGAGGCCGCCTCCTCGCCCCACAGGGCCGAGCGCTCCGCCGCACCCCACCGGGACCAGCCCGCCCCCCACGGCCGGCCGCACGCCCGTGCGACCCCGTGGGCCGAGGCTCGTGCCGTGGCCGCCAGGGCCGGGCGAGCCGTTCCTCCGTGTACGGTGCGGCTTCCCCTCGACCAGGCGCTCGGGCAGGTGCTCGCCGAGCCGCTCGCCGCGCTCACCGACCTGCCGTCCTTTGATACCTCCGCCATGGACGGCTGGGCCGTCGCCGGTCCGGGGCCGTGGACCATCCGTGCCGACGAGGGGATCCTCGCAGGTCACGCCGCCCCCGTCCCGCTCCCCGACGGCGACGCCGTCCGCATCGCCACGGGAGCGCGGATTCCGGCGGACGTCACCGCGGTCATCCGCAGCGAACACGCGCACGCCGACGAGTCCAAGGGGCTGCTGCACGCGCAGCGTCAGGTGCATCCCGGCCAGGACATCAGGCCGCGCGGCCAGGAATGCCGTTCGGGCGACCAGCTCCTGCCCGCCGGAACGCTGGTGACGCCCGCGGTCCTGGGACTCGCCGCAGCCGCCGGTTACGACGCTCTGCCGGCCCGGCCCCGGCCGCGCGTCGACGTCCTCGTCCTGGGCGACGAACTCCTCACGGCCGGGCTGCCGCACGACGGGCTGATCCGCGACGCACTCGGCCCGATGATCGGTCCCTGGCTGCGTGCTCTGGGCGCTGACGTCTCCGCACCCCGCCGCCTCGGCGACGACGCGGAGGCCCTCCGGCAGGCGATCACCGGTTCCGAGGCCGACCTGATCGTCACCACCGGCGGCACCGCCGCCGGGCCCGTCGACCATGTGCACCCCGTTCTGGCCCAGATCGGTGCCGAGCTGCTCGTCGACGGGGTCGCCGTGCGCCCCGGCCACCCCATGCTGCTGGCCCGGCTCGGCGCCCGGGGCCCGTATCTCGTCGGCCTGCCCGGCAATCCGCTCGCCGCGGTGTCGGGCCTGCTCACCCTGGCCGAGCCGCTGCTCAGGGAGCTGGCGGGCCGAACCGCCGAGGACCCCTACCGGGTGGCCATACGCGACGACGTGCACGGCCACCCGCACGACACCCGTCTGGTCCCCGTGGTCCACCGAGCAGGGGGTGCCCCTGATTCCGGCCCCTTTGATGCCGCGACTCACCCCGGCAGCGCGGGAACCGGTGGGGGCGTGGATCACGTCGTACCCCTGCATTACAACGGTCCTGCCATGCTGCGCGGCGTCGCCGCCGCGGACGGGCTGGCTGTTGTGGAGCCGGGCGGGGTACGGTCCGGCACCGAGGTGGAGATCCTCGATCTACCGTGGGCCCCGGCTACGCCGTGGACTGAAGGGTGTTTCACGTGAAACTTCCCGGCCATGACGCGATGGCCAGACGGGCCGACGAACAGGTCGTCCCCACCCGGGTGATGCTCCCGCGCCGGGTCGTCGACGGCCCGGCCCGTCAGGTCGCCAAGCGGCTGATCATGGCTCTGATGGTGCTTGCCGTCACGGTGCTGATCGTCTGGCTCGACCGCGACGGCTACCACGACGCGGCTGACGGCAAGGTCGACCTGCTGGACGCGGTGTACTACGCCACGGTCACGCTCTCCACCACCGGATACGGCGACATCACCCCGTACAGCGACAGCGCCCGGCTCGTGAACGTGCTGTTCGTGACACCGCTGCGCGTCCTCTTCCTCATCATCCTGGTCGGCACCACCCTCGAGGTCCTCACGGAACGGACCCGCGAGGACTTCCGGCTGAAGCGTTGGAGATCCAACTTGCGTGACCACACCGTCGTCGTCGGCTTCGGTACGAAGGGCCGTTCGGCGATCCAGACCCTCTGCGCCACCGGGCTGCGGAAGGACCAGATCGTCATCGTCGACCCGGCGTCCAAGGTGATAGAGGTCGCCAACGCCGAGGGCTTCACCGGCGTACTCGGGGACGCGACGCGCAGCGATGTGCTTCTGCGGGCCGAGCTGCAGAAAGCGCGTCAGATCATCATCGCCACCCAGCGCGACGACACGGCGGTTCTGGTCGCACTGACCGCGCGCCAGCTCAATCGTGGCGCGAAGATCGTCGCCGCGGTGCGCGAGGAGGAGAACGCTCCACTGCTCCGTCAGTCCGGCGCCGACGCCGTGATCACCAGCGCCAGCGCGGCAGGCCGGCTGCTCGGGCTCTCCGTGCTCAGCCCCAGCGCGGGCACGGTGATGGAGGACCTGATCCAGCAGGGCAGCGGTCTCGACCTGGTCGAACGGCCGGTGATAAAGGCCGAGGTGGGCAAGAACGTCCGCGAGACCGACGATCTCGTGGTCAACGTCCTGCGCGGGCACCGGCTGCTCGGGTACGACGATCCCGCGGCGAGCCCGCTGCAACTGACGGACCGGCTGATCACCATCGTGCGCGTCTCCAACGACCCGCCGGTCAACCACCCGCCGCAGACAGCCCCGCGCGCCTGACCGAGGCGAACCACCGACCGCTCCGCGTGGCCGCGGAGCGGGCCGGCCGCCACCCCCACGCCGCCCGCCCCGCGTCGCCTCGGGGCGGGCCGGCCCCCGCCCCGAACATCGACCGTCGCGCGCCGCACCACCGCACAGCGTGGCCGTCCACCGTCCACGGAGTAGCCTCGCGGCCATGTATGCGATCACGATCCCCGAACCCGGTGGCCCCGAGGCGCTCGTATGGGCCGAGGTGCCCGATCCCGTACCCGGCGAGGGTGAAGTCCTCGTCGATGTCGTGTCCAGCGCGGTCAACCGGGCCGACGTGCTCCAGCGGCAGGGCTTCTACAACCCGCCGTCCGGGGCCTCCCCCTACCCGGGTCTGGAGTGCGCGGGCCGCATCTCGGCCCTCGGCCCCGGTGTCGTCGGCTGGTCGGTCGGCGACGAGGTGTGCGGGCTCCTCGCGGGCGGCGGCTACGCGGAGAAGGTCGCCGTCCCCGCGGGCCAGTTGCTCCCCGTACCGGAGGGGCTGGACCTCACGCTCGCCGCGGCGCTGCCCGAAGTGACGTCCACCGTCTGGTCCAACGTGTTCATGGTGGCCCACCTGCGCCCCACCGAGACGCTGTTGGTGCACGGCGGGTCCAGTGGCATCGGCACGATGGCGATCCAGCTCGCCAAGGCGGTCGGTGCCCAGGTGGCCGTGACCGCCGGCGGACCCGAGAAGCTGGCGCGCTGCGCCGAGCTCGGCGCCGACATCCTGATCGACTACCGGGAGCAGGACTTCGTCGAGGAGGTCCGCAAGGCGACGGACGGGGCGGGTGCCGACGTCATCCTCGACATCATCGGAGCGAAGTACCTGGACCGGAACGTGCAGGCGCTCGCCGTCAACGGACGGCTCGCGATCATCGGTCTCCAGGGCGGCGCGAAGGGCGAGCTGAACCTCGGCGCCCTGCTGAACAAGCGGGCCGCCGTCACGGCGACATCGCTGCGCGGCCGCCCGCTCGCCGAGAAGGCCGCGATCGTCGCCGCCGTACGCGAGCACGTCTGGCCGCTGATCGCCGACGGTGTCGTCCGGCCGATCGTGGACCGCGTGCTGCCGATGCGGGACGCGGCAGAGGCGCACCGGGTGATGGAGTCCAGCACCCACGTCGGCAAGGTGCTCCTCCAGACGCACGCAACGGCCTGATCCCGCCCCGCGAGGCCCCGGCACGTGCGAAGGGCCCGGCACACGAGTGCCGGGCCCTTTCGCGTAATCGGGTGGATCGACGGGGACGGGAAGGGTGCGGGCAGGCCTACAGGTACGGGCCGGAGCGGAGTGGCCCGTGCGGGTCCGCGCCGCCGTCCTCCTCCTCGTGAACGCTGCCGGGAGGCAGCGCGCGACGCATCTGCTCCAGCTGGGCCCGGGCGGCCATCTGCTGGGCGAACAGCGCGGTCTGGATGCCGTGGAAGAGGCCCTCCAGCCACCCGACCAACTGGGCCTGCGCGATCCGCAGTTCCGCCTCGGAGGGAACCGACTCCTCGGTGAACGGCAGCGAGAGCCGCTCCAGTTCCTCCACCAGCTCCGGCGCGAGGCCGTCCTCCAGCTCCTTGACGGAACTGGCGTGGATCTCCTTCAGGCGCACGCGGCTCGCCTCGTCGAGAGGAGCCGCCCTGACCTCCTCCAGGAGTTGCTTGATCATGCTGCCGATGCGCATGACCTTCGCGGGCTGTTCGACCATCTCCGTCACCGGGACCTCCCGCGACTCGTCGTCAGTGCCACCGCCGCCGATCGCCATTCCGTCCTGCCCCACCACGAGGACTTGGGGGTGCTCCTGCGACCGTTCATTCCTCGGCATCTCCATGCCGCCCATTGTCTCGCACACGCGCCGTACAACAGTGTGGTGCCCCCGGAAACGGATGATCCACCGTTTCCGGGGGCACCGGATGTGTGCCGAAGCCGCCGGTCAGGCCGCCGTCGCCGCCTCCCGCCGATTCATCCGGCGCGCCGGGCCAGTTTCAGCCGGGAGCGGGTGAGCGCCGCCGCCAGCACCCCGGCCAGCAGCGGAACGACCACGGCCAGCAGCCCGATGGTCTCCCAGGGCAGCACGATCGGCGTGAAGGCGGACTCCATGGGCTCCTTCCGCATCGCCTCCATCGCCTTCCGCAGATCGACCAGGCGCAGCGCCACGGCGGGCACCAGCCCCGCCGCGGTGCCCAGCAGCACTCCGGTGAGCGCCACCACCAGGCACTGGAATCCGGAGAGGGAGCGCCGCACCCGCGGGGGCGCGCCGACCGCGCTCAGGGTGGTGAGGTCGGCCTCCGCGTCGGCCTTGGCGAGGCCGGTGGTGATGGCAGCCGCACCCAGGGTCACCACGCCGGCGAACAGGGTGAGGATCAGCAGGATGGTGCTCTGCCGGTCACCGGGGCCGCGTTCGGTCTGGAGCCAGAGCCCGCCGCCTGCCTGGTCGATGGCGGCCGAGACGCGCTGTTCCTCGGCGTCCGTGGGCGGGTGGGGGACGGCGTAGACACTGCCGGACGGCTGGGTGTGGAGGCCGAGCCGCTCGGCGGCCCGCTGGGGCAGGATCATGCGGATGCCGGGGGTGGCGGCGTACTCGGCGTCCGCGACGTACACCTTCAGCCGGTCCGTGGACGTGCGGGCCGGGCCGGGGTGCAGCTTGCGGTTCTTCTCGTCCTTGGCGTTGTACGTGTGGACGGTCTTGAGCGTGACCTCGCCGTCCTTCGCGTACGCCTGGTTCAGGAGGACGGGGGTGCCGGCCTTCAGCGCCTCGGCGGCCGCGGGGTCGTCGAGCTTCGCGTAGGTGCGGAGCAGGTCCGGGCCGCCCACCACGATGTTCGACTCGGAACTGAAACTGCCCGAGGAGAGGTACTCGTCCATGCAGGCGGGGGAGCGCATCATCCGGCGGTGCTCCTCCGAGGAGAGCCGCGCGGCGAGCTCCTTGGCGCCCTTCGTGTTGAGCGGGCACGTGTGGCCCTCACCGGTGGGCTTGACCAGCTCCATGCTGCCGCAGCTGTTCTCGTCCTCGTAGTAGACGTTGCAGTCGCTGCCTGCCCAGACCCGGGAGAAGTCGGCGTGACCGCCGGTCACCGTCATGTTCCGCTCGACGGACGCCCGGGCCAGCGGGAGGCGCTCGGCCGTCTCGGCGTCGGCGGACGACAGGACCATGGTCCCCCGGGACAGCATGGGCATGTAGTCCTGGTCGGACTCGGCCAGGCTGCTGGACATGTACGTCGCGATGGCCACCGAACCCGCGACGGCCGCCATCACGGCGGCGACCGCCGGGGCGGTGCGGCCGCGGTTGCGGGCGGCATCGCGCAGCGCCATCCGCGGCGAGAGCGGCAGCCTGCGGCCGAGCCGGCCCAGCAGGCCGACGATCACCGGAATGCAGGCCAGCAGGCCGAGCTCGGCGACGACCGAGCCGCCGGCGACCAGGGTGGTGTTGCCGCCGGTACCGCCGAAGACGGCGATGGCGACGCCGAGGGCCAGCACACAGGCGCCCACGGTGGGCAGCACCCGGGAGCCGCGGCGCACACCGCGCCGGCCCGTGAGCGACTCCAGTACGGACTGCCGGGCGGCCACGATCGCCGGGGCCAGGGCCGCGAGGAGACCCGTGACGAGCCCGAGCGCGGCGATGACGAGGAGCTCCACCGGCTTCAGGAGCAGGGAACCGAAGCGTTGCCCGGCCCAGTCCTCGATCAGCGGCCGGCACGCCATCGTGAGCAGCAGCCCGGCCGCGACGCCGGTCACCGCCCCGATGGCGCCCAGCACCAGCCCGCCGGAGAGCACCACGGCGCGCACGTGGCGCCGGTCACCGCCGCAGGTGCCGACGAGTCCCAGCTGACGGCGCGAGCGGCGCGCACCGACGGCGAAGGCCGGTCCGGCGAGCAGGACGATCTCCAGGAGGGCCATGGCGACCACGGTGACGAGGGCCGCGCTCGCCTCGGCGGAGTCGTCCGAGTAGTAGCGGTTCTCCGACTGTGCCATCGGGACCTCGGAGTCCGGCGGCGGGTCCAGGACCACCTGGCGGGACACGACGAGGGCGCCGGCCTTGTTGGCCGCGAGCACGTCGCCCCAGCCGATGCCCGCCGTGCCGGAGCCCGAGACCAGCCACTCGGTCGAGCCGGTGTTGGGCGGCAGCACCTTCTTGTCGCGGTCGGCCGCGGCCCGCCACGGGGCGATGACGGCGCCCGGATCGGCGTACAGGTGCTGCGCCTTCAGATCGGCGGGCTCCTCGACCACAGCGGTGATGGTGTACGTCCGGCCGGCGCTGTTCACGGTGGTGCGGGATCCGATGTGCAGCCCGGACGAGTCGAGGAACGGCTTGGTGGCCGCCATCTCACCGCTACCGCGCGGGAACGCGCCCTCGACCAGGTCGATCTTGCCGCGGGCCATCGGGTCCGAGGTGCGGAACTCCACGATCTCGGTGTTGGTGAGCCCGTACGCCGTCGTGACGCTCGCGGGCACGGACTGGGTGCTGATCGCCCGCGCGCCCCTGGGGAAGGCGGTACGCATGTCGACCGGCGGGACCTCCCCCTCGGGTGCCTCGTCACCGGCGATGTCGTAGCCGTTGCCGTCGGGCATCTGCTGCAGCGGCCCCATGCCCGGGTCGCTGAACAGCGCGTCGGCCGAGCCCATCCGGGCCGTCAGCTGCTCGGCCTCGGTGGAGTCGACACTGCGGTACGTGATGTCCGCGGCCGTCACACCGAGCACGGGCAGCGCGATCATCGCGACCACCAGGGCGCTGCGGCCCTTCGCCCGCATGGCGTCGCGGCGGGCTATGCGGAGGGCGGCGCGCCACCCCGTGAAGGGGCTCACTCGGCGCTCCCGGCGGCCAGCAGCGAGTCGGCTCCGACGGCCAGGGTCTGGTCGACGATCGAACCGTCGCGCAGGAAGACCACCCGGTCCGCCCAGGCGGCGTACCGAGGTTCGTGCGTCACCATCACCCCGGCGGCGCCCTGGTCGCAGCGGTTGCGGAGCAGCGCGAGGACGGTCTCGCCGGTTTCGGAGTCGAGGGCCCCGGTCGGTTCGTCGGCGAGCACCAGGCGCCGGTCCCCCACCAGCGCGCGGGCGATCGCGACGCGCTGCTGCTGGCCGCCGGACATCTCGTCCGGGAAGCGGTCGGCGACGTCCAGGAGTTTCATCTCCTCCAGCGCGGCCCGGGCCTCCTTGCGCGCCTTGCGGACCGAGACCCCGTCGAGTTCGCGCGGCAGGGCGATGTTCTCGGCGGCGGTCAGCGCGGGGATGAGGTTGTAGTCCTGGAAGACGTACCCGACGCTGCGGCGGCGCAGAGCGGCGATGCCCTTGCGGCCGAGCGTGGAGATGTCCTGGCCCTCGATGACGATCTGCCCGCTGGTCGCGTTGTCGAGTCCGCCCGCGAGGGTCAGCAGGGTGGACTTGCCCGAGCCGGAGGGGCCCATCACGGCGACGAGCTCACCGGGGTGCACGGCGAGGTTGATCCCGCGCAGGGCGTGCACCTCGGCGATGCCGCTGCCATGGGTGCGGGTGAGGTTGCGGAGTTCGAGCACCGGGGCGTCCACGGGCAGAGGCGGAGCGGACGGAGCCGGGGACGGGACGTTCGGGGACATGACGGTGGGTTCCCCCTCGGAACAGTTCTGTGGTCGGTGTGCTGCGGGCAGCGGGGCCCGTGGCTGAGCGGTGCGGCGTGGGCTCAGCGGCGTGCGCGGGGCCGGGAGGCGGCACGGGGCGTGGTGCGCGGCGACGTGCTCGGCTCGGGCTCCGTGGCGGCGGCCTCGGCGAGACGGACCAGGCGGGACTCGCAGTGGTCCAGCCAGCGGGCCTCGGCCTCGGCCTGGAAGATCAGCTGTTCCAGTACGAGCAGCCAGGCGACCTCGTCGCGGTTGGTGGGTACGTCGGTGAGGGCCTGCGCCTTGAGGCGGGTGTAGTCCTGCATCGCCTTCACCGTGTGGTGGCGCTGGGACTGGATGACGGCCCGGATGTCGACTCCGGGGGCGCCGACGGCCATGGCGAGCTTGATGGCCAGCTCGTCGCGGGGCGGGCTGCTGCGGTCGACCGGTGTCTCGAACCAGGCGCGCAGCTCCGTGCGTCCGTCGTCGCTGATCGAGTAGAGGGCGTGCCCCTGGTCGTCCTCGCCGTCCTGGACGACCAGGCCGTCGCGCTCCAGTCTGCTCAGGGTCGTGTACACCTGGCCGACGTTGAGTGGCCAGGTGGAGCCGGTGCGCGACTCGAATTCGGTGCGGAGCTGGGAGCCGTAACGAGGCCCGCGTTCCAGGAGGGCCAGGAGCCCGTGGCGGATCGACATACTGAGTATGTATACCGAGTATGTTGCTCAGCGCAAGTCATGCGGGCCCGGGGCTGCGGTGATCGGCGCTTGTCCCGCGTGGCGATCGGGGAGTGCTCAGCCGGCGCGGCGCATGCGGAGGCCGAGGAAGCCGAGACCCAGCCCGACCAGGGCGATTCCCGCCCCGAGCGACACCTGCTTGACCTGCTCGACGGCCGGCCCCTCAAGGGCTTGCCGCGTCATGCGGCCGGTTCCGGGGGACGTGCTCGCGTACGGAGTGAGGGCCGGTACGGCGGCGGGCTCGGTCGCCTCCTCCGCGGCCTCTTCCAGCGCGTCGGCGCGGGCGAGCTCCTCGGGCGTCATCGTCCGCCCGGGGCGAGGCCGCCCCGCCCCGGCGGGCCGACCGGCCAGCGGCGACTGGGCGTCGACCGGGCGAGGCGATCCGGCATGCGGCGACGGTGAGGCGGAGGAGGCGGAGGGGGTGGGCGAGGAGGCGGAGGCCGAGGCGGAGGGTGCGGCGGGGTGCGGCGGCGCGGGATGCGCGGGTGCGGGCGCGGGCGTGGTCGACGGGTCGGCGGACGCGGCGGGGCGCGAAGCGGAAGGGGACGCGGCGGACGGCGCCACGGACGGCGCCACGGACGGCGCCAAAGACGGCGCCAAAGACGGCGCCAAGGACGGCGGCACCGACGACAGCGGGGGCGCCGGTGCGGACGGCGAACCGGACGGGAGCGGAGCCCAAGGAGCCCAAGGAGCCAAAGGGGCCGGAGGGGCCGGAGGGGCCAAAGGGGCCGGAGGGGCCGCGGGAGCCAAAGGAGGCCGGGAAGCTACAGGAGCCCAAGCAGCCCCAGGAGCCTGCGGCGTCCAAGGCGTCCAAGGCGCCCCAGGAGCCTGCGGCGCCCAGGAAGGCGCCGTCGCCCGTGGCGCGCCCGCCGCCGTACCCCGGCCGGGGGCCGCCTGCGCCTCCCCGACCGCCATGGCCCCCAGTGTCGCGGCTGCCGTCAATGCCAGGCAGGCCACGCCCCGTGAGGGCCGTGCGGCGAGATGTCCTGAAGCCATGCAGTTAGCGTCACATGTGACGATATGTCCGGCATCTCAGGTAATCCGGACGGATGGCCGATGGTTGATGGCCGACGACCCAGCGCCGACGACCCGGCGCCGACGACCCAGCACCGACGACCCAGCACCGACGACCCAGCACCGACGACCCAGCGCCGACGACCCAGCACCAATGGCCCATGGGCCTGACGGGTCGCTACGCCGGGCCGCTACGCCGGGTCGCCCGTCGCGATGCGCAGCTCGAAGTGGGCGCCCGTCTCGGACACGGCAGCTCCCGGAGTGGGGAACTGGTCGACGATCTGGTCCTCCGCGTAGGCGTTGCCGGGAACCTTGATGATCTTGACGGTCCAGCCCGCGGCGTCCGTGCACGCACGCGCCGAGAGGATGTCCTTGTAGAGGAAGCTCGGAGCGTCGACCTTGTTCGGGTCGTCGATGTTCTCGTTCGCGTCCGTGCAGGCCTCGGTCTTCATCGTCCGGTTCCGCTCCGGATCCTTGTGGTCACCGGCCGGGGACTCGCTCGACGAGGCTTCGGTACCGCCCTTGCCCGAGTCGTCGTCCTGCAGCGCGAGCGCGGTGATCAGTCCGCCGACCGCGATCAGGGCGACCACGATCGAGCCCACGATCACCGGCATGTTCCGCTTGGAGCCGCCGCCCGAGGACGGGGCGTGCGTCTGAGCCGAGATCGAGTACTGCGGCGGGGTCTGCTGATGCATCGGCGACATCGCCGCCGGCGTCTGGTACGCCGGGGCCGACTGCGGATAGCCGTAGCTCGGCGCCGGGGCGGGCGTCTGCGCCGGCACACCGTACGGGCCCGGCTGCTGCTGCGACTGGTAGGGGCCCGGCTGGTACGGCGTCTGGACGTTCTGCGGCGCGGGGGTGGACTGGTCGACCGGAGGGAAGACCGCCGACCCGACGCCCGAACCGCTGTTCGCCGGTGCGCCCGCACCGGCGACGATCGCCGGGGCGCCGGTCTGGCCGCTCGCGCTCAGCACGCGCGCGATCTCGTCCTGCATCGCGGCGGCGCTCGGGAAGCGCTCGTTCGGATTCTTCTTCAGTGCGCGGGCCACGAGCGCGTCCATCGCCGGGGTGATCGACCGGTTGATGGTGGACGGGGCGACGGGCTCCTCCTGCACATGCGCGTACGCGATGGCGAGCGGGGAGTCCGCGTCGAAGGGGATGCGGCCGGTCAGCAGCTGGAACAGCATGATGCCGACCGAGTACAGGTCGGAGCGCGCGTCCACACCACGGCCCAGGGCCTGTTCGGGGGAGAGGTACTGCGGGGTGCCGACGACCATGCCGGTCTGCGTCATCGACGTGACGCCCGACTGCATGGCGCGGGCGATGCCGAAGTCCATGACCTTCACGATGCCGCGCTTGGTCACCATCACGTTGCCGGGCTTGATGTCGCGGTGGACCAGGCCCATCTCGTGGCTGGTGTCCAGCGCGGCCAGCACGTCGGCCGTCACCTTGAGCGCCTTGTCGGCGGGCATCGCGCCGTGGCTGCGGATGTCTGCCTGGAGGACGGAGCCGAGCGGCTGCCCCTCGACGTACTCCATGACGATGTACGGCATCAGCGCGCCGCCGAGTTCGTCCTCGCCGGTGTCGAAGACGGAGACGATGTTGGTGTGCTGGAGCTTGGCGACCGCCTGCGCCTCGCGCCGGAACCGCTCGCGGAAGGACTGCTCGCGGCCGAGCTCCGTGTGGAGCGTCTTGATCGCGACCTGCCGGTCGAGGGCGGAGTCGTACGCCAGATACACGGACGCCATCCCGCCTTCGCCCAGCAGGTCACGCAGCTGGTAACGGCCGCCGGCGACCGAACCGCCCGCGTAGCGACCCTGGGCACGCTGTGCGCCGTCCTGGCTCATGACTTGCTTCCCCCTAGGGCGCGCGACCGCGCGAAGATCCGTATTACTGGCCAAGTCTGCCCGAGGGGTACGACACGTCAAGCCGGGTGCCCGTTCCGTGACCGTACGCACAAGAAGCGTCTCGGAAGCGTTACAGGAACCCCATCGGATTTGCGCGAGGGGTACGTCGGCCGGTTGGATGGCCCGTCCCTCTCGGAAACGGTGTGTCCGGCGGAGGCTGTAGCGTGACGTGGCAATGCAGCAAGGGCCTTTCGAGCGAAAGAGCCCGACGCACCGTGAGAACCCGCGGACGCGCGGACAGAAACGACGGCGAGGACTGATGGCACCCGAACCCGAAGCAAACGGCGGCGGAGTTCCGGATGGCACCGACTCCTGGGGCATCGGCGGTGTGGTCGGGGACGGACGTTACCGGCTGAGCGGCCGCCTCGGCCGGGGCGGTATGGCCGAGGTGTTCGCGGCGGAGGACGTCCGGCTGGGACGTACCGTCGCCGTGAAACTGCTGCGCTCCGATCTTGCCGAGGACCCGGTCTCCAAGGCCCGGTTCACGCGCGAGGCGCAGTCGGTCGCCGGTCTCAACCACCATGCGGTCGTGGCGGTGTACGACTCCGGCGAGGACACCGTGAACGGCCAGACCGTTCCGTACATCGTCATGGAGCTGGTCGAGGGCCGCACCATCCGTGACCTGCTGCTCAACGCCGAGGCCCCGCCTCCCGAGCAGGCGTTGATCATCGTCTCCGGGGTGCTGGAGGCGCTCGCCTACTCGCACCAGCACGGGATCGTGCACCGGGACATCAAGCCCGCGAACGTGATCATCACGCACTCCGGTGCGGTGAAGGTGATGGACTTCGGCATCGCCCGTGCGCTGCACGGGGCGCAGTCGACGATGACCCAGACCGGCATGGTCATGGGCACGCCGCAGTACCTCTCGCCCGAGCAGGCACTGGGCAAGGCCGTCGACCACCGCTCCGACCTGTACGCCACCGGCTGTCTGCTGTACGAACTCCTCGCGCTGCGACCCCCGTTCACCGGCGAAACGCCACTTTCCGTGGTGTATCAGCATGTTCAGGACATTCCGGTACCGCCGTCGGAGATCTCGAACGGGGCGGTGCCGCCGGAGCTCGACGGGCTCGTCATGCGGTCGCTCGCGAAGGACCCGGACGACCGGTTCCAGAGCGCCGAGGAGATGCGCGGGCTGGTCCAGTACAGCCTGCAGATGCTTCAGGTGCAGGGCGGTCACACCGGTACGTGGAACACCGGCCCGGTCGTGCTGAACGACGGCTCGGGCACCCCGCCCAGGGGCATGACCGGTGCCACCCGCGCGATGGGGGGCTACCAGCAGCACGGGGACACCTCGCAGGGCCCGATCCTCCCGCCGATGAACCCGGACGACGGCGGATACGACGGCGGCAGCACCCGGCAGGGCGGCAGCGGCCGGGGCAAGCTCTGGCTGTTCGTCGTGCTCGCGCTGATCGCGATCGGCGCGGGTGTCGCCATCGCGGTCAACGCGGCGAGCGGCGGCGGCGAGAAGCCGAAGGCGCCGGTCACCTCGACGTCCAGCAGCCCTTCCCCGACGGAGACTTCGGCTTCGCCGACCGATGAGGAGACGACGCGGGACACCGAACAGCCGGGCAACTCCACCGGTGATCAGCAGGAGACGCCGGAGCGGCCCAGGTACACCCCGTCGTACACCCCGAGCGAGACGGCCGACCCGACGCCCTCGGACACGGCGCCCAGCGAGACGGCCACGTCCGGCACGACTGAGGGCAACGCCAACGAGGGCAACACGAGCGAGGGCAACACCGACGCGGGTACGGACGCCGGCGCGGACGAGGGCGCGGCCGCGGGAGCGGACGAGGGGGCGGACGCCGGTACGAACGCGGGGCCCGGCACGACCACCGGCACGTCTACCGGTGCGAACGCCGGTACGGACGTCGCCGGGACCACCGCGGGCAACACCGGGACGACCGGCCAGTAGCCCTCACCCCGTGAACGCGTCGCGCACCGCCTCGTACTCGCGGGTCCACCAGACCGCCAGGGCCGATACCGCAGGGAACTGCGGGTCGGCCCTGCGGTCGTTCAGGCAGTAGCGCCAGTGCAGTATCCAGAAGTCGTTGAGCCGCTCCCACCACACCCGGTGCACCGCCGCGGCCAGTTCGTCCGCCCCCGCCCCGGCCGCCCGCCGGTAGGCCCGCGCGTAGGCTCGCACCTTCCCCAGCTCCAGTTCCCCGACGGGCTTCACGAAGAAGATCGCGGCGGCCCGCACCGCCTCCTCCGCGCGCGGCTGCACCCCCAGCCGGTCCCAGTCGAGGATCGCGACCGGCTCGGCGCCCCGGTAGAGGACGTTCAGCGGGTGGAAGTCGCCGTGGACCCAGCCGGTCGCGGGACCGTCCGGGGCGGGAGGCCGGCGGTCCGCGTGCTGTTCCAGCAGGGTGCGCCGCTCCAGGAGCCGGTGCTCGGCCAGTTCGTCGAAGGAGTCCCGGGGCCGGCGGCCGCGCGCCGCGGCCAGCAGCCCGTCGATCACCGCGAAGGTGTCGGCGGGATCGCGGCTCGCATGGCCGGACCGCACCCCCGCCCCGGCCCCGGCGCCCGCGTCCATCACCTGCTCAAGACCTGTGTGTACGGCTCCGAGCAGCGCCCCGAGACGCAGCGACTGGGCGAGGGTGAGCTGGGCGCCTGCCCGGTGCAGCCCCTCGACCCAGGGGTGCAGGGCGTAGCAGCGGCCGCCGATCTCGGTGACGGTGTCGCCGTCGCTGTCCACGACCGGCGGTGCGACGGGCACTCCGAGTGACTGGAGCCGCTGGGTGGCCCGGTGCTGTCGGACGATCGTGGCGCGGTCGCCGGTGGAGTCGTCCAGGTGATGTTTGAGGAAGTAGGAGCCGCGGGTGGTGGACACCCGGTATCCGTGGTTGAGGAGGCCCTGGTCGAGGGGCTCGCAGGTGAGGGGCTCACCGGCGTCCGGGTAGCGGCGCAGCAGGTCGCCGACCGGGGGAACAGGGGGAAATGACACAGATGAGCGCGGCACTCGACAGATGTTAGATCACGCTGCGTTGCGGATCTGCGGAGTTGCGTGGAAGTCCAGAGTGTGCACAGTGACGAAGTGCGGGTCGAGCCGGAGGTAGGCCGGCGCGAAGGGTTCCCCGTTGACCTCGATCGGGGCCGGGCCGAGGAGTTCGCGCTGGGCGCAGGTGGGTTCGATGATCCGCGCGGGCCCGGTGAACTGCACGGACCACAGGTCGCGACTGCCCGCCGAGGTGGCGGCGTTGTAGTTGTCCGCCCCGTAGGCCACGACCGCGCCGTCGCAGGCGTCGTGGTAGCCCAGGCCGCCGTGCATGCGCAGGACGACGCGTCCGTCGGTGACGATGTGCCGGGCCACCGTCAGGATCGGAAGGGCCCGCTTGGTCGTCGCCAGCCGGCCGTAGGGGACGCGGCCGAGCAGTTGGATCGCGTGGAGTTCCTCGGAGGACATGCCCTCCACTGTCCGTCACCGATGTGGACGGAATAAGAGGCCACCGCCCCGGGTCCACCGGGACCTAGGTCCTGTCCGGAGTTCCGCCGCGCCCGCCCGCTGGTCAGCGCCTCTCGGCCTGGAGCCGGGCCACGTACGCGGCGGCCTGCGAGCGTCGCTCCATGCCCAGTTTGGAGAGCAGGCTGGAGACGTAGTTCTTGATCGTCTTCTCGGCGAGGTGGAGGCGCTCACCGATCACCCGGTTCGTCAGCCCCTCCCCGATCAGATCCAGGATCTTGCGCTCCTGGTCGGTGAGGCCGGTGAGTTTGTCCTCGCCCCGGCCCTTCTTCCCGTCGCGCAGCCGCTCCAGCACCCGGGCCGTGGCAACCGGATCGAGCAGCGATTTCCCGGCCGCCACGTCCCGTACGGCGTTCAGCAGTTCATTGCCGCGAATCGCCTTGAGGACATATCCGGAGGCGCCCGCCATGATCGCGTCGAAAAGTGCCTCGTCGTCGGCGTACGACGTCAGCATCAGGCAGTTGATGGACTCGTCCTGGGAACGGATCTCGCGGCAGACCTCCACCCCGCTGCCGTCCGGCAGCCGTACGTCGAGGACGGCCACATCGGGCCGGGTCGCCGGGATGCGTACCAGCGCGTCCGCGGCCGTACCGGCCTCGCCGACCACTTCGATGTCGTCCTCGGACGAGAGCAGCTCATGGACTCCGCGGCGGACGACTTCGTGGTCATCCAGCAGAAAAACAGTGATTTTTCCTTCTTTGCGCACAAACGCAGTCTCACACACTCCCCTCTTCCCTGCCGCTGTCCGGCGGGATAACGTGCCGTTGTTCCGGCGGCCTGCAAGGCTGTTACCAGTGCTGTGACCAGCGAGAGTTCCCGAATTCCTCGATTTACTTGGATATCCAAGCAAAATCGCAGGTCAGGAAGGGTTTCGCAGTTATGCGAAGCACTGGGTAACGTGCCTTTGACAGGGCGCTCGCCGGGGCACCTGTCACGCCTGTTCCCGGACCGAGCGGCACCCACCCCGTGCACGGGTACGGACACAGGCGAGCCGCACTGGTCTCCCGGCAGACCCCGGGGGCCGGACCGACGGAGGAGCACGCACGTGACCGTGGAGAGCACTGCTGCCGCGCGTAAACCGCGACGCAGCAGCAAGCGGACCAGCGCCGCGAAGACGCCCGCGAAGACATCACAGAGTTCCGGACCCGAGCTCGTACAGCTGCTGACGCCCGAGGGCGAGCGCATCGAGCACCCGGACTACTCGATCGACCTGACCGCGGACGAGCTGCGCGGTCTGTACCGGGACATGGTCCTGACCCGCCGGTTCGACGCCGAGGCCACCGCGCTGCAGCGTCAGGGCGAGCTGGGCCTGTGGGCTTCGCTGCTCGGCCAGGAGGCCGCACAGATCGGCTCCGGCCGGGCCCTGCGGGACGACGACTACGTCTTCCCGACCTACCGCGAACACGGCGTCGCCTGGTGCCGCGGCGTCGACCCGACTAATCTGCTCGGGATGTTCCGTGGTGTGAACCACGGCGGCTGGGACCCGAACACCAACAACTTCCACCTGTACACGATCGTCATCGGCTCGCAGACCCTGCACGCCACCGGTTACGCCATGGGCGTGGCCAAGGACGGCGCGGACTCGGCCGTGATCGCGTACTTCGGTGACGGCGCCTCCAGCCAGGGCGACGTCGCGGAAGCATTCACCTTCTCCGCGGTGTACAACGCCCCCGTCGTGTTCTTCTGCCAGAACAACCAGTGGGCGATCTCCGAGCCGACCGAGAAGCAGACCCGGGTGCCGCTCTACCAGCGTGCCCAGGGCTTCGGCTTCCCCGGCGTCCGGGTCGACGGCAATGACGTCCTGGCCTGCCTGGCCGTCACCAGGTCCGCTCTGGAGCGGGCCCGTCGCGGCGAAGGCCCCACCCTCGTGGAGGCGTTCACCTACCGGATGGGCGCGCACACCACCTCCGACGACCCGACGAAGTACCGGGCCGACGAGGAGACCGCGTCCTGGGAGGCCAAGGACCCGATCCTGCGCCTGCGCACGTACCTGGAGAACGAGGGCGTCGCCGACGAGGCGTTCTTCACCGCGCTCGACGAGGAGAGCGAGACCCTCGGCAAGCGGGTCCGCGAAGCGGTACGGTCCATGCCGCAGCCCGACCGGATGGCGATCTTCGACCACGCCTACGCCGACGGGAGCGCGCTCGTCGACGAGGAGCGCGCCCAGTTCGCCGCGTACCAGGCATCGTTCGCCGAGGAGGGCAAGTAGCCATGGCCATGGAAAAGATGTCCATCGCGAAGGCGCTCAACGAGTCGCTGCGCAAGGCCCTCGACACCGACCCCAAGGTCCTCATCATGGGTGAGGACGTCGGCAAGCTGGGCGGGGTCTTCCGGATCACCGACGGGCTCCAGAAGGACTTCGGTGAGGACCGGGTGATCGACACCCCGCTCGCCGAGTCCGGCATCGTCGGCACGGCGATCGGCCTCGCGCTGCGCGGCTACCGGCCGGTCGTGGAGATCCAGTTCGACGGCTTCGTCTTCCCCGCGTACGACCAGATCGTCACGCAACTCGCGAAGATGCACGCCCGCTCGCTCGGCAAGATCAAGCTGCCGGTCGTCGTGCGGATTCCGTACGGTGGCGGCATCGGCGCCGTGGAGCACCACAGCGAGTCGCCCGAGGCCCTGTTCGCGCACGTCGCGGGGCTGAAGGTCGTCTCGCCGTCCAACGCGTCGGACGCCTACTGGATGATGCAGCAGGCCGTCCAGAGCGACGACCCGGTCATCTTCTTCGAGCCGAAGCGCCGCTACTGGGACAAGGGCGAACTCGACACCGAGTCCATCCCGGGACAGCTGCACCGGGCGTCCGTCCCCCGCACCGGCACGGACCTCACGCTCGTCGCGTACGGCCCGATGGTGAAGGTCTGCCTGGAGGCCGCCGCGGCCGCCCAGGAGGAGGGCAAGTCGATCGAGGTCGTGGACCTGCGCTCGATGTCCCCGATCGACTTCGACGCCATCCAGGCCTCGGTCGAGAAGACCCGCCGCCTGGTCGTGGTCCACGAGGCGCCGGTGTTCTACGGCTCCGGCGCGGAGATCGCCGCTCGCATCACGGAGCGGTGCTTCTACCACCTGGAGGCGCCCGTGCTGAGGGTCGGCGGCTACCACGTCCCGTACCCGCCGGCGCGGCTCGAGGACGAGTACCTGCCGGGTCTCGACCGTGTGCTCGACGCCGTCGACCGCTCGCTGGCGTACTGAGGACGGGGACGTGACAACGATGACCGACACTTCCAACGCTGCTCGCTTCCGTGAGTTCAAGATGCCCGACGTGGGCGAGGGACTGACCGAGGCCGAGATCCTCAAGTGGTTCGTCCAGCCGGGCGACACCGTCACCGACGGCCAGGTCGTCTGCGAGGTCGAGACGGCGAAGGCCGCCGTCGAGCTGCCGATCCCGTTCGACGGCGTGGTGCACGAGCTGCGCTTCCCCGAGGGCACGACCGTCGACGTCGGCCAGGTGATCATCGCGGTGGACGTGGCGCCGGGTTCCGGCGACGACGCCCCCGCGGCCGCCGAGCCCGCGCCCGAGCCCGCGCCCGCCGCCGAGCCGGACGGCGAGGCGCCGAAGGGCCGTACGCCCGTCCTGGTCGGCTACGGCGTGGCCGAGTCCTCGACCAAGCGGCGCGCCCGCAAGGGCACGGAGGCGGCCCCCGCCGCCGCGTCCGCCGCGATCCAGGGCGAGATGAACGGCCACGGCCCCGCCGCCGTCCCCGAGGCCCGCCCGCTCGCCAAGCCGCCGGTCCGCAAGCTCGCCAAGGACCTGGGTATCGACCTGGCGACGGTCACCCCGACCGGCGAGGGCGGTGTCATCACCCGCGAGGACGTGCACGCGGCGGCGACGCCGACGCCCGCTCCCGCCGCGCCGGTGCAGACCGAGACCCCGGTCGCGGCCCCGGCCGCACCGGCCCCTGTGGCGTCGGGTGCGCGTGAGACCCGTATCCCCGTCAAGGGCGTACGGAAGGCCATCGCGCAGGCGATGGTGGGCAGCGCGTTCACGGCGCCGCACGTCACCGAGTTCGTGACCGTCGACGTGACGCGCACGATGAAGCTCGTGGCGGAGCTCAAGGAGGACAAGGACATGGCGGGGGTGCGGGTCAACCCGCTCCTGATCATCGCCAAGGCCCTCCTCGTCGCGATCAAGCGGAACCCCGAGGTCAACGCCGCCTGGGACGAGGCGAACCAGGAGATCGTGCAGAAGCACTACGTCAACCTGGGCATCGCCGCCGCCACCCCGCGCGGACTGATCGTGCCGAACATCAAGGACGCGCACGAGCAGACGCTGCCGCAGCTGGCCGCGTCCCTGGGCGAGCTGGTCTCCACGGCCCGCGAGGGCAAGACGTCCCCCGCCGCGATGGCGGGCGGCACGGTGACCATCACCAACGTCGGCGTCTTCGGCGTCGACACGGGCACGCCGATCCTGAACCCGGGCGAGTCCGCGATCCTCGCGGTCGGCGCGATCAAGCTCCAGCCCTGGGTCCACAAGGGCAAGGTGAAGCCGCGCCAGGTGACCACCCTCGCGCTCTCGTTCGACCACCGCCTGGTCGACGGCGAGCTCGGCTCCAAGGTCCTGGCGGACGTCGCCGCGATCCTGGAGCAGCCGAAGCGGCTGATCACCTGGGCGTAGGTGTGCGAGTTGGGCCCGCGCGGAGTTCGTGCGGGCCCATCGGCATGTCCGGGGGCCGGAGGGTGAGTTCGGCGAAGACGGTCTTTCCGACGGTGCGCGGCTCGACGCCCCAGCGGTCGGCGAGCTGGGCGACGATGAGGAGCCCGCGCCCGTAGCAGTCGTCGGCGCCCGCCACGCGCGGCCCGGGCAGCCGTTCGCCACGGGGGTCGGTGACCTCGATGCGGAGGATGGCCGCGGTGAGGGTGAGGTGGACGCGGAAGAGGCGACCCCGCATGCAGCCGTGCAGTATGGCGTTGGTCGCCAACTCGCTGACGAGAAGGGCGGCTTCGCCGGCGCGGTCCGGGTGCCCCCACTCGGTGATCAGTCGCGCGGCGCGTCGGCGGCAGAGGGTCACGCTACGGGCGGTGGGGGTGTAGTCGAGGCGGTCCTCGTGGAGTGGGAGTTCCGACTCGGGTTCTGGGGCCGGGCCTTCTTGGGCTGCGGTCATGGTGGCGTGCCTCCGTTGGTACGGGCGGTGGCGATGTCGCACCTGCGCGGGGGCAGGGCGGTGCACTTCCGCCGGCTCGTTGTCGCTCAGTGATCGACGTGCCACTGAAAGTAGCGGACCGCTGTTGTGGGCAGCAAGTGATTCGGGCAGAGAATTCTCTGCCCTAGTTGGTGTTCGATGGACCGGAGCTCCAGACTGAGGCGATTGACTGGGAGGGAGTCGGCTGTGGCAGGTAACAGCCCGGATCGCGGGCGGACGGTATCCACCGTGCTCGGACGCCGCCTTGGCGGTGAACTGCTGCGGCTGCGTGAGGCGCGCTCCCTGCGCCAGTCGCACGCTGCGGAGGCGCTGACGGCGTCAATTGCCAAGGTGGCGAAGATCGAACGGGGACTCGTCCCGATGCGGGATCCCGACGTCAGGGCCCTCTGTCACCTCTACGGCGAGACGGATGACGTGGTGGTCGGCAGACTGTTGGCCCTTGCCAAGGCCGACCGTGAACGCCGCAAGGCGAGCGGCTGGTGGAACCAGTACCCGGGGCTGCGATCGATGGTCGAGTACGTGGCGTTGGAGGACATCGCCACCGGCCTTCGTACCTGGCAACTCGCCATCGTGCCCGGCCTGCTCCAGACGCCTGACTACGCGCGGGCGCTCGCTGTGGGGAACGGTTCGTGGGACGACCCCGACGAGATCGAGCCCTTCGTCGAGTCCCGGATGGCCCGGCAGGCGCGTCTGACCGGCGACCGACCGCTGGAGCTGTGGGCTCTCGTACACGAGGGAGCGCTCCGCCAACTGGTCGGAGGGCGTGAGGTGATGAGGCAGCAGCTCGGTCACCTGCTGGACATGGCCCGGCGCCCGAACGTGAAGCTTCAGGTCATGCCGTACTTGGTGGGCGCGCACCCGGGCATGACCAGCGCCTTCACCATCGTGTCGTTCGCCGAGCCAGGAGCGCTCGATGTGGTCCACATGGATACCACCTCGACCACCCTCTGGTTGGAGAGCGATACTGATGCCGAGCGTCACGACAGGATCTTCGATCGCATGACGCGCCTTGCGCTCGCTCAGCGCAACTCGGTCGCACTGATCGACGGAATCCTCAAGGAGATGTAGACCGCGTGCCCGCGTATGTGTTCGTCAAGTCCAGCTACAGCGGAGGCAACGCCGGCCAGGAATGTGTCGAGGTAGCCCGCAACATCCCCGGCACCGTCGTCGTGCGCGACTCCAAGCAGCTCGACGGCCCCCTCATCCGGCTCGCCCCCGCCGCATGGGACGCCTTCCGGGCCGGGCTGCGCCGGGCGTGAGCCCTGTCCGGCGGACCGTGCCGGACAGGGCACCGGCCCCAAGGGCGCGCGGTGCAGCGAGCGAGGAGCCAGGGGTCGGCGGTCAGGCCGGTTCCGGTGCTGCCCAGGGCACGAGCTTCTGGGCCATGTTGTAGATCTGGACCTGCCCCGTCATCGACAGGTACATCCGGTTGCCGGGCTGGTGCGGGGTGTTGCTGGACCAGACGACACCGGTGGCGTCGTAGACGATCAGGCTGCCGTCCGGGTCCATGATGACCTTCCCCAGGCTCGTCGGGTTCTGCGGGACCTGCCACAGAAGCCTGTTGCCGTTGACGTTGTCGTACAGCGTCAGACGGCCGCCGAGCTCCTCGTAGACCAGCGCGTAGGCGCCGTTCGGGGAGTAGATCCTGTCCCGCGGGCGGAGGACGTCTCCGGGTAGCATGCCGTTGCCCTGGGCCGTCGGCTCCTCGATGTCGTAGACGTAGCCCAGCGCCGTGTGGTCCAGCACGGAGCTGATCCGTACTGACAGTTGCTCCCACGGATGCATGACGTCGGGCTGGTTCTGGCCGGGTGGGCCGCCGGAGACGGGGGCGTAGGCGTTGGGGTGCTGCTTCTGCCACACGGTCCAGATGCGGTCGACGTTGGCGTGGTGCAGGAAGAACACCGGGTCGTTGGGCGCGCTGAGCACGTCGCCCATGTTCCCGCTGACCCAGCCGTGCACCAGGTTGTGGATGCCCGGACCGATTCCGCCCTCCAGGTAGTTGCGGAAACTGGGATGGTCGGTGCTGTCCCACGGTGCCTGGTCGTACGGCACCTGCGCCAGGCAGGCTTTGACGTCGTCCTCCGTGGGGAGCTTGACGGTGTTGTTGAACCCGCCCAGCTGGCGACGCAGGTACGGCCTGTCGACGTCACGGCAGACCCACCCGTTCCCGTTGGCGTACGTGAACGGCCCGTTCAGGACCTGGTTGTCGCCCATTCTGCCGGTGCCACCCATGAAGTACTCGCTCCACAGGGTGGATCCCTCGATGCCCTGGTCGACGGTCCAGTCCCAGTACGGCAGGGTGACGCCCGAGTCGAGGGCGCGCAGTTGCAGTTCGAACTGCCGGATGAACTGCCGGTGCCACGGCAGGAAGCTGGGACCTCCGTGTCCCCAGGGCCCGAGCCGGGAGTGCTCGTCGATGTACCAGTCGTAGAAGCCCAGTCGTTTGCTCGACAGGACCGCTTGGGAGTACCGGGCTTTCTCTTGCGGCCACATCCATGCCTGGTTCCTGCGCACGCGCGGGCCATCGTTCGCGGATTGATTCACGGGCGAACACCCCTCTCGTCAGGGCTGGTCGGTGAACTCTCCTTGAGGTCTACGTTGAGTCACGCCATGCCGCTCGCCACCCGGGTTAGTCCGTTCGGATGACACGTCCGGCCCGGCGGGGGCGGGCTGGGGTGCAACCACGCGGAGGGCTGCGCGCTCCGGCGTACGCAGCGCTCCTGGTTTCGGAGGACATGGGCGAGATGTGGGCCTCGTCGAGGGCGGCGAGGGGGGTGGCTATCCCCCTTCTGATCCACCGGCCCACCGGATGTTCCCCCGGCGCCCGGTCGGCGATCGTCGATGCCCTGACGCAGATCGCGTACGGGGAGAGGAACACCTTGCGACACGGGATTTCCAAGACGGCAACCGCGCTCGTGACACTGGCCCTTGCCGGTGGGGCGATCGTCCCCGCCGCCGCGGCTCCACGGCCCGCCGTCGACGGTGTCTGGCGCGTCAACGGCTACGGCACCGTCCTGTCGATCGCGCACGGGCGACTTCAGGAGTACCAGACCACCGCGCTGGGCTGCGTCACGGGCGAGTCCGCGCAGCAGACGGCACCGGGTGTGTACAGGTCCGGCGACGGGACGCTCCTCACCGTACGGGCGTCAGGGTCGTTGCGGTTGTCCGGTTCGGCCGGGTACCGGGAACTGCGGCGGCTCGACAGGCTTCCGGCAGCCTGCGAGCAGCCCACGTCCACGGACGACCCGGTGACGGCGTTCGACGTCTTCTGGGAGTCCTTCGAGGAGAACTACCCGTTCTTCGCCGCCAAGGGCGTCGACTGGCATGCCGTACGGGACACGTACCGGCCGAAGGTGCACGCCGGCACGTCCAGGGACGAACTCTTCACCCTCTTCAGCGAGATGGTGAAGCCGCTGTACGACGCGCACGTCACCGTCTTCGACGGTGAACGGCGCTTCTCCCAGGTCCGTCCCGGTACGGCCGTGATCGGCGGCGATCTGGACACCAAGGTCAAGGACTACATCGTGCGGAGCGACCTCGGCGGCGAGCCGCTGCGGGAGTTCGCGAACGGGCGGATCAGCTACGCGGATCTGCCCGGCGGGCAGGGCTATCTACGGCTCTCCGGGTTCGCCGGCTACAGCAGCGAGGAAGGGCACGACTACGCCGCAGAACTGGCCGAGCTCGACAAGACGCTGGACACCGTGTTCACCGTCCGGCGCACGGCTTCGCTCACCGGCCTCGTCATCGACCTGCGGATCAACGGGGGCGGGTCCGACGCCCTCGGCCTGCACCTCGCCGAGCGCCTGACCGACTCCTCGTACGTGGCCTACCGCAAGCGCACCCAGTACACCCGGCCGCAGCCCGTGCCTGTGAAGCCCGCTCGCGGCGTCCCCCGCTACGGCGGCCCGGTCGCCGTACTGACGGCTGCGACGACGTTCAGCGCGGGCGAGACGTTCACCCAGGCCCTCATCGACCGGCCCGGCCGGACCGTCCGCATCGGGGAGAACACACAGGGCGTCTTCTCCGACACCCTGGACCGCACCCTGCCCAACGGCATGGCGGTCTGGCTTCCGAACGAGGAGTTCCTCAACCGCAGGGGAGGGACCTTCGACGGCGCGGGCATCCCGCCCCACATCCGTACCCCGGTCTTCACCGAGGAGGAGTTCGCGACTGACCGTGACTCGGCCTTCGACGCGGCGGTCGCGGTGCTCCGGGAGCAGAAGTCGTCGTGAGACGCCACGTCCTCATCCGGTGTGTTGGGTTACGGCTCTGTCCCAGCGGGCTGCGGCCCCGAACGGGTGCGGAGCCCGGGCGGGAAGTGCCCTCCCGGCAGGCCTGACGGGGTGTTCCGGTCCGGCGTATCCGGGGCTCAGGGGTGCTTCGGCAGTCGGTGCGTGTAACAGGCATGTCCTAGCCGGTGGTTCGTCGGAACGGTGCGGCGGGCCTGCCGGTCATGGTGATCAGTAACGCTCGCTCGTACCGGACCCGTACGGAGCGGCCGGTCCTGTTCCACCGATGCTGAGGACGAAACCATGCGCGCTCGCAAGCTCACCTTCGCAGCCCTGGTCGTTGCCGCGGGCCTCTCGCTCACGGCCTGCCAGAGCGACGACGACGCCGTGGGGCAGGCCGACCCGTCGTCCGGGTCGTCCGCCTCCGCCACGTCCTCCTCCGGCGGTGGCTCGGACGCGAACGGTTCGGACCAGGGCGGTGGCAAGGAGTCCGCCGCTCCGGACTCCGCCGGGTCGGCCTCCGGCGGCTCGGCCTCCGGCGGAAGCGGGTCCGGCTCCGATGCCAAGGGTGGCAAGTGCACCACCGACGGGCTGAAGATCACGGCACAGGACACCTTCATCGAGGGCGACCCCGATGGCAACATCGCGGTGGGGCTGACGAACACCAGCGGCGCCGACTGCGTGATCTCCGGGTTCGCGGGTGTCGACCTGAAGACCAACGCGGGGGACATCTCCGCCACGCGCAAGGGCGAGCCCGGTGACCCGTACGTCCTCAAGAACGGCAAGGAGATCGACTTCTACGTCAGCTACCCGCTCAATGAATCGGGTGGCTCCGGCGTCCGCATCACGGGGCTCGTGGTGACCCCGCCGAACGAGACGAAGTCGGTCACCCTCGACTGGCCGGGCAAGGACTCGCTGCCCGTCACGGACGGTTCCGGCTCCTCGGTGCTGGTGGGCCCGATCGGGAGCGCCGGGCAGGGCGGCTGATCCGGCGGGTTCGGCACGGTCGGGAGGCCGTCCCCAGGTCGCTCCGCAGGGGTAACCCCCGGGTCTGCCTTGACGGCAGCGCCTCCCGGAGACGGGGGCAGGCAGGATGGGCCGGCCGTCTCTTCCCTGGTGGGATGGGCGCGACCCTCTGATCCGGGCACTGAAGGGCCGCGGGCCGAGGGCAGAAACGGGGCCCCTCATGCAGGTCTTACGAACGCGCCGGCGACGACTGCTCGTCCTGACCGGCCTGGCCGCTCTCCTCCTCGCCGCATCGGGCGGTCTGACGGCTGAGGCCACCACGCGGCTCACCGATCCGCTCCAACGGCAGGTGGACGCGATCCGCGACACCGGCGTCGTGGGGGTGGCCGCCGAGGTGACGTCACCGGGCACACGGGCCGCCGCGCGCGCCGGGGTCGCCGAGAGGGGCACCCGGAAGCCGATGCCTCGGGACGGACGGTTCCGGATCGGCAGTGCCACCAAGACGTTCACCGCCACGGTCGTGCTGCAACTCGTCGGCGAGGGGCGCATGTCCCTGGAGGACACCGTCGAGCGGTGGTTGCCAGGGGTCGTGGGAGCCGGCGAACTCATCACCGTGCGTCAACTGCTGCAGCACACCAGCGGAATACCCGAAGTCCTGCCGCAGATCGCCTCATTGAACAGCGCAGACGGGTATCGGGCCGAGCGATTCCGTACGTACGCCCCGGAGGAGCTGGCGGGCCTGGCGATGCGGCGCTCGGAGGATGTGCCGGCCGAAGCCGCGTGGTCGTACTCCAACACCAACTACATCCTCGCCGCGATGATCATCCGCGAGGTGACCGGCCGGAGTTGGGGCCGGGAGGTGGAGAACCGGATCATTCGGCCGCTGGGCCTGAGCGGTACCAGCACGCCCGGCGCCTCGCCGTTCATCCCCGGCCCCCACGCCCGGTCCTACACCGCCTTCGGAGCAGGCACAGGCGCCGCCATCGACGTCACGGCGCTCAACGCGAGCATGGCGGTCGGATCCGGCGCGGTCATCAGCACCACGCGCGACCTGAGCCGGTTCTACACCGCGTTGCTCGGCGGACGCCTGCTGGAACCGGCGGAGCTGGACGAGATGACGGCCACCGTGCCCGCGCCCGAACTGGGCGTGCGGTACGGACTCGGGCTGGGCGAGATCCCGTTGACCTGCGGCGGCTCGTACTTCGGTCACCCGGGCGAACTGCTCGGGTATCGCACCTGGGCCGGCGTCACCCGCGACGGGTCGAGGACTGCCGTGGTGTACGCCACGAGTGACGGCGGCCCGGACACGCAGCAAGCGATGAGGGCCCTCGTGGACCACGAACTGTGCGGGGCCTCCGCGCGGCAGAGGTCCCGGACAGGACCTAGGGCGTGTTTCGAAAGCCCCGGCTGTCCGGCGACGCCTGGCACTTCCCCGAGCTCTCGGCTTCGCTCGAGCAGGGGAGGCCCCATTGCTCGCCGCGTTGTCGGGATCACCCCGATACGCCCAGTATCGGGGCGACCCTCCGCCTTTGCGATCGTACGCACCGGACGCCGCCGGACCCGCCCTCCGGGCGGACGGCGCTCCTTTCGAAACGCGCCCTAGGGGGCGGTGACGCCCCACGCCGCCTCGATCATCTCGAAGATCTCGTCCACCGCGGCCTGCGGATCGGGCTCCTCGCGGGCCAGTGTGTAGGCGTCGATCACGAACCTCGCGACCGTCCGGCAGGCCGTCGTGGTCCGTGCCAGGCCGGGATCGGCGGCGATGGCCGCCGCCAGCGTCTCCGCATGGCGCAGCCTCATCGATTCCTCGTACTCCCGCAGAGCGGGGGACCCGTCGATCATGTGCCAGAGGCGGGCGTTGCCGTCTGCCGTGCAGTGGCGCACCAGGGCGTGGATCTCGTGGCGCAGTGCGGGCAGGAGCGGCTCGTTCGGCGCCCGGCCGGTGACCGCGCGCGTGAGGCGCAGCTCGAAGTCCGTGTCCTGCTCGAACACCAGGGCCTCTTTGGAGGCGAAGTGGGAGAAGAGCGTGGTGACGGCGACATCCGCCTCGGCGGCCACGTCACGGATGCCCACCGCGTCGTACCCGCGTTCCAGGAAGAGCCGCAGGGCGGTGTCGGCGATCTTCTGGCGGGTCGCGGCCTTCTTGCGCTCGCGGCGTCCGGACTCAACGGTCATGCGGTCACGCTAGCAGGTAGGAAATCCTGACCGTTTCAAAAAGCTAACGGTTAGTGTTACGTTCCCTCGCATGAGAAAAGTGAACTTCGCCGAGTTCGGCGGTCCGGACGTCCTTCGACTCATCGATGCCGAGGAGCCCCATGCGGGCCCCGGCCGCATACGCGTCGCCGTGCGGGCGGCGGGCGTGAACCCGGTCGACTGGCGGGTCCGTGAGGGCCAGGTCCTCGGCGCGCATCCGATCGAATTGCCCGCCGGAGTCGGGCAGGACGCCGCCGGGGTCGTGGACGAGGTCGGCGAGGGCGTCGACGGGGTCGAGATCGGCGACCACGTGTTCGGCGAAGGCTCCAGTACGTACGCCGAGTTCGCCGTGCTGTCGGCCTGGGCCCGGATGCCCGAGGGGCTGACGTTCGAAGAGGCGGCCGGGTACCCCTCCGTGGTGGAGACCGCGCTGCGCGTCATCGATCAGGTCGGCGTGCGGCCCGGGGAGACGTTGCTGGTCAGCGGAGCGTCCGGGGGAGTCGGATCGGCGGTGCTGCAGATCGCCCGCGACCGCGGCATCGCGGTGATCGGCACGGGCGGTGCCTCGAACCAGGACTATCTGCGCGGCCTGGGCGCCCTCGCCACCACGTACGGCGCGGGCTGGGTCGAGCGGGTGCGGCGGCTCGGCCGCGTCGACGCCGCGCTCGATCTGGCCGGCTCGGGTGTGATCCGTGAGCTGGTCGAGCTGACGGGGGATCCGCGCAGGGTCGTCTCCATCGCCGACCTGGGTGCGCCGGAGTTCGGCGTCCGGTTCTCCGGCGTGGCCGGGAGCGTGCCGGAAGCGCTCGCTGAGGCCGCCCGCCTCATCGCGCGGGGGAAGCTCCACATCCCGGTCGAGAAGGCGTACCCGCTCGCCGAGGCCGCGGCGGCGCACGTCGACAGCCAGGCCGGCCACACGCGCGGGCGCCGGGTGGTGGTCATCTGACCGGCTCCGTACGCACCACCGCTGCGGGACTCGCGTGAGCGCGGGTCCGGTACGCGAAGATGCCCGGCGTAAGCGGTGAACGCACGCCGGGCACCTCGGGCACCTTGGTCAGCCGCGGCTGAGATACCTCTTGAAGCCGTAGTCCATGATCTTCTTCGCGTCCGCCGTGCGGGTCGCCTCCGAGGTGGAGGTCAGGACCGCGCCGATGACGGTCTTGCCGTTGCGCGTCGCCGCGAAGACCAGGCAGTACTTGGCCGTAGCGCCGGAGCCGGTCTTCACACCGATCGCGCCGCTGTAGGTGCCCAGCAGCTTGTTGGTGTTGGTCCACGCCATGTAGCGGGAGCCACCGGTCTTCGTGGTGACCTTCTGCTTCGTCGACTTCGTCTTCACGACCGTGCGGAACGTGGAGTACTTCATCGCGCTGCTCGCGAGCTTCGTCAGGTCGCGCGGGGTCGAGTAGTTGGACCCGTTGCTTATGCCGTCGAACGAGTCGAAGTGCGTGTTCTTCAGGCCGAGGCCCTTGGCCGTGCTGTTCATCTTGCCGATGAACGACTTCACCCGGGCCGCGCGCGTGGAGCCGGAGCCGAACTTGTCGGCGAGGGCGTACGCGGCGTCGCAGCCGGACGGCAGCATCAGCCCGTACAGCAGCTGGCGGACCGTCACCTTGTCGCCCACGATGAGGCGGGCCGAGGAGGCCCCCTTGGAGACGATGTAGTCGCTGTACGCCTTCTGGATCGTGACCTTGGAGTTCAGGTTGAGGCCCTTCTGGGCCAGCACCACCCGGGCGGTCATGATCTTCGTGGTGGAGCCGGTGGAGCGACGGGTGTCCGCGGCCTTGGTGAACACGGTCCTCCCGGTGCCGTTGTCCATCAGGAAGCCGCCCTTGGCGACGATCGTCGGAGCCGGCGGTGCGGCGGCCTGTGCCGAGGACGCGAACGCGCCGCCGACGAGGACGGCACCTGCGGTGAGGGCCACCGTGGCAGTGGCTGAAACGCGCCTTATGCGCTGAATGCCGAGTTTCAAGTTGAACTCTCCAAATGCCCCTGGAATGCGGCTGCATGGGGGTGCCGCGCGTTGGTGAGACCTACGGGGCCGGTGAATGGTTGCGGCGCTCGAGGGGTGATTTCGTACGACATCCGGCGGCATGGATTCCGGATGTCGCGCATGGGCGGTGCGGGCGAGGGGTGCGCGGGGGGCGTGCCCGGATATCGGGTGTGCGCGGTGGGCGCGCAGCGCGCGGGTGACGCGTCCGCATCGTGGGATCGGTTCACTCTTGCGTGCATGTTGTATCTATGCTGTGTGCATGCCTGCCCCAGCCTCGTCCCCCGTCCGCCCGCCCGTGAAGCGGCCACCCGCTGCCGAGCGCGTCTACACCTACGTCAAGGGCGCGGTCCTCGACCGCCGTTACGAGGGCGGGACCCTCCTGACCGAGGGGGACCTCGCCGAGGCCGTGGGCGTTTCGCGTACGCCCGTGAGGGAGGCGCTGCTGCGGCTGGAGGTCGAGGGGCTGATCAAGCTCTATCCGAAGAAGGGCGCGCTCGTGCTCGCCGTCTCCGCGCAGGAGATCGCGGACGTCGTGGAGACGCGGCTGCTCGTCGAGGAGTTCGCCGCCCGCAAGGCCGTGCCCGCCTCCCCGCAGCTGATCGGCCGTCTGGAGGTGATCCTGGAGGAGCAGCGGCAGCTGTCCGAGGCCGGTGACCTGGCCGCCGTGTCCGTGAAGGACCGCTGCTTCCACGCGGAGATCGTCCGCCACGCGGGCAACGAGATCCTGTCCCGCCTCTACGACCAGCTGCGCGACCGCCAGCTGCGGATGGGCGTCGCCGTCATGGAGGCCCACCCCGGCAGGATCGCCGCCAACATCGCCGAGCACGGCGAGCTGCTGGAGGCGATCAGAGCCGGTGACGCGGACGGTGCCGCGCAGGTCGTGCGCCGTCATGTCAGCCGGGTCAAGGTGCTGGTCAGGGGTGAGGACCGGTGAGTTCGGGCGCCGCCCCCACCCTGTCCCTGCCCGGTGACCCGCCCGGCGGCCGGCGTGCCGCCCGGGTCTGGGGCATCGGCGTCGCCGTCTACTTCGTCGCGATCATCTTCCGCACCAGCCTCGGTGTCGCCGGGCTCGACGCGGCCGACCGCTTCGACGTCAACGCCTCCGCCCTCTCCACCTTCTCCATCCTCCAGCTGCTCGTCTACGCGGGCATGCAGATACCCGTCGGCCTGATGGTCGACCGGCTGGGCACCAAGAAGGTGCTCGCCCTCGGAGCCGTCCTGTTCACCCTGGGGCAGCTCGGTTTCGCGCTCTCCCCCTCGTACGGCACCGCGCTGGCCTCCCGCGCCCTGCTGGGCTGCGGCGACGCGATGACGTTCATCAGTGTGCTGCGGCTGGGGGCGCGCTGGTTCCCGGCCCGCCGCGGTCCGCTGATCGGACAGGTCGCGGCCCTCTTCGGCATGGCGGGCAACCTCGTCTCGACGCTGGTCATCGCCCGGTCCCTGCACGGCTTCGGCTGGACCACCACCTTCGTCGGCAGCTCGCTGGCCGGAGTCGTGGTGCTGGTGCTGCTCCTGCTCTTCCTCAAGGACCACCCCGAGGGCTTCGAGCCGCCGCCCGCGGAGCACGCCGGTGCCACGTACGTACGCAAGCAGATCGCCGCGGCCTGGCGGGAGCCCGGCACCCGGCTCGGGATGTGGGTGCACTTCACGACGCAGTTCCCGGCCATGGTGTTCCTGCTGCTGTGGGGCATGCCGTTCCTGGTGGAGGACCAGGGGCTGAGCCGGGGGACCGCGGGGGAGCTGCTCACCCTGGTGGTGCTCTCCAACATGGGCGTCGGCCTCGTCTACGGGCAGGTCATCGCCCGCCGGCACACGGCCCGGATTCCGCTCGCGCTGGGGACCGTCGGCATGACGGCCCTGCTGTGGGCCTCGGCGATCCTCCACCCCGGGGACCACGCCCCGATGTGGCTGCTGATCACGCTGTGCGTGGTGCTCGGCGCCTGCGGGCCCGCCTCGATGATCGGCTTCGACTTCGCCCGCCCGGCCAACCCCCCGGAGCGCCAGGGGACCGCTTCGGGCATCGTCAACATGGGCGGCTTCGTCGCCTCCATGACCACGCTGTTCGCCGTCGGCGTGCTGCTCGACGCGACCGGCGACAACTACCGCGTCGCGTTCGCCTCGGTCTTCGTCCTGGAGGCGCTCGGCGTCGCGCAGATCCTGCGGCTGCGGCTGAGGGCGGCGCACCGGGAGCGGGAGCATCACGTGATCAGCCGCGTAGAGGCCGTGCACGTGCCCGCGTGACCGCGTCGGCGGCGCGCCCGTCCCCCTGGACGGGGCGGGCGCCGCCGGACGCGGACGTGCGTACTACGGGGTGACGGCGAAGTTCTGCAGGATGGCGGCGGCCAGGTCCTGGTCGCCCTCGGACTTGATCCGGTCCGCCACCGCGCTCGCCCGCACCCGCCCGCAGGCGAGGCGGACGTACGTCTCCCAGTCCATCGCCAGCGTCACCGCGGGACCGAGCGACGGCGCGCCGTCCACCGAACCGCGGCCCTCCGCGTCGACCCTGACCGTGCGCAGGAACTCCACCGGACCGTGCACATCGAGCACGACCGCCGAGTTGGGCGGCGCGCCCGCCTCCTTGGCCACGACCTTCGGCAGCGCCAGGAGCAGCGTGTCCCGGACGATCGCGGAGCCGGGGGAATCCAGGTTGCCGGGCTTGCCCAGCGTCGTACGCAGGTCCTGCTCATGCACCCAGACGTCGAAGGCGCGCATGCGCAGCGCCAGTTCGAGGGTCTGCTCGGCTCCGAGGGGGGCCCGCGTCATGGTCTCCGGGTCACGCGTCTCGTTGCGCAGCTGACGGGACCGGCGGATGATCGTGTACTCCAGCTCGGAGGTCATCTCCGGCGCGGTGTGGTGGCGCCGGACGTCGACCTGCATCTCCATGTAGCGGGCGAAGTCGCTCTGCACGTGGAAGAGGTCGCGCGGCAGTGTGTGGATGGGGCGCGGGTCGCCGAGCTGCTCGCACTCCATGCCGATGATGTGCGAAACGATGTCGCGCACCGACCAGTTGGGGCATGGCGTGCGGCCGTTCCACTCCCCCTCGGTGAGCGGGCTCACCAGCTCGGCTATCGACTCGATGGAGTGGGTCCAGGCGTCGGCGTAGGTCTGGAGGCTGGGATGGACGGTCACGGGACCCCTCGTGCGGTTCTGCGGTGCATGGGCTGGAGAGCTGGGCGCGGACGGCGGGCTGCGAGCTGCGATGAGGTTCGGTCGTTTGGACCGACCGGCAATCAGGGGGCGGCGTCGCGGTGCTGGGTGCGCACATCTGCGGCGTTGTCGTCAATCACCATGGCTCCGCCATGCCTCAATCCTCCGCCTTGCAGCTGCACGCACCCAGCGCCGCTCCTTCTTCCGCCCCCCGATTGCCGGTCGGTCCAAGTTACGCTGCGAGCAGGCACCCCGGCAGTGCTTTCGTGTGACGATCGTAGGCCCGTGTTGACGGCTCATATGCCAGGACGGTGGTAGTGTGCGCGCCTCTCTCATCCAGATCGCAGTAGAACCGGACGAATCCATCAATTCCCGCAGGGAGCGCGCGGCTTCGCTGATCGCGGCCCAACGGGGCGCGGATCTGGTCGTCCTGCCCGAGCTCTGGCCGGTCGGAGCCTTCGCCTACACGGAATTCGAGGCCGAGGCCGAACCGCTGCACGGCCCCACGCACGAGGTGATGGCCAAGGCCGCCGCCGACGCCGGGGTCTGGCTGCACGCGGGGTCCTTCGTCGAGCGGGCCGACGACGGCACGCTCTACAACACCACGCTCGTCTTCACGCCCGAGGGCGAGCGGGCCGCCGCCTACCGCAAGATCCACCGCTTCGGCTTCGACAAGGGCGAGGCGGTCATGATGGGCGCCGGTGAGGAGCTGGTGACGCTTGCCCTGCCGCAGACCACGCTCGGCCTCGCCACCTGCTACGACCTGCGCTTCCCGGAGATGTTCCGCGGACTCGTCGACGCGGGCGCCGAGACCCTCGTCGTCGCGGCTGGCTGGCCGGAGCGCCGCCGCGCCCACTGGACGCTGCTGGCCCAGGCGCGGGCCGTGGAGAACCAGGCCTTCGTCCTGGCCGTCGGCTCCGCCGGAACCCACGCCGGGATCCAGCAGGCGGGGCACAGCATCGTCGTCGACCCATGGGGCCAGGTGCTCGCCGAGGCGGGTGCGGACGAGGAGGTGCTGACCGTGGAGTTCGATCCCGCCGAGGTCGCCACCACCCGTGAGCAGTTCCCCGCGCTCAAGGACCGCCGGCTGGGGCTGCCCGTGCCGCCGAGGGGTCCGGCCTGACCCACGGGGGTGGCCCGAGTGCAGGGGCCGTCGCCCCGCCGTAGGCGTGCCTGTTTCACGTGAAACAGGCACGCCCGCACCTCAGTCCTCGTGCTCCTTCTCCGCGAGCACGATCACGCACACCGCCACGGCGATCAGCAGCCCCGCGTCGGCGTCGTCGCGCACGATGTCGATCCCGTACGTGTCCCGCACGGTCAGCCAGCGGCGCGAGATCTGTGCCAGCAGCTCCCCGTCGTAGTCCACCGCGAACTCACGGTCCATGATCTTGCCGCTGACGTCGAGCTCGGTCCCGTCCACCAGCGTCACCCGGTAGTGGTTGCGCAGCAGCGACAGCCGCTTCCGCTTGACCTTCGCGAGCTGTTCGCCGTCACGCTCGATCAGCATGGTGTCGCGCAGGCTGAGCAGCTTCTGCTTGATCTCGATGACGATGCGGCCCTGCGCGTCCTTCAGCTCGAAGGTGTCGCGCACCCGCATGGCCTTGCCGTCGACGAGGAAGACCTTGCGGCCGTCGGTGTCCTCGATCCAGTAGTCGTCACCGATGCCGAACAGTCGCTCACGCACGAGAAGTCTCATGGCTCACAGGTTCCCCGAGCCCCTCCGCGGAATGTGTGCACGCCACGGTGATGTTGACTCTTCACATGGCAACACGTGCGCGCGTCAGGGCCCCCGAACTGATCGGCAAGGGCGGCTGGCTCAATACAGGCGACCGGCAGTACACCCTCGCTGACCTGCGAGGCCGCATTGTGATCTTGGATTTCTGGACGTTCTGCTGTGTGAACTGTCTGCATGTCCTGGACGAGCTGCGCGAGCTGGAGGAGAAGCACCGCGACACCGTGGTGATCATCGGCGTCCACTCGCCGAAGTTCGTCCACGAGGCGGAGCACCAGGCCGTCGTCGACGCCGTCGAGCGGTACGAGGTCCACCACCCGGTGCTCGACGATCCCGAGCTCGCCACCTGGAAGCAGTACGCCGTACGTGCCTGGCCGACGCTCGTCGTCGTGGATCCCGAGGGCTATGTCGTCGCCCAGCACGCCGGTGAGGGCCATGCCCACGCCATCGAGAAGCTGGTCGAGGAGCTGGAGACCGAGCACGCGGCCAAGGGCACCCTGCGCCGAGGCGACGGCCCCTATGTGGCGCCCGAGCCGGTGGCCACGCACCTGCGGTTCCCCGGCAAGGCCCTGCTGCTGCCCGACGGCGGCTTCCTGGTGTCCGACACCACCCGCCACCGTCTGGTCGAGCTGGACGCGGACGGCGAGAGCGTCCGGCGGAACTTCGGTTCGGGTGAGCGCGGACTGGTGGACGGCGGGCCCGACGACGTCAGGTTCAGCGAGCCGCAGGGGCTGGCGGTGCTGCCCGACGGACGGATCGCCGTCGCGGACACCGTCAACCACGCGATCCGGGCCCTCGACCTCACGACCGGTGCGACGACGACCCTGGCCGGCACCGGCCGCCAGTGGTGGCAGGGCGCGCCGACCAGCGGCGCGGGCCACGAGGTCGACCTGTCCTCGCCGTGGGACGTCGCCTGGTTCGACGGCCGGCTGTGGATCGCCATGGCGGGCGTGCACCAGCTGTGGATGTACGACCCCGAGAACGGCACCGTCCGGGTCGCGGCCGGCACCACGAACGAAGGGCTCGTCGACGGCCCCGGCGCGGAGGCCTGGTTCGCCCAGCCGTCCGGGCTCGCCGCGACCGAGGACCGGCTGTGGGTCGCCGACTCGGAGACGTCCGCGCTGCGCTACGTCGACCGTCAGGGAGCCGTGCACACCGCCGTCGGCACCGGCCTCTTCGACTTCGGCCACCGCGACGGGGCCGCCGCGCAGGCGCTGCTCCAGCACCCGCTGGGCGTCACCGCGCTGCCGGACGGGTCCGTCGCCGTCAGCGACACGTACAACCACGCCCTGCGCCGCTACGACCCGGTGAGCGACGAGGTCACCACGCTCGCCACGGACCTGCGCGAGCCCAGCGCCGCCGTGCTGATCGACGGCGATCTGGTGGTCGTCGAGTCGGCCCGGCACCGGCTGACCCGGCTGCGGCTGCCCGAGGAGGCGGTACGGGTCGCGGACCGGGCGCACCGGACCCAGCGCGCGGCGACCGCGGTCGCTCCCGGCACGCTCCGGCTCGACGTCGTCTTCCAGGCGCCCGCCGGTCAGAAGCTGGACACCCGCTACGGGCCCTCGACCCGGCTGCTGGTCTCCTCGACCCCGCCGGAGTTGCTGGCCGGGGGCGAAGGGGCCGGCACCGACCTCTTCCGCGAGCTGGTCCTCGCCGACGGCATCACCGAGGGCGTCCTGCACGTCTCGGCGATGGCCGCCTCCTGCGATGACGACCCGGCCAACGAGTACCCGGCCTGCCACGTCCACCAGCAGGACTGGGGTGTTCCGGTCACCGTGACCGCCGAGGGGGCCTCGCGCCTGCCGCTGGTGCTGGCCGGAATGGACGAGCAGGGCTGACAGGGCGCGCCGGCCGGGGTCGGGCGGGAGCCCTCTCGGCCGGCGTCAGCCGTCGTCGGCGAGCCGCCGGACCGCTTCCTCGTAGCGCCGCACGTACTCCGGCGCCGCGGCCACCCGCAGCAACGCCTCCAGGGCCCGCACCGCGCCCACGTCGTACCCGGCGCGTTCGGCCTCCGTGGCCGCCAGGTCCAGCAGCATGACGCCCTCGTCCTCCGCGCCGAGGGCGAGCCGCGCCTCGCCGCTGACGGTCGTCAGCAGCACCCGGCGGGCCGCCTCCTCGTGCTCGGGGCCCAGCTCGAAAGCGGCGCCCGCGGAGTCCAGGGCGTCCTGCGGGCGCCCCGCGGTGAGCTGCATGCGGGCGAGGTGCTGGAGGGCGAGCATCTCCGTGTGCGCGTCGGGTTCCTTCCGGGCCAGTTCCAGGGCCCGGCCGCAGCCCTCCATCGCCACGTCGAGGCCGCCCTGCTCGGCCTGGACGATCGCCAGGTTGATCAGCGCCGTCGCCTCGCCGAGCCGGTCCCCGGCCTGCCGGGCGAGACCGGGCGAGGGTTCGAGGAGTGCCAGGGCCCGGTCGGTCCTGCCCTCTTCCGACAGCACCCAGCCCAGCAGATTGCGGACCCGGGACTCGGCGTACGGATCGTCCTGCGCGAGCGCCGCGGCCAGGGCCAGTTCCAGCATCGGGGTCCAGCCGTCCCGGGCCCGCCACACCACGTGCGGCCACTGGAGCAGGATGATCCGCCAGGCCCGGTCATCGAGTCCGGCGGCGCGGGCGGCGGCAGCGGCCAGCGCGAGGTCCTCGCGTTCGGCGGCGAGCCAGTCCATCGCCGCGGCCCGGTCGGTGAAGTCCCGCACGGCGGCGGGCCGCCGGAAACCGTCCGGCAGCACGAAGCAGGGCTCCCCGCCGGGTTCGGCCGTGTCCGCGGCGGCCAGGGCGGTCGCGATGTAGTGGTCGAGCACACCGGTGAGCGCGCCGGCCCCGGCCTCGGGGGCGAGCCCGCGGGCGTAGAGCCGCACCAGATCGTGCAGTATCCAGCGCCCGGGCCCGGCCTCGGTGACCAGGTGGGCGGCGGCCAGCCGCTCCAGCGCGGCGGCGGCGACGATCGGGTCGGTGGAGGCGAGGGCGGCGGCCGTGTACGGGTCGAAGTGGCTGCCCGGGTGGTGGCCGAGCCGGGTGAAGTGGTGGACGGCGTCCGCCGGGAGCTGCTGCACGGTCAGCCGCAGTGAGGCGGAGACCCCCGTGTCCTCCACGGCCAGATAGGTCAGCCGGCTGCGCTCGTCGGCCAGTTCGTCGGCCATGTCGGCGAGTGTCCACTGCGGGCGGCCCGCCAGCCGGGCCGCCGTGACCCGCAGGGCGAGGGGCAGTCCGCCGCAGAGCTCGGCGAGCCGCCGGGCCGCCACCGGTTCGGCGACGACCCGCTCCTCGCCCAGCACCCCGGCCAGGAGCGCGGTGCCGTCCGGCGGCTCCAGCACGTCCAGCGGGACCGGCACGGCGGCGTCCGAGGCGATGAGCCCCTCCAGCCGGTGCCTGCTGGTGATCAGCGTGACGCAGTCCGTGCCTCCCGGCAGCAACTGCCTGACCTGGGCGGAGTCGCGGACGTTGTCGAGGACGACGAGCACGCTGAGGCGGTCGGTCAGCGAGCGGAACAGCGCCGCGGCCCCGGCGACGGACTCCGGAACCCGGCGGGGCGCGACGCCGAGCGCGAGCAGGAACTCGCGCAGCACTTCGAGGGGCGTCGGCTCACCGGTGTCGGAGAACCCGCGCAGATCGGCGAAGAGCCGCCCGTCCGGGAACGCCGCGGGGGACCGGCGCGCCCAGTGCAGGGCCAGCGCGGTCTTGCCGACCCCGGCCGGACCGGTGACCAGACAGACGGGGGCCTCGCCCGCCGCGGCCCGGGAGAGCGCGGTGAGTTCGGCGCCCCGCCCGTGGAAGCCGCGGGGAGCGCGGGGCAGCAGATCGACGGCGTGCGGCGCGGCGCCCGGGTGCGGAAGGCGCGGGGCGTCCGCCGGGGACGTCGTGGTGGCCCCTGCCCGGGGCGGCAGCGGGGCGGCGCCGGTCCCGTCGTGCGTACCGGCTTCCGGGTGGGCCACGGGCACCTGCCCGGTCTCAGGGCTCCCGCCGGCCTCCGCCGGGCCCGGATCGCCGCGCAGGATCTGCGCGTACGCGTCGGCCAGCTCGCGCCCCGGATCGATGCCCAACTCGTCGGCGAGCAGCCGGCGGGTGCGGTGGAACCAGTCCAGGGCCTCGGACTGACGCCCCGACCGGTACAGCGCCGTCATCAGGGCCGCCGCCATCGACTCCCGCATCGGATGGGCGACGGCCTCGGCCCGTAGTGCCGCCGCCGCCCGGTGGTGCTCCCCGAGCGCGGCGTAGGACCGGGCCAGTTGCTCGACCGTCGCCAGCCGGGACTCCTCCAGCGCGTGGGCGGCCGCCCGGAGCGGAGTACTGGCGTACGTACCGGTGAGCGCGGGCCCCTGCCACAGCGACAGGGCCTCCTTCAGCATGAGCACCGCGTCGGCGGGGCTGCGCTGCTCCCGGGCCAGCATCAGCAGTTCCTCGAACCGCTGGGAGTCCAGCAGGGTCTCCGGTGCCCGCAGCACGTAGGCGTCGCCGAGCGTGGCCAGCTCGACCCCGTACGCCTCCGCGTCCGCGCTCATCAGCAGGACGCGCAGCCGGGAGACATGGCCCTGGATGACCGTGCGGGCGTGCAGCGGTGGGGCCTCGTCCCACAGACAGTCGGTCAACCGGGCCATGGAGACGGGAGTGTTGGCGCTCAGCAGCAGTGCGGCGAGCAGGCTGCGGCGTTTGGCGGGGCCCAGGGGCAGCGGCCCGGTCATGGTGTCGACGCAGACCGTGCCGAGCAACCGGAACTCCACGAGCGGCTCCCCTTCCGGGTGTGACGCGCCCGGTGCCGGGTCACGGACAAGTGCCCAGAATATCGGGGATCGCGAGTCACCCGCGAAGGGGTGCGCCCGGTCGGCGGGGCGCGCCCCGTCAGCTCACAGGCGGCGTTCGTCCTCGGACACGACCGTGGTGGTGGGCGGCACGACCATGCGGCGCCGGCGCATCACGCTGGCGTAGACGAAGACACCGATGATGCCGACGATCATCATGATCCAGCCGACCATGTCGACGTTGACCGTGTCCATTTCCCAGTCGGTCGCGAAGGCGAGTATCGCCCCTGCACCGATGAGGATGATGCATCCTCCGAGTCCCATGAGTTCCGCCTCCTCGACGCCCCGGAAGATCCGGGCCGTGTACGCAGCGGGTACCCGGCCCCGGGGCGGGCATTCCCCGGAATGCCCCGCAGAAGCGCTCAGTTCAGTGAGTCCTGCGTCGCGACGACGACCCCGTATAGGTCCGCGACGGTGGCGAGGGCGCCGGCATGCACCTGGTGGGCGTCCAGTTCGGTGCCGGTGACCGGCAGGGCGCGGGTGGCGCAGGCGTCGGCGACGACGGTGGGCCGGTTGCCTCGCAGGAACGCGCCCTGAGCGGTGAACTGGACGCACATGTGGGTCATGAAGCCGGCGAGGACCAGGTCGTTCTTCCCCGCGGCCTCGACGTGCTCGCCCAGGTCGGTGCCGACGAACGAGTCCGGCACCCGCTTGACGACGACGGTCTCGCCGTCGACCGGTGCGACGCTGGGGTGGATCCGGCCGATCTCGGCCCGGATGTCGTACGGAGTGCCCTCACCCCCGTCGTTGATGACGTGGATGACCGTCGTGCCCGCCTCACGGGCTCGGGCCAGGAGCCGGGCGCCGGCGTCGAGCGCGGGCTGCCAGCCGTCCAGCTCCATCACGCCGGTCGTGTAGGTGTTCTGGTAGTCGATGAGGACGAGGGTCGAGTCGGCGAGGGTCGCGGGGGTGTCGTCGAGGCCGTTGAGCCGGCGCAGTGTGGTTCGGGGCATGGCTGTGGCACCTGTGATTTCGGTCGGGGAGGCGGACCCGCCGGTCCGGCGGCCGCACGCGTACGACGCTACGACCCACCGGTTGTGTCGGCAATGTCGTCTAACCTGCAGAAACCGACACCGCGCTGAGAACGCCGCAGCCGACCCAGGACAGGAGGCCCATGAGTACCGTCCGACGGCTGATCGTCATCGTCCTCTTCGAGGGCGTCGACCTGCTCGACGTCACCGGGCCGCCCGAGGTGTTCTCCCTTGCCCGCCGTGAGACGGAGGAGGCGGCGGGTTACGAGGTGGTGCTCGCCGCCGAGACGACGGACCCGGTCACCACCTCCGCCGGGGTCCGGCTTCTCCCCGACCTCACCTTCGACGACCTGGCGGGCAGGAGTGTCGACACCCTCCTCGTCCCCGGAGCCGTGGAGACCGACGGCCAGGGGCGCGTGCACCCGCTCACCGACCCGGCCGTCGTGCGCCGGGTGGAACAGCTCGCCGGGCGCACACGCCGGGTCACTTCCGTCTGCGTCGGCGCGCACATCCTCGCCGCCGCCGGACTCCTCGACGGCAAGCGGGCCACCACGCACTGGTCGACCGCGCAGCGCTTGGCCGCCGACCACCCGCTGGTCGAGGTCGACGCCGATCCGATCTTCATCCGCGAGGGGAACGTGTGGACCGGGGCGGGGATCAGCGCCTGCCTCGACCTGTCGCTCGCCCTCGTCGCCGACGATCTGGGCGAGGCCGTCGCGCTGCGGGTCGCCAGGCAACTCGTGATGTACCTGAAGCGGCCGAGCGGGCAGAGCCAGTTCAGCGTTCCGCTGGAACAGCTCTCCACGACCCGGCGCATCGAGGACCTGCGGCACTACGTCCTGCGCAACATCGGCGAACCGCTCACCGTCGCGGACCTCGCCGGGCACGGGCACATCGGCGAGCGACAGCTCACCCGGATCTTCAAGTCCGAACTCGGCACGACGCCCCACGCCTACATCGAGTCGGTCCGCGTCGAGCGGGCGCGCGACCAACTCGAATCCACCGACGCCACCCTCGAACGGATCGCCACCACCTGCGGGTTCGGCACCACCGACACCCTGGTCAGGGCGTTCCGCCGCCGACTCGACACGACACCGACCGAATACCGGCGCCGGTTCCGCACCCGCCCGGAGTGACAGCGGGCCCCCTGCCGTCGTCGGCAGGGGGCCCGCTGAACCGGACGTGTCGTCAGCCCTCCAGGAAGGACGCCAGGGCGTTCGCCAGGAGGAACGGGTCGTCGGCGCCGCACAGTTCACGGGCGCTGTGCATGGACAGGATGGCCACGCCGATGTCGATGGTCTGGATTCCGTGCCGGGCGGCGGTGATCGGGCCGATCGTCGTGCCGCACGGCATGGAGTTGTTGGACACGAACGTCTGCCACGGCACGCCGGCCTTCTCGCACGCGGCGGCGAACAGGGCCCGGCCGCTGCCGTCGGTCGCGTACCGCATGTTGACGTTGACCTTGAGGATCGGTCCGCCGTTGACGACCGGGTGGTGCGTCGGGTCGTGGCGCTCCGCGTAGTTGGGGTGGATCGCGTGGCCGGTGTCCGAGGACAGGCAGACGGTGCCGGCGAAGGCGCGGGCCCGGTCCTCGTACGTACCACCGCGGGCGAACACGGAGCGCTCCAGGACCGTGCCGAGCAGCGGGCCGTCCGCGCCGGTGTCGGACTGCGAGCCGTTCTCCTCGTGGTCGAAGGCGGCCAGCACCGGGATGTACGGGAGCTCGGAGTCGGGCTGCCCTGCCACGGCGGCGAGCGCCGCGGTGGCCGCGTGCACCGACAGGAGGTTGTCCATGCGCGGACCCGCCACCAGCTCGCGGTCTCGGCCCAGGTAGGACGGTGCCTCGACGGGGTGCGGCATCAGGTCCCAGCCGGTGATGTCCTCGGCGTCGACGCCCGCCTCCTCGGCGACGAAGCGGATCAGGTCGCCCTCCTCGACGTCGCCGAGCCCCCAGATGGGCTGCATGTGCTTCTGGCGGTCGAGCTTGAGCCCGTCGGGGTTGGCCGACCGGTCCAGGTGCACGGCCAGCTGCGGGACGCGCAGCAGCGGCCGGTCGATGTTTACGAGCCGGTGCGTGCCATCGCTCAGCGAGATGCGCCCGGCGAGACCGAGGTCGCGGTCCAGCCAGGTGTTGAGGAGCGTGCCGCCGTAGACCTCCACGGCGACCTGCCGCCAGCCGTACGCCCCGGTGTCGGGCAGCGGCTTCACCCGCAGGTTCGGTGAGTCGGTGTGCGCGCCCACGATCCTGAACGGGGTGTGCGCCCCGGCGCCCTCCGGCACGTACCAGGCCACGATGGCGCCGCCGCGCAGGACGTACTTCCCGCCGGTCGTCCCGTCCCAGGCCGCGGTCTCCTCGACCTGCCGGAAACCGGCCTTCTCCAGCCTCGCCGCGGAGCTCGCCACGGCGTGGTACGGGGAGGGGGCGGACATCAGGAAGGCCATCAGATCATCGGTGTGGCCGCGGTCGAACCGGAGGGAGGAACTCATGTTCTTCACTGTAACCAGACCCGGCCGGGAGATTTCACCGTCGTCCCCCGGTACCCCCGCAGCTATTGTCCGGCCAGCCCCGAGCTGGGCTTCTCGCCGTTCTGGGCCTGCTGGGCCCGCTCCGCGAACATGGCGGCGAGGGCCTTCACCTCCTGGTCGGGGACGGCCTTCCGGCCCCGGTTCCCGGTGCTGACGCCGAGCACGGTCGTGCCGACCCGGAGCTGGGTGATGGTGGCGGGTCCGCCCATCGTGCCCGTCCCGGCCCGGTTGGCCACGCGGTCGGCGCCCGGCTCGCCGATGTCGACCGGCTTCGCACCCACCCCGACCCGGTCCCCGCCGTAGTACTCGGCGAGCGCGTCATAGGCGGCCTCGGCGGACTGCTCGTCCTCGTAGGCGAGCGTCCAGAAGTCGAGCGAGGTGGCGTCGGGCTTGCGTACGTAGGCGGAGACGCCCCAGTACGTGATCCCGTCGCAGGCCGTCGCCCGCTTCTCCTTCGTGGTCGCGAGGCAGACCGTCGGCGGGTACTCCGGCACCGGTTCCTGGGCCTCCGGCGCCCTCAGGCTCCGCCAGCCCGGCACCGCCTTCGCGTCGGGCAGGACCGAGGCGACCTCCGCCTTGCCGAGCGCCTTCGCGGCTCCGCCGCCGTCTTCTCCGCGGCCGCAGCCCGCGAGCAGCAGCAGGGCCGCCCCGGCTGCCACGCCGCGTATGTACCCGCGTCCGTCCACTCGGCTCATGCTCCGGCCTCCCCCTCGTCGACGAGGTCCGATCATAGGTAAGAAGGCGCGGGCAGCGGCTGCTGCGAGTCGACCGGCCATACGACAGCACCGCCACCCGAAAGCGTGTCCGGGTGACGGTGCGTGTGGATCGTGAGGGGTGAAGCCTAGAACGCGGCCTCGTCCAGCTCCATCAGGGAGTTGTCGACGGCCTCGGCGAGCGCGCGCTCGGCGCCGACGCCCGGCAGGACGTTCGCGGCGAAGAACTTCGCGGCGGCGATCTTGCCCTGGTAGAAGGCGACGTCCTTCGGGGAGGCGGTCGGCAGCTTCTCGGCGGCCACGGCCGCGCCCCTGAGCAGCAGGTAACCGACGACGACATCGCCGGAGGCCAGCAGCAGGCGGGTCGAGTTGAGGCCGACCTTGTAGATGTTCTTGACGTCCTCGCCGGTCGCGGTGAGGTCGGTGATCATCGTGCCGACGATCGCCTCCAGGTCCACGGCCGCCTTCGCGAGGTGGTCCAGCGCGACGGACAGCTCCTCGTTGTCCTGGGCGCCCGCGAGGAACTTCTTGATCTCCTCGGAGAGCGCGTTGAGCGAGGCGCCCTGGTCACGGACGATCTTCCGGAAGAAGAAGTCCTGGCCCTGGATGGCCGTCGTGCCCTCGTACAGCGTGTCGATCTTGGCGTCACGGATGTACTGCTCGATCGGGTACTCCTGGAGGTACCCGGAGCCGCCGAACGTCTGGAGCGACTGCGCCAGCTGCTCGTACGACTTCTCGGAGCCGTAGCCCTTCACGATCGGGAGCAGCAGGTCGTTGAGGCCGTGCAGCGCCTTCGCGTCCTCGCCCGCGGCCTCCTTCTCCTGGATCGCGTCCTGGACGGAGGCGGTGTACAGCACGAGGGAGCGCATGCCCTCGGCGTACGCCTTCTGCGTCATGAGCGAGCGGCGCACGTCGGGGTGGTGCGTGATGGTGACCTTGGGGGCCGTCTTGTCCATGAACTGCGACAGGTCGGTGCCCTGGACGCGCTCCTTGGCGTACTCCAGCGCGTTGAGGTAGCCCGTGGAGAGCGCGGCGATGGCCTTCGTGCCGACCATCATGCGGGCGAACTCGATGATGCGGAACATCTGGCGGATGCCGTCGTGCTTGTCACCGATCAGCCAGCCCTTGGCGGGGTGCCGGTCGCCGAACGTCATCTCGCAGGTGTTGGACGCCTTGAGGCCCATCTTGTGCTCGACGTTGGTCGCGTACACGCCGTTGCGCTCGGCCAGTTCGCCGGTGGTCCAGTCGAAGTGGAACTTCGGGACCATGAAGAGGGAGAGGCCCTTGGTGCCGGGTCCGGCGCCCTCGGGGCGGGCCAGCACGTAATGGATGATGTTCTCGGACATGTCGTGCTCGCCCGAGGTGATGAAGCGCTTCACGCCCTCGATGTGCCAGGAGCCGTCCTCCTGCTCGACGGCCTTCGTGCGGCCCGCGCCGACGTCGGAGCCGGCGTCCGGCTCGGTCAGCACCATCGTCGAGCCCCACTGCTTCTCGACGGCGATCTCGGCGATCTTCTTCTGCGCCTCGTTGCCCTCGTCGAAGAGGATGCCGGCGAACGCCGGGCCGGAGGAGTACATCCACACGGCCGGGTTGGCACCGAGCAGCAGCTCCGCGTAACCCCAGATCAGGGAGCGCGGCGAGGTCGTGCCGCCGATCTCCTCGGGCAGGCCCAGGCGCCAGTACTCGGAGTCCATGAAGGCCTGGTACGACTTCTTGAAGGAGGCCGGTACCGGTGCGGTGCTGGTCTCCGGGTCGAAGACCGGCGGGTTGCGGTCGGCGTCGGCGTAGGAGTCGGCGAGCTCGTTCTCCGCGAGGCGGGTGACCTCGTCGAGGATGCTCTTCGCGGTCTCGACGTCCATCTCCGCGAACGGTCCGGTGCCGTACAGCTTGTCGCGCCCGAGCACCTCGAAGAGGTTGAACTCGATGTCGCGGAGATTCGACTTGTAGTGCCCCATGGGAAGGCTCCGTAATCAATAGCAGTGGCGCACAGCGCCCCGTGTGCAGGGGTGGCCCGGACGTATCAGCTGACGTCTACGATGATGCTACCCGTCAGTAATAAGACGCAACCCCTCAAGGGTCGGATGTGTCCGATTACTCTTTGCCTCATGTACGGCTACGACCAGAACCAGGGCGCACAGCAGCCGATGGGTGGCGGCTACGGCGAGCAGCCGCTGTATCCCGAACCCTCGCCGCCCTCGCTGGGCGACGCGGTACGGGCCTTCACGACCGGCTCGCTGTCCGCCGAGGACTTCCAGCAGATCTTCGCGACGTCGAAGGTCTACTGCCCGCGCGGCGACAACCCGGGATTCCTCGCGCTGCACAACACCCAGCAGCCCGTGATCCCGATGTTCACCACGCTCAAGGAGCTGAGGCTGTACGCGGGCAAGGAGTCCAAGTACTTCGTGATCACCGGGGCCGAGGTGATCGACCTGCTGCCGACGGGCTACGGCTTCGTCCTGGACATGGAGGGCGAGCACCGCATGGTCTTCGACGCCAAGGCCGTGGAGCAGATGGTCGACTTCGCGATGCGCCGCATGTACGGCTGATCGCAGAGGCTCGCGAAGGGGTCCGTACCGCACGGCGGTACGGACCCCTTTCTGCTGCCCCGGCGGGCGTGGGAATGGATGACGCCTTGCAGGATGTTCACCATTCAACTAAATTGATTCCAGAACAGTCCCCCGGAGGTGGCTCGAATGCCCGCAGTGACCGTCGAAAACCCGCTGACCCTGCCCAAGGTCGCCGCCGCCGGCGACGCCACGGCCCGTCCCGTACTCACCGTGACCACGGCGCCGACGGGATTCGAGGGCGAGGGCTTCCCGGTCCGCCGCGCCTTCGCGGGGATCAACTACAAGCACCTCGACCCGTTCATCATGATGGACCAGATGGGTGAGGTGGAGTACGCCGCCGGAGAGCCGAAGGGCACTCCGTGGCACCCCCACCGCGGCTTCGAGACCGTGACCTACCTGATCGACGGCACCTTCGTCCACCAGGACTCCAACGGGGGCGGCGGCACCATCCAGAACGGCGACACCCAGTGGATGACCGCCGGCAGCGGGCTCCTGCACATCGAGGCGCCGCCGGAGTCGCTCGTCATGTCGGGCGGCCTCTTCCACGGTCTCCAGCTCTGGGTGAACCTGCCCAAGGCCGACAAGATGATGGCCCCGCGCTACCAGGACATCCGCGGCGGCCAGGTCCAGCTGCTCGCCTCCCCCGACGGCGGCGCGCTGCTGCGGGTGATCGCGGGCGAGCTCGACGGTCACGAGGGCCCGGGCGTCACCCACACCCCCATCACCATGATCCACGCCACCGTGCGCCCCGGCGCCGAGGTGACGCTGCCGTGGCGCGAGGACTTCAACGGCCTCGCGTACGTGCTCGCCGGCCGCGGCACCGTGGGTGAGGAGCGCCGCCCGGTCCACAAGGGCCAGACCGCGGTCTTCGGTGCCGGTTCCTCGCTGACCGTCCGTGCGGACGAGCAGCAGGACGGGAACACCCCGGACCTGGAGGTCGTGCTGCTCGGCGGCCGTCCCATCCGGGAGCCGATGGCGCACTACGGGCCGTTCGTGATGAACAGCCAGGCCGAACTCAAGCAGGCCTTCGAGGACTTCCAGGCCGGTCGCCTCGGCACCGTGCCCGCCGTCCACGGGATGTGAGGCCCGCAGTCGCCGTATGACGGGGCGACACTCGTACGGCGGCACGGGCGGGGACACCGCTGCCGCGGCGTGATCGGGTGGGAGGGTGCAGACGCCGAAGCCCCTCCTGCCCGTCGCCGCCCGGCGGACCGCCGCCTGGTGCGGGGTGATCCTGCTCGTCGCCGCCGTCGCCGGCGTCGCCATCTACGTGTGCGTCGCCCTCAAGACCGCCGTCACCCCGGTTCTCCTGGCCCTGCTCGGGACGGCGCTGCTCGGGCCGGTCCACCGCCGGATGACCGCCCACGGGGTGAACCGTTCGGTGGCCGCCGGGTCCACCTGCGCCCTGCTCGTGGCCGTGGTCGGCGGAGCCGGCTACATCGTCGTCACCGCGCTCGTCGACACGGGCTCGCAGATCGTCCAGTCGCTGAAGGACGCCGGTCAGTGGGTCATCGACCACTTCGGGATCGATGACGGCGCGAACGTGGACGACCTCGCGGCCAACGCCAAGACCCTGGTGGAGAAGTTCGGCGCGAGCGCCGCGGGCGGGCTCCTCTCCGGAATCAGCCTCATCGGCTCCCTCGTCGCCACCGCCGTCCTCGCCCTGCTGCTGACCTTCTTCTTCCTGCGCGACTCCGACCGGGCCGTGCGACTCGCGCACTCCGTCGCCCCGCGCGGCACCGGGGACCTCGTCGAGGCGATGGGGCGGCGGGCCTTCGAGGCCGTCGAGGGCTTCATGCGCGGGACGACGCTCATCGCCCTGATCGACGCGGTCTGCATCACGATCGGTCTGCTCATCCTGGGCGTGCCCGGCGCGGTGGGGCTCGGTGCGCTCGTCCTGGTCGGCGCCTACATCCCGTACCTCGGCGCCTTCATCTCCGGCGCCGTCGCGGTGCTCGTGGCACTGGCGGACCGGGGGCTGGTGATCGCGCTCTGGGCGCTCGGGATCGTCCTCGCGGTCCAGGTGCTGGAGGGGCACATCCTCCAGCCGATGATCCAGAGCCGTACGGTCCAGATGCACCCCGCCATGATCCTGATCGCGCTGACGGCGGGCGCGAGCGTGGCGGGGATCCTCGGGATGCTGCTCGCCGTCCCGCTGTGTGCGGCCGCCTTCGGCATCCTGGGCGAGCTGCGCAAGGGCGGCCCGCAGACCCCGGAGGAGCCGGCGACACCGGAGGCACCGGACGGATCGCCCGGGGGGCCGAAGGGGCCGGAGGGGGCGCCCGGGGAGCCGTCCCCGTAACGCTCTCGCGGGGCGGCCCTACGGCCCCGCCGGCTCCGTCGGGTCCGCCGACTCGTACAGCTCGAACCAGATGGACTTCCCCGAGCCCCGCGGGTCCACCCCCCACACGTCGGCGAGCACCTCCATCAGCACCAGCCCCCGCCCGCTGGACGCCATCTCGCCGGGCCGCCGCTTGTGCGGCAGCTCATCGCTGCCGTCCGACACCTCGACCCGCAGCCGCCGCTCCCCGTGCTCGCCGGTCGCCTGCGCGACCATCAGCGCGTCGCCGTCCGTGTGCACCAGCACGTTCGTGGCCATCTCGGACACCATCAGCACGGCCGCGTCGACCTGCTCCGGGTCCGCCCAGTCGTGCAGCATCTCGCGCAGCAGCGTCCGGGCCGCGGAGATCCGCTCCGGTTCGGCCTGGGCGATCGTCAGCGCGGTCCGCCGGGGCGCGGTCGGCTGCGCCGCGGACGCCTCGCGCCGCAGCAGCAGGACCGCGATGTCGTCCTCGCGCCGGTCGGCGAGCGGCCCCGTCGTGTAGTGCGAGGCCGGGCCGTGAACGGCCTGCACCAGCTCGTCCGCGAGCTTCTCCAGATCGCCGGTGTGCCCCTCCAGGATCGGCCGGAGCCGGACCCAGCCGGTGGCCAGGTCGTGCCCGCCGGTCTCGATCAGCCCGTCCGTGCACAGCATGATCGTTTCTCCGGCCTCCAGCGTGATCCGGGTCGCCGGGTAGTCGGCGTCGGCCTCGACCCCGAGCGGCAGCCCGCCCTCGGTCCGGCGGATGACGGCGGTCCCGTCGCCGGTCATGACCACGGGGTCGGGGTGGCCGGCCCGCGCGATGTCGAGGGTGCCGGTCTCCGGGTCCGCCTCCGCGTACAGACAGGTGGCGAAGCGCGCGTCCGGCCGGTCGCCGTCCTCGTACGCGTCGGTGAGCCCGGACAGGAAGCGCGAGGCGCGCGAGAGCACCGCGTCCGGGGGATGCCCCTCGGAGGCGTACGCGCGCAGGGCGATCCGCAACTGGCCCATCAGCCCGGCGGCCCGCACGTCGTGCCCCTGGACGTCGCCGATGACGAGGGCGATACGGCCGCTGGGGAGCGGGATCATGTCGTACCAGTCGCCGCCGACCTGGAGGCCGCCCCCGGTCGGGACATAGCGGGCGGCCACCGTCATGCCCGGGATGTCGGGGCCCAGGGACGGCATCATCGAGCGCTGGAGACCCAGCGACAGCTCCCGCTCCGTCTCGGCGACCCCGGCCCGGGCGAGCGCCTGGGCGAGCATCCGGGCCACGGTCGTCAGCACCGACCGCTCGTCCGGCGAGAACGACACCGGGTGCCGGAACCCGGCCATCCAGGTGCCCATCGTGTGCCCCGCCACGATCAGCGGCAGGAAGGCCCAGGAACGACGGCCGAAGCGCCGGGCCAGCGGCCACGTGGCCGGGTAGCGGTCGCGGTAGTCGTCGGCGGTCGGCAGATAGACGGCCCGCCCGGTCCGTACGACCTCGGCGGCCGGGTAGTCGGTCTCCAGCGGCATGTCGCTGAACGGGCCCTCGTCGCCCATGTTGTGCCCGTGGTGCCCGATGATCGTCAGCCGTTCGCCCTCGACGCCGAAGACCGCGAGCCCGTCCGGTGAGAAGCCGGGCATGGAGAGCGAGTAGGCCACCCGCAGGACCTCCGCCGTCGACCGGGCCTCGGCCAGCGCCCGCCCCGCGTCCAGCAGGAACGCCTCGCGGGAGCGCCGCCAGTCGCCGGTGATCGGGGTGTGCGCCCCGGTGGTGCCGGGCTGCGGTTCGGCGACCTCCTGCAACGTGCCGACCAGTACGTAGTCCGCCTCGGAGCCCTCCTCGCGCCGCAACGGCTTGGAGCGGCTCCGCACGGTCCGCAGCACCCGGCCGTGCTCGTCCACGATCCGCAGCCGGGCCTCGGCGAGCGTGTCCTCGGCGACGGCGAGGTTCACCACCCCGTAGATCTCGTTCCAGTCGACCGGATGGAAGCGGGAGCGCACCTGCGACTCCCGGAAGACGCCGTGCTCGGCGGGCAGCTCCAGCAGCCGGGCCGCCTCCGCGTCGAGCGTGACGGTCCCGGCCCGGTTGTCCCAGCGCCACAGACCGGTCGCGGTCGCGGCCAGGACATCCTCGGTGCGCATTGCCCCACTTTAGACCGGCCTGTGCGCAGGAGGCAGTGCCAAGCACCCACCGACGATCTTGATACGGACAATGACAATGAAACGGTCCGGTCGCGGGCGGTAGCCTGGGGTGGCTGAATCATCCCCCAACCGCGAAGACTGGATGAACGACGATGCATCGGTACAGGTCCCACACCTGCGGCGAGCTCCGCGCCTCTGACGTCGGCACCGACGTCCGGCTGAGCGGCTGGCTGCACAATCGCCGAGACCTGGGTGGCATCCTCTTCATCGATCTGCGTGACCACTACGGTCTGGTGCAGCTCGTCGCCCGTCCCGGCACTCCCGGCAACGACGCCCTGGCGAAGCTGACCAAGGAGACCGTCGTACGGATCGACGGCAAGGTCTCCGCCCGCGGCGCCGACAACGTCAACCCGGAGCTGCCGACCGGCGAGATCGAGATCGAGGTCACCGAGGTCGAGGTGCTCGGTCAGGCGGCCCCGCTGCCCTTCACCATCAACGCCGAGGACGGGGTCAACGAGGAGCGGCGCCTGGAGTACCGCTTCCTCGACCTGCGCCGCGAGCGCATGCACCGCAACATCATGCTGCGCTCGTCCGTCATCGCCTCCATCCGCTCCAAGATGGTGGCCCTCGGCTTCAACGAGATGGCGACCCCGATCCTCGCCGCGACCTCTCCCGAGGGCGCCCGTGACTTCGTGGTGCCGTCCCGCCTGAACCCGGGCAAGTTCTACGCCCTTCCGCAGGCGCCGCAGCAGTTCAAGCAGCTGCTGATGATCTCCGGCTTCGACCGCTACTTCCAGATCGCGCCGTGCTTCCGCGACGAGGACGCCCGTGCCGACCGTTCGCCCGGCGAGTTCTACCAGCTCGACGTCGAGATGTCGTTCGTCGAGCAGGAGGACGTCTTCCAGCCGATCGAGAAGCTCATGACCGAGCTCTTCGAGGAGTTCGGCAACGGCCGTCACGTGACCTCGCCGTTCCCGCGCATCCCGTTCCGCGAGTCGATGCTGAAGTACGGCAACGACAAGCCGGACCTGCGGGCCCAGCTGGAGCTCGTCGACATCTCCGACATCTTCGCGGACTCGGAGTTCAAGGCCTTCGCCGGCAAGCACGTCCGCGCCCTCCCGGTGCCGGACACCGCGGGCCAGTCGCGGAAGTTCTTCGACGGCCTCGGTGCCTACGCGGTCGAGCACGGTGCCAAGGGCCTCGCCTGGGTCCGCGTCGGCGAGGACGGCACCCTGGCGGGTCCGATCGCCAAGTTCCTCACCGAGACGGACATCAAGACCCTCACCGAGCGTCTGTCGCTGGTCCCCGGCCACGCCGTCTTCTTCGGCGCGGGCGAGTTCGACGAGGTCTCCAAGATCATGTCCGTCGTCCGCGTCGAGGCCGCCAAGCGCGCCGGCCACTTCGAGGAGGGCGTGTTCCGCTTCTGCTGGATCGTCGATTTCCCGATGTACGAGAAGGACGAGGAAACCGGCAAGATCGACTTCTCGCACAACCCGTTCTCCATGCCCCAGGGCGGCATGAAGGACCTGGAGGAGAAGGACCCGCTCGACATCCTGGCCTGGCAGTACGACATCGTCTGCAACGGCATCGAGCTGTCCTCCGGCGCCATCCGTAACCACGAGCCCGAGGTCATGCTGAAGGCCTTCGAGATCGCCGGCTACGAGGCCGAGACCGTCGAGCGGGAGTTCGCGGGCATGCTCCGCGCGTTCCGCCTCGGCGCCCCGCCGCACGGCGGCATCGCCCCGGGCGTCGACCGCATCGTGATGCTGCTGGCCGACGAGCCCAACATCCGGGAGACGATCGCCTTCCCGCTCAACGGAAACGCCCAGGACCTGATGATGGGCGCCCCGAGCGAGCTGGACGAGACCCGGCTGCGTGAGCTGAACATCCAGCTCCGCAAGCCGGTCGCACCGGCCAAGGAGAAGGCGGAGGCCAAGGACTCCGTGGCGAGGGACACCGGCGCCAAGTAGCGTCAGCGGTTCTTCTCCGGTTTCACGTGAAACAGCCCCCGGCCGACCCGCCGGGGGCTGTTTCACGTCCGCCGCCCGGCCCCTCGCACGGCAGGAGCTCGAGAACCGGCGGTCACCCCGGGTTCCGGGCCCTTCGTGCTGCCCACGGACACATGGCTGCGCGCATACAAGTACACGAACCACCCGAACGGTGAGACCCGGATGGCCCCCGCGCCGGATTGACGGCCTGCGACTGCGGCAAAGACTGCCTGGGCCGACCTCGGTGCAGTGCGGACTCCGGCCCCTTGTCCGCAGAGCCCCGCACTCGGCCACCTACCGCTGAGGAGCCCTCCGTGCCCGTGCCCCGTTCGCGCGTCCCGCTGCGCCTTCCGTACGTCGTCTGCGCCGCCCTCCTGCTGCTGCTGGCCGGGTGCGGGGCGGGCCCCTTCGTCGGTACGGACGGGAGCGGCGCTTCCACGAAGGCCGTCGTCGCCACCGGCGTACCGGGACCGCCCGGGGCCGCCGGCGCGCCCGCGCAGCCCCGTACCGCCGTACCGCCCTCGCCGCCTCCCGCCCCGCCGCGGGAGATCCCCGGGCTGGGGCCGCAGACCCGGGCGCGGATTCCGGCCGGGGCCCGCCAGGCGTTCGTGGTCACCGGCGAGTCACCGGACTCCAACCGCTCCACGGCCGTGCTCTACACCCGCGACGACCCGGCCGTCGGATGGCGGGCCGCCCTGGCACCCTGGCCCGCCCACAACGCCCTGAACGGCTGGACGGCCGAGCACTACGAAGGCGATCTGCGCTCACCCGTCGGCGTGTTCACCCTGACAGCGGCGGGCGGCCGCCTCGATCCTCCGGCCACCGCCTTCCCGTACGACCTGAGCCCGGACTTCAGGGTGGAGGGCGAGGGCTTCCACGGGGAGCCGCTGGAGGGCTCGTTCGACTACGTGATCGCCATCGACTACAACCGTGTCCCCGGCACCTCGCCCCTGGACCACACGCGCCCCCTCGGCCAGGAGCGAGGCGGCGGCATCTGGATCCACGTCGACCACGGCGGCCCCACCCAGGGCTGCGTCTCGGTCACCGAGGACCGGATGAAGGAGCTGCTGGGCGTCCTCGACCCGGCGAAGGAGCCGGTCATCGTGATGGGGGACGCGGTGTCGCTGAGCGGCTGAAAGAGGACGGTCCGGCTCCCCGGCCCGGCGGGCTTCGAGCTGGACACCGAGCCGCTCAGGAACTGGGTCCGCTGGCAGACGGAGAAGGGCGGGACCGCCGGTGCGGTCCCGCCCTTCTCCGTACGCACGCGCACCGTCCTACGCGGGCTTCTCCTCCAGGCGCGGGAACAGCACCGCGCCCTTCGTCACCGTGGCGCCCGGCCGCAGCAGACCCCACGTGCCCGCGTCCTGCACCCGCTGGTCGGACAGCGCGCCCAGGGACTCCTCGGCGCCCAGCGACTCCCACAGCTTCTGCGAGGTGTCCGGCATGATGGCGTTCAGCAGGACCGCTACGCCGCGCAGCGCCTCGGAGGCCGTGTAGAGGATGGTCGCCAGGCGGGCCTTGCCCTCGGGCGACTCGTCCTTGGCGACCTTCCACGGCTCCTGCTCCGTGATGTAGCCGTTGACCTGCTTCACGAAGTCGAAGACCGCCAGGATGCCGCCCTGGAAGTCCAGCTCCTCACCGATCTTCCGGTCGGCCGTGGCGACGGCCTTGGCCAGGCCCTGCTGGACCGTCTGTTCGGCGTCACCCGCGGCCGCGGCCTCCGGGAGCGTGCCGCCGTAGTACTTGCCGACCATGGCGGCGAGGCGCGAGGCCAGGTTGCCGTAGTCGTTGGCGAGCTCGGAGGTGTAGCGGGCGGTGAAGTCCTCCCAGGAGAACGAACCGTCGCTGCCGTACGCGATGGCCCGCAGGAAGTACCAGCGGTACGCGTCCACGCCGAAGTGCGAGGTCAGGTCCTGCGGCTTGATGCCCGTCAGGTTCGACTTCGACATCTTCTCGCCGCCGACCATCAGCCAGCCGTTGGCGACGACCTTGCCGGGCAGCGGCAGGCCCTGCGCCATCAGCATCGCCGGCCAGATGACCGAGTGGAAGCGCAGGATGTCCTTGCCGATCAGGTGCACGTTCGCCGGGAACGTACCGTCGAACTTCTCCTGGTCGGCGCCGTAACCGACCGCCGTCGCGTAGTTGAGCAGGGCGTCGATCCACACGTAGATGACGTGCTTGTCGTCCCACGGGACCGGGACGCCCCAGTCGAAGGTCGAGCGGGAGATCGACAGGTCCTGAAGGCCCTGCTTGACGAAGTTCACGATCTCGTTGCGCGCGGACTCCGGCTGGATGAAGCCGGGGTTGGCCGCGTAGAACTCCAGCAGCTTCGGACCGTACTCGCTGAGCTTGAAGAAGTAGTTCTCCTCCTTGAGGATCTCCACCGGCTTCTTGTGGATCGGGCACAGCTTGACGCCGGCCTCGTCCTCGATGAGGTCGCCGGGGAGCTTGTACTCCTCGCAGCCCACGCAGTAAGGGCCCTCGTAGCCGCCCTTGTAGATCTCACCCTTGTCGTGCAGGTCCTGCACGAACTCCTGCACACGGTCGGTGTGCCGCTTCTCCGTCGTACGGATGAAGTCGTCGTTCGCGATGTTCAGGTGCTCCCAGAGGGGCTTCCACGCCTCCTCGACGAGCTTGTCGCACCACGCCTGGGGTGTGACGTCGTTCGCCTCGGCCGTGCGCATGATCTTCTGACCGTGCTCGTCCGTGCCGGTGAGGTACCACACCTTCTCGCCGCGCTGGCGGTGCCAGCGGGTGAGCACGTCGCCTGCGACGGTCGTGTAGGCGTGGCCCAGGTGAGGAGCGTCGTTGACGTAGTAAATGGGGGTCGACACGTAGAAACTCTTCACGTCGTCGCCCCCCTGCTTCTCTGATCCAGTGGCCGCCATGGTCGAAATCCTAACGGTCCGGGGGAGATCCACTCACACCGATAAAACCCGCGGCGACGCGGAGAGCTTTGCGAAACATCCCTTCCGGTAACAAAGACCCATCCTGGGAGGGAGTGGACACGCATGCACGAGGCAGGGGACATCACGATGCGGGTACTGGTCGCCGAGGACGAGGAGATCCTGGCGGAGCTCGTCGCCACCGGACTGCGGCGGGCGGGATTCGCCGTCGACACCGTCTACAGCGGTGATGCCGCCCAGGCCTATCTGGGCCTGCACGACTACGACGTCGTGGTCCTGGACCGGGACCTGCCCCGGGTGCACGGCGACGACGTGGCCCGCGGACTCGTCGCCTCCGGCTCCCGGACCAGGATCCTGATGCTGACGGCCGCCGGCTCCATGGAGGACCGGGTCGCCGGACTCGACCTGGGCGCCGACGACTATCTGGGCAAGCCGTTCGAGTTCCCCGAGCTCGTGTCCCGGGTCCGCGCCCTGCGGCGGCGCAGCGCCCGCCCCGTGCCCCCGCAACTGGTGCGGCACGGCATCAGGCTCGACACGGTGCGCCGCTCCGCGACCCGGGACGGCCGGGAACTGGACCTCTCGCCGAAGGAGTTCACCGTGCTCCAGCTGCTGCTGGAGGCGGACGGGGGGACGGTCAGCGCGGAGGAGCTCCTGGAGCGGGCCTGGGACGCCAACGCCGACCCCTTCACCGGCGCCGTCCGGGTCTGCATGAGCAAGCTGCGCGGGAAGCTCGGCGAGCCCGCCGTCATCCGCACCGTGCAGGGCGTGGGGTACGCCCTGTGAAGCGTCGGATCCGGGTGCCGCACGCCACGATCAGGACCCGGATCGCGCTCGTGTACGGCGGCGTGTTCCTGGTGCTCGGTACGGCGCTGCTCGCCACGGTCAACCTCGCCTCCCGGGCCGGTACCGACTCGCAGGCCCGCGCCATCGCCAGTACCGCCGCGGTCGTCCAGCCCGGATACGCGGTCAACGGCCCCCTCGTCACCCGGCGCAGCCTCGGCCCGCCGACCGTCTACGACCTCACCGACCACGTCAGCGACGCGGCCAGTGACCAGCTGCTCAACTGGTCCGCGGCCGCCCTGCTCGTGATGACGGCGTGCGCGGTCGGGGTCGGGTGGTGGACCGCAGGGCGGGTCCTGCGGCCCGTGCACGCGATGACCGCGAAGGCGCGCCTGCTCTCCGCGCGCACGCTGCACGAGCGGATCGCCTCCAGCGGGCCCGACGACGAGCTGAAGGAGCTCGGTGACACGCTCGACGCGCTGCTCGCCCGGCTGGAGAAGGCGTTCGACAGTCAGCGAAGGTTCATCGCCAACGCCTCGCACGAGCTGCGCACCCCGCTGGCCACGCAACGGGTGGCGATCCAGGTGGGTCTCGACGATCCGACACCGGACGACCTCGTACGGACCCGGCAGACGCTGCTGGACAACAACCGGCGCAGCGAACGGCTCATCGAGGGGCTGCTGGTGCTGGCGCGCAGCGAGCGGGGGCTCGAGAAGAGCGAGCGGGACCCCGTGGACCTGGCCCACGTGGTGGCGGAGGAGGCGGACCGCCACCCGGGGGTGGTGGTCGACGCGGAGCCTTGCGTGGCGTACGGGAACCGGCTGCTGCTCGCCCAGCTGGTGGCCAATCTGGTGACCAACGCGGTGACGTACAACGTGCCCGGCGGGAGCGTGGAGGTCTCCCTGGTGCCCGCGGGCACGGGGGCGCTGCTGGAGGTGCGCAACACCGGGCCGGTGGTGGAGGCGGCCGACATCCCCGGCCTGTTCGAGCCGTTCCGGCGGGGTGAGGGCAAGGACCGGATGGGCCCGGGCTCAGGACTCGGGCTTTCGATCGTACGTTCCATCGCCATGGCTCACGGGGGTACGGTCACGGCGGTGCCGGGCCCGGAGGGCGGGCTCGCCGTGACCGTACGCCTGCCGGTGGATCAGGCGTTGGCCGCGACCCAGGCGGGCAGCGCGGCGAGGGCCTCGCGGTAGAACGCGGCGTCCGCGACCTCGCGCGGGGCCGGGCCGGCGTGGAAGAAGCCGGCGTTGGGGGCGTCCAGCTTCCGCAGGAAGTCGAAGCCCTTCGCGTCCTCGTCGCCGAACGCCACGAACTGGAAGAACAGCGGCAGCCGTGCCGCCTCGGTCAGCGCCTGGCGGGCGGCCTGCTTGACGTCCGGCGGGCCGTCCGTCTGGAAGATCACCAGCGCGGGGCCGGTCGCACCGGACTTCTCGTAGTGCGCGACGACCTCCTCGACGGCGCGGTGGTAGTTCGTGCGGCCGAGCCGTCCGAGACCCGCGTTCAGCTCGTCGATCCGGCCCTCGTGACCGTCGAGGCCGACCGTGCCGGTGCCGTCGATGTCGGTCGAGAAGAACACCACCTGCACGGTGGCGTCCTCGTCGAGGTGCGCGGCGAGCGCGAGCGTGCGGTCGCCCAGGTGCTGGGCGCTGCCGTCCTTGTAGAACGGCCGCATGGAGCCGGAGCGGTCCAGGACCAGGTAGACGGTGGCGCGCAGGCCGGTGAGCCCGTGCGCCTTCAGCCCGGCCTGGGCGGCCTTGTACGGCCCCACGAGCTCGGGCGCGCGGGCCTTGACCTTGGCCAGGGTGAGCGCGGGCTTCCCGGCGGGGGCCGCGGGGGCGGGAGCCGCCTCGGCCACGGGCTCGGCCGCGGAGAGCGGTTCGGGCTCCGGGTCCATGTCGATGGTGATGGGCTCGGCGACGACCGGATCGGGCTCGGCGACGACGGGCTCGGGCTCGGCGACGGGGGCCTCGGCCGCGATCGGCTCGGGCTCGGCGACGGGGGCCTCGGCCGCGATCGGCTCGGGCTCGGTGACGGGGGCCTCGGCCGCGATCGGCTCGGGCTCGGTGACGGGGGCCTCGGCCGGCGCCTCGACGGGTTCCTGAACCACGGGCTCGACCGGCTCCACAGCCGCCACGGGCTCGACCGGCTCGATGGCTGCCACCGGTTCGGCGGCCGTCGTCGGCTCAGTGGTCTCCACCGGCTCGGCGGCCTTCGCCGGTTCCGCGGCCTTTGTCCGGGAACCCGATCCCTGCGACGGGACGGTGGCAGTGGTCGGGGCGGCGTTCTTGGGACCGCTCTTGGGGGCGGCCTTGGGGGCGGGCGCCGCCTTGTCGAAGGCCGCGGCCACCAGGTCCGCCGCCGCGCCGCCGTCGTCCTTGGCGGACCGGGACGCGGGGGCCGGGCCCGACTTCGAGGAGGCCGGGGCCGGCACCGACACCTTGACGGCCGAAGCGGGTTCGGCCGCCGGCTCGTCCACCGTCACCGACTCCGGCTCCGTGGCCAGGGTGCGCTCGCCCTGGGCCGGGACGGTGGCCGTCGTCGGCTCGTCCTGCTCCGTGCGGTCACGGCCGAACACCTTGCGCAGCAAGCTCCGAATGCCCATGGGCGAGGCCTTTCGCATGAGTTGGGTGCGATGAATGTCCGTACTGCGGGAATTGATCCCTGGCCAGGGCGGATACGTAAGGTTAGCGGCCGGATCAGGCCCTTCGGCGGTGCGGCCCGCCCGCAGGGCAACTGAGCCGTAACCGATCCCGTACCGAGTCCTGCGTCCGGGCTGTGCGGACCTCATGGACGTCGTCGGTAAGTCGGTCACACACACCCCCGACGTGGCCATTCGTGTGGCCGGCGTGAGCGGCCGGGGCGTCTGACAAGCAGTCAGGGGTGCCGTCTCGGTTATCCGCAGGTGTGACAAGAAGGGCTCTCATATGAGGATCCGATCCCGCCGAACGCGTCTCGTGGCCTGCGCGGTGGCGGCCGGGGCGATGCTTTCCGGCCTCGCGCCGACGGCGGGTGCGAGCGCCGCGCCGGCCTCCGCCGTCCCGGCCGTGGACGCCCCCGTACCGGGCCACCAAGGCATGCCGGACGACGGATTCGACGAGGAACCCGAGGGCGAGCAGCTCGATTTGGCCCCGGCCGCGTCGGCCGGTGTGAGCAGGGGCCTCGCGGCCGCCGCCCCGGTGCCGGGCCGCGCGGCCGACTTCGGGCAGGCCAAGGGTGTCTGCCGTATCCCGGGCCGCCGCATTACAGTCGGACCCATGGTTTCCGGTGAGGCGCCGCAGGCGGCAGGCAGCGTTCGGGTCGATGTCTGGATCTGGTCGGTCCGGCTCACGAAGACCCGTGCGCAGGCCGCCGCCGCCTGCCGCGCGGGTCATGTGAAGGTCGCCGGTGAGCGCGCCAAGCCGGCGCAGGCGTTGCGCGTCGGCGACGAGGTGCGGCTGCGGCACGACGGCCGGGACCGGGTCGTCACCGTGTCGAAGATCGTGAAGAAGCGGGTCGGGGCGCCGGTGGCCGCGGAGTGCTTCGTCGACAACAGCCCGCCCCCGCCGCCGCGCGAGGCCGCGATCCAGGTTCCGGTACGGGACCGGGGCGCGGGGCGGCCGACCAAGCGGGACCGGCGCGAGATGGACCGGCTGCGCGGTGCGGGGCCCGAGGCCGCGGAGTAGCGGGCGGACGCGGCCCCGGTGGCAGCGGCAAGCGCGACCGGGCCGGGCCGGTAGCGGTCAGCCGCGGTAGCCCTCGACCTCGTCGGCCGATCGGACCCGGGCCTGCGCCGGGTCCTCGCCGTACTCGCTCAGCGCCCGGCGCTGCCGCAGCAGATCCCAGCACTGGTCGAGCCGGACCTCCACCGTGCGCAGTCGTGCCCTCTCCTCGGCGGACAGGCCGGGATCCCCGCCGTTGCGGTCGCGCAGGGCGCGTTCCTCCGCGACGAGTTGGTCGATGTCGCCGATGATGTCGCGCTCCTGGTCGTCCATGGCGTCTTCCTCTCAGGCGTACCGGATGCGTCAGGCGTTACGAATGCGTCAGGAGTACCGGCCGCGTCAGACGTACCGGGTGCGGGGCGGTCGCTCAGCAGCGCCCGTGCTCCCTCAGCACGATGACGGTCTTGCCGCGTGCCCCGCCGATCCGGTTGCGTTCCAGGGCCTGCGGGGCTTTCTCCAGGGGGAGTTCGCTGTCGATGGGGACGCGCAGGACGCCGTCGGCCGCGCCCGCGGCCAGCACGTCCAGCAGGACCGGGCTGGGGTCGAGCCGGAAGTCGACGCCCCGCACTCCGTCGGGCAGCGGGGCGCCGGCCGCGACGCCGCGGGTGGAGAGTGCGAGGGCGCCCGGCCGGAGCGTCGCGGCGTGTGCGGCGAACTCCTCGGAAGTCGCGGAGGCCAGGTCGGCCAGCGCGTCGACGCCGTCCGGGCAGGCCGCCCGTACCGCGTCGGCCGCCGGCCCGTCCGTGACGTCGATCGTGACGACCGCGCCCAACGACCCCATCCTGGACCGCTCGTCACCGCGCACCGCCGCGATCACTCGTACGTCCCGGGCCTTGGCGAGCTGGGTCAGACAGCTGCCGACCCCGCCCGCGGCGCCGACGACCAGCAGGCTCTCGTGACCCCGCGGCGACACGGCGTCCAGGATCTGCGCGGCCGCCATCCCGGCGGAGGGCAGCGCGGCCGCGATCCGGGCGTCCAGCCCGCGCGGGACGAGGGTGATGGCGGAGTCCTGGGGTACGCAGACGTAGTCGCAGTACGTCCCCGCGCCGGCCGCCGGACCGCCGGTGCGGCCGAAGACGTGGTCGCCGACCCGGAAGCGGTTGTCGCCGCTGCCGATCATGTCCACCCGGCCCGCGTAGTCCACGCCGACGACCAGGGGGAAGGCCTGAGGGGCGGGGCCGTCCAGGCTGCCGTCCGCGAGCTGCCCGTCGCGGGGATTGAGCGAGGCATACTCGATCCTCACCCGGACCTGGCCCGGCCTCGGATCCGGTTTGGGGATCTCGACCAGGGCGGGCTCGGCCCGGAACGTGCTGACGGCGATGGCTCGCATACGCAAGACCTCCCATTAGCCCGGCAGTCACCCCCTCCACTCTTGCCCGGCCCGGGGGCGCCCGCACGTCGACGCGGGCGGGGGCCGGCGGCCTCAGCCGCTCCCGTCCCCTCGGACACCGGACGACGGTGGCGGCAGCACCCGCTGGGCCCAGATCCGCGCCGCCACCGCGCACACGGCCAGCGCGAGGCCCGTACCGAAGACGATCCACACCGTGGTGCGCAGCGACCCGGTCAGCGCGTCGTACACCGCCGCCGCCCCGTCGGTGTCGCTGCCGGGCACCTCGGCCAGGACGCGGTTGCGCGCCAGCGCGATCGCCCCGCGCAGCACCAGCGCGCCGAGCGCGAAACCGGCACCGGCGACGGCGGTGGCGGTGAGCGCGGCCAGGGCCGAACCGCGGCGGCCGGGTCCGCCGCGCACCCAGGCCAGGAGGATGGCGAGCAGGGCGAACACGAGGGTGCCGACGGCCGGCCACACACTGGCGGCCCGCAGCCACCGGAAGCTCTGGCGCATCTGGTCGGCGCGGTCGGCTGAGACGATCTGGATGTCGGTGTGCTGGACGGGGATCTGGTCGGCGAAGGGCACCCCGTTGTCCACCAGGTTCTGCTTCACCTTCTCCGTCACGGGGGCGAGGTCGATGGTGACGCTCTCGCCGGTGTCCCCGTCCAGCGCCGCGGTGACGGCCTCGTGGGCCGTGCGGTTGGCGGCGTTCCAGGCGTCCTGGAAGGCATCGGTGGTGGTGAAGGACTGCACGGCCTCGTGGAGGAAGTCGCGGACGGTGTCCTGGAGCGGGCCGACGTCGATCTGTTTCATCGCCCCGTCGGTGATCAGGTCGGCGATGGTGTTCCGCACATCGGTGTCGGTGGCGAGCGGCGCCACCGCGGCCACGTAACGGTCCGTGTCGTCGATCTCCAGATCGACCCAGGCGGACAGCGCGCTCAGCGGTACCAGGACGGCGAGCAGCACCAGGAATGCCACCGAGAGAGCCGCCGAGAAGTAGGTCCGCACCCCACCAGGGAACCGCGTATGACGACGCCGCGCCCCGGGCCGTGGGCCATCCGAGTTGCCGGGCGAGGCGGCCGGGTGTGCCCTTGAGGAAAGCGGGGGCGACGGAAGGAGCTTGTTGCCATGGCCGCACACGCTTCGGTGCAGGCACGCGGAACGCGCGTCCGTGCCCGGCACCACTCCATGATCAGCTGGGCCGTTCCCGTCACGCTCGGGGTGATCCTCGGCTGGTACGCGACGTCCATCGTCCGCGGCGGCGGTGTGCTCACCGGCACGCAGCTCGCGCTCGGACTGGTCTCCGGCGCCGTGCTCGCGGCGCTCTGCTTCGGTCTGGGCCGGGTGCAGAGTCAGGTGCCGGTCGGGCTGCGGGCGGTCGCGTACGGTGCGCTGTTCGGCGGTTCGATCGGCTTCCTCTACAGCCTCTCCGGCAAGAGCGTGCTGGCCGCGTCGGTCCTGGGCCTGCTGACCGGGGCGGGCATGCTGCTCGGCGCGTTCTACTTCTTCTACATGCGGGAGGACTGAGCCGCCGCGGTTTCGCCGGTACGGGCCCGCGCCTCATCGGCGCGGGCCCGTACGGCTGCCCGGAGCGGACGTCAGCCGCGGACCACGGTCACCGGGCACGCCGCGTGCTGGGTGACGTGCAGGCTGACCGAGCCGAGCAGGGTGGCCTTGAAGCCGCTGTACCCGCGCGCGCCGACGACCAGCAGGTTCGCGCCCTCGGCGCGGTCGAGCAGGGCCTGTGCCGGGTTGCCGATCACCACGACCTTGCTGACCGCGGCGGCGCCCGCGGCTCCGAGGGCCTCCTCCAGCGCCTCGGTGAGCGACACCGTGGCCACGGCCTGCGGATCGAAGTCCTCCGGCATGCCCGGCATCATGGACGCCCAGCTCGTCGCGGGGTACTCCCAGCTGTTGACGGCCTCCACCGTGTCACCGGTCAGCTCCGCCTGGCGTACGGCCCAGTGCAGTGCCTTGATCGACGACTCGGAGCCGTCAACGCCCACCACGATCCTGCCCATCTCTGCCTCCAGCTCGGTTCCGTTTGGTCACGCGGGTGCGTGGTGAGGGGACACCCGCACCACGCACGTTCCTGTGCAACTGTAGTCAAACCGGACGAAAGCACCGTCCTCGGGTCGGTCAGTCCAGCCGGAGGTCGGCCAGCTGCCGCTCGAAGGGGACCACCTCGTCGTCCAGTCCCAGGGTCTTGACGGCCCCGGAGACCGCCCGGCCGCCCGTGATCGCCTGCGCGAGCTCGCCGCCCGCGCGCCGGATCCGGGCCGGCAGGCCCTCGGTGTACTCGTCGCCCGAGGAGCCCCAGTCCTCCGAGGCCGCGTACACCGATGTCGGCAGCGTGACGGCCCGCAGGTAGGCGAAGAGCGGACGCATCGCGTGCTCCAGCACCAGCGAATGCCGGGCGGTGCCGCCGGTCGCCGCGACGACGACGGGCTTGCCGGTCAGTGCGGTGTTCTCGACGAGGTCGAAGAACGACTTGAACAGGCCGCTGTACGAGGCGGTGAAGACCGGGGTGACGGCGATCAGTCCGTCGGCCCCCGTCACCGCGCCGATGGCCTCCTCCAGCGTGGCCGACGGGAACCCCGACACCAGGTTGCCCGCGATGTCTACGGCCAGGTCGCGCAGTTCGATCACCCGGACCTCGACCGGACGGTCCTGCTCGGTCTCCAGCCGCTCCCGGGTGGCCGCGGCCAGCCGGTCGGCCAGCAGCCTCGTCGAGGAGGGGCTGCTCAGCCCGGCCGATACGGCGACGATCCTCAGCGGTTCGGTGGCGAACACGGTCAGCTCTCCTTCACGGCGGTGGCGGCCGCGGCGACGGCCGGGTGCAGCGGTGCGGTCTCGGGGACCCCGGCGGGCCGCAGGTTGGCGAACTCCTTGCGCAGCACCGGGACGACCTCCTCGCCGAGGATGTCGAGCTGCTCCAGGACCGTCTTCAGCGGGAGCCCCGCGTGGTCCATCAGGAACAGCTGGCGCTGGTAGTCACCGACGGCGTCCCGGAAGGACAGCGTCCGCTCGATGACCTCCTGCGGGGAGCCCACGGTCAGCGGGGTCTGCTGGGTGAAGTCCTCCATCGAAGGGCCGTGACCGTAGACCGGCGCGTTGTCGAAGTACGGGCGGAACTCCCGTACCGCGTCCTGCGAGTTCTTCCGCATGAAGACCTGGCCGCCGAGACCCACGATGGCCTGCTCGGCGGTGCCGTGGCCGTAGTGGGCGTAGCGCTGCCGGTAGAGGCTCACCATCTTCTTCGTGTGCTCGATGGGCCAGAAGATGTTGTTGTGGAAGAAGCCGTCGCCGTAGTACGCGGCCTGCTCGGCGATCTCCGGGGAGCGGATCGAGCCGTGCCAGACGAACGGCGGTACGCCGTCCAGCGGGCGCGGGGTCGCGGTGAAGGACTGCAGCGGTGTGCGGAACTTCCCCTCCCAGTCGACGACGTCCTCGCGCCACAGCTTGTGCAGCAGGGCGTAGTTCTCGATGGCGAGCGGGATGCCCTGGCGGATGTCCTTGCCGAACCAGGGGTAGACCGGTCCGGTGTTGCCGCGGCCCATCATCAGGTCGACGCGGCCGTCGGCGAGGTGCTGGAGGGTGGCGTAGTCCTCGGCGATCTTCACCGGGTCGTTGGTGGTGATCAGGGTCGTCGAGGTGGACAGGATGATGCGCTCGGTGCGGGCGGCGATGTAGCCGAGGGTGGTCGTCGGCGAGGACGGCACGAACGGGGGGTTGTGGTGCTCGCCGGTCGCGAACACGTCGAGCCCGACCTCCTCGGCCTTCCGCGCGATGGCGACGGTGGCCTTGATCCGCTCGTGCTCGCTCGGCGTCGTGCCGGTCGTCGGGTCGGTGGTGATGTCCCCGACGGTGAAGATCCCGAACTGCATGGCGCCCGCCTCCAGAAACCAGTGTGGTCGAACGATCATTTGGTTGAACGTTGAACTATGTGAACACACCCTACAACGGAGCACGCCGTCTCCCTATTCCGCCCCTGCTCCGGGGCGGACCGGGGCGTAAGCTCAGCCCATGACCTCCGTACCGTGCCGCAACTGGTGGCGCTCCTCCTAGGAGCGGCCACCTCTTCAGCGCGGGACCAGGGCCGTTCGTCACGGACGGCCCTTTTTCTCTGCCCTCTTCCGGTACGGGCTCCGAGCCCGGCGGGGGCCGTCCTCCACGCACACACCATCGCGAGGAGACCAGCCATGACCACGACCTACGCCGACACCACCGCCCCGCTCGACGAGCGCATCCACCGGAACCCCGCCGCCTTCCGCGTCCTGACCGGTGACCGGCCCACCGGGGCGCTGCACCTCGGGCACTACTTCGGCACGCTCCACAACCGGGTGCGGCTCCAGGACCTCGGGGTGGAGGTGTTCGTCCTCATCGCCGACTACCAGGTGCTCACCGACCGGGACGTGGCCGAGCGGCTCACCGCGACCATGGAGGGTCTGCTGCTGGACTACCTGGCCGCCGGCATCGACCCGGAGCGCTCGGTGATCTTCAACCACAGCGCCGTACCCGCGCTGAACCAGCTGATGCTGCCCTTCCTCAGCCTGGTCTCCGTCGCCGAGCTGAGCCGCAATCCCACGGTCAAGGACGAGATCGCGCACTCCCGGCAGGCGTCCGTCAGCGGTCTGATGTACACCTACCCGGTCCACCAGGCGGCCGACATCCTGTTCTGCAAGGGCGACGTCGTGCCGGTCGGCCGGGACCAGCTGCCGCACCTCGAAGTGACCAGGACCATCGCCCGGCGGTTCAACGAGCGCTACGGGCCGCTCTTCCCGGAACCCGAGGCGCTGCTCTCCGCCGCACCGCTGCTGCTCGGCACCGACGGCACCAAGATGAGCAAGAGCCGCGCCAACTCCCTCGCTCTGAGCGCCGACGAGGATGCCACGGCCCGGCTGATCAAGGGGGCGACGACGGACGCCGAGCGCCACATCACGTACGACCCCGAGGGCCGGCCCGCGGTGTCGGGGCTCGTGCTGCTCGCCGCACTCTGTCTCGACCGGGACCCGCACGTCGTGGCCGAGGAGATCGGCGGCGGGGGCGCTGCCGCGCTGAAGCGGACCGTGACCGACGCGGTCAACGCCCGCCTCGCGCCCCTGCGGGCCCGACGTGCCGAGTACGCGGGGGACATGGGTTTCGTGCGGTCCGTGCTGCGGGCCGGCAACGAACGCGCCAACGCCGTCGCCGACGCGACGCTCGCCGAGGTGCGGGAGGCGATGGGGGGTCTGGTCTAGCCTGTCCCCTCGTCAGCGTCGCGTCAACGACGTACGCCTGCGCAGCAGTTCCGCCAGGCCTCGGCGGGTCGCGGCGATCACCACCCGGTCGGTGGGCTGGAGTACGTAGCCGGGGTGCAGATTCCACACGAGGCCGCCGGCCGGGCCGGTGCCGGGGGTCTGCGGGGGCGGGGCGGGGGAGGCGAGGTCGGGCCTGCGGTCCGCGGGCGGGGCCACGTCCAGGGCGAGGACCCGCCAGGCCCCGGCCCGGAACGCCTGCTCCACCGTCCGGCCCTCCAGCTGCGGGTGCCCGGCCACCTCGACCGCGGCGAACAGCATCACCTTCCGTTCGACCGGCACCGCGCCCAGGATCTGCCGGCCCATCATGGCGACGGCGAACGACGGCGCCGCCAGGTGCGAGACCGACCGGGAGCGGGTCAGGGCCTGCGGGTGTGCGGTGCGCAGCGTGCGGTAGACGGCGGTGGCGAACTCGTCGTCGAACAGCCGCAGGGACACCCGCAGATCGGGCTTGACCGAGCGGGCGTACAGCGCGGCCTCCAGGTTCGTGGTGTCGATGCTGGTCAGGGCGAGCAGGGCGCGGGAGCGCCGGATCTTCGCGGCCTCCAGGACGCCCTCCTGGGTGACGTCCCCGAGGACCACGGGTACGTGCAGCCGGCGCGCCACCGGGATGCCGCGGGCGTCCGGGTCGTCCTCCACGCACACCACGGGGATGCCGAGTTCGCGCAGCTGGACCAGCACGCGGGTACCGATCTTGCCGAGGCCGAGCAGCACCACGTGTCCCGAGAGGCCGCGCGGCGGGCGGCGCAGGGAGGAGGCCGTGCGGAGCGACCCGAACGCCTCCAGCACCCCGGCCACCAGCAGCGGCAGCAGCATCAACCCGGCGACGCCGGAGAGGAGTTGGATGACCTGGCGGGCGGTCGGGTCACCGATCGCGGGGTCACCCATCGCGAACAGGTCGAGCAGCGTCAGATACGTGGCGTGCAGTGGGTCGTCCCCGGTGGTGAACGAGGACGCCACCGCCAGGCCCAGGACCGCCAGGCCGACGCCCAGAGCGGACCAGCGCAGCCGTCGCGAGAAGACCTGGCTCAGGGGCGCGCCCCTGCCCCCCATCCGGCGGCCCGCGGCGGTGGGGCCCGGCTGGCTGACGGCCTCCAGGACGATCGTTCCGCGCCCGGCCGCCGCGGCCACCTGCGCCTGGTCGGGCAGGAGCCGTGGGCCCTCGTCACCGCTGCTGTCGGAGCCTTCTGTGCCCGCCGGGTCGTGCGTGGTGGAGGAGAGCAGGGCCAGCGTGCACAGGCCGGGATCGGCGGCCTGGCCGTCCGGGGGCGGGGGGCGTTCCGCCGCGCGCAGGAGCAGCCCCTCCGCCTGGATGACCTTGCTGGACCCGGCGAGCGCGGTCGCCGCGAGGGCGGGGGCCGCGGTGTCGGCGTCGGACAGGACCGTGGTGGAGGCGTCCAGCGCGGTCGGGTCGAGTCCCGGCGAGGCGACGGCGGCCGCCTGGTCGAGCAGCGTCTCCAGGTGCTGGCCGAGCTTGCGGTTGTAGAGCCGGATCACCAGCCGGACACGGGGGTTGAGCCGGCGGGCGGTCAGCGCGGCCCGGATGTTGCGCTCGTCGTCGTCGTAGACCAGCGCCAGGGCGGCGGCCGCGTCGACGCCGGCCTCCTCGAAGGCCTCGTCGGAGGGCTCCGCGGCCTGGAGGATGCGGACCGCCTCCACCCCGGCGTTCGTGTCGCCGTCCCCGCTCCCGCCGCCGTTCCCCCCGTTGCGGTTCATCGCCGACGACATGCGGCCGAACAGGGCCGCCGCCCGGCCGCGTCCGGTCAGCGGCAGCTCCGGTCCGGCCGCGCCGGGCGCCGGTGGCAGGACCAGGGTGACCCGCTCCCCGTAGACGTACCGCAGCTCGACGGCGAGCCGCTGGGCGAGCGCGTCGTCGCCGCAGACGACCATGTGTCCGGTGAACGGCGAGCGTTGGGGCTGCTGGGGAAGAGGAGGCACGTGTCCCAGCATGCCTTGCTCCGTTCTCGTGATCGGTACGGTCAGCGGTCCTCGTGTGTCCCGGCCGGTGGGCGGGCGAGCAGCCTGCGGGGGTCGGCGGCCCGGCTGATCGCCGTTTCGACGGCGGCGATCCGGTCGGCGAGCAGCCCGAGTGCGGCCACCGCGCGGGTCAGCGGGTCGCCGTCGGGGCCGCCGAGCGCCTGGGTGCGTACGTACGAGGCGGTGACGGCGGACCAGCGCGCGGCCTGCTCGGCGGTGAGCGTTCCGCGCAGGGCGGCGAGTTTCAGCAGGGCCGCCTCGGCGCCCGTCGTGAGCGTCTGGGCCTCGCCCGTGTAGTGGTCGGTGATGACGGCGGACAGCTCGGCGTCGTTCATCACGGGCACGACGCGTTCCGCGATGCGGTTCATGTTGCGGTACGAGCCCTGCAGTCGGAACGGCGGTTCGGTGCGCGTCGTGTCCGTCTGCGCGGCCGAGGCGATGTAGGCGGCGTTGACCGCGAGGACGGTGTCGCGGGCGTGCAGCAGATGGCGCAGCACGGCGGTGATCCGGTCCACTTCGTCGGGTGCGTAGGGGTACTGGAGCCGGTCCGCGCGGGCGGTGGTGTCCGTGCCGGAGGCGAGCCGCAGCAGCAGCGCGAGGTCCTCGCGGGACCGGCCGGCGAGCGGCGCCAGCACCGGGTTGGCGGTGAGCGCGTTCTCGATGAAGCTCAGCGCGAAGACGTCCTCGCGCCCGCTCAGCACCTCGCCCAGGTTCCAGACGTCGGCCCGGTTGGCGAGCATGTCGGGGATGCGGAACCGCTCCCCGGACTCGGTGTAGGGATTGCCCGTCATGCACACCGCGAACCGCTTGCCCCGCAGGTCGTAGCTGCGCGGCTCGCCGTCCCGTACGCCCTCGATCCTGCGGGTGGCGTCGCAGAGCGGGATGAACTTCTGGAGCAGCTCCGGTGAGGTGTGCTGGATGTCGTCGATGTGGAGCAGGGTGTTGTTGCCCGCCTCCAGCGCGAAGTTGATCTTCTCGATCTCCTGGCGCGCGGTCGCGCTGCGGGCCTGTGCGGGGTCCAGGGAGGTCACGTCATGGCCGAGGCTCGGGCCGCTGACCTTGACGAGGACCAGGCCGAGCCGGTCGGCGACGTACTCCATGAGTGTCGTCTTGCCGTAGCCGGGCGGCGATACGAGCAGCAGCAGGCCCTGGGAGTCGGTGCGGCGGTCGGCGTCGGCGGTGCCGATCTGCTTGGCGAGGCTGTCGCCGATCAGCGGCAGGTACACCTCGTCGAGCAGCCGGTTGCGGAGATACGCCGACATGACCCGGGGCCGGTGGTCGTCCAGCCGCAGCCGGGCGCGTTCGGCTGCTACCAGGGCGGTGCGCCGGCGCTGGTAGGCGCGGAAGGCGGGGACGGTGGTGGTACGGAACTCGGCTGTGCGGGAGAGGAGTTCGTCGATGCGGACGGGCAGTCGGCCCCGCTCGATGCGCGGGTGGACGCCCAGGAGGCCCTCCACCGTCGCGGTGAGCGGGGCGTCGCCCTCGTAGCGGGCGAGGACCGGCTCGGGGCAGAGTTCGACGGCGACGGCCTCCGCGAGGTCGCCCGCGTCCAGGTCCGTCCCGCTCGCCCGGGCGTACGAGGTGAGCCAGCCCTCGACGAGCTGGCGGCGGGCCGACAGGTCGTCCCCGAGGGCGGCGAGGTCGTCGTCGTACGCACAAGTGCCGGTGGTAAGCCGGAACTTGTCCAGGAACGTGCGTACGGGCGCGCTCGTGACGAAGCCCTCCGGGCTGCTCGTCAGCTCCTCGAAGAGGTACGCGGCGACGGCCCGGGAGTCGTCGGCGGCGATGACGGCTGCCCACTCCTCCTGGAGCGCGTCGACGGCCGGGGTGAGGCCGAAGGTCTCGCGGGCGCGCGCCAGGGATCGGGCCCGGCGCGTCCAGGACGTGCGGCGGGCCCCGTCCGTCCCGCACGCCCAGAACAGCTGGGCGGCGGCCCGTACCGCGGGCAGGCAGCGCAGCAGTCCCGCGGACGTGTGCAGCCGCAACAGGGTGGTGAGGATCGCCGTGGCGTCCTCGTCGTGCACGCCGCGCTGATACCCCTCGTCGTAGGCGGCGGCGGCCGACTCCCTTACGAGCGTGGCGAGGTCGTCCACCGCCAGGGAGGTCAGATGGTCCGCGCCGTGCTCGTCGAGGAGGCGGGCCGCGAGGTGCTCGCCCCGGTAGACGGACGGGGACTCGGAGGGCAGCAGCTGGTCCCCGTGGGGGCGGGTGGCGGCGAAGTCCGGGTCGGTGACCGGCGCCCGGTAGTCGGTGCCGGTGACGGCGAACGCGAGCCCGTCGCCCTGCGGTACCAGCGTCAGCTCGAACGGCTGGGTGTTCACCGCGAACCGGTGCCGGCCCAGCCGGATCGTCGCCCCGCCGTCCGCGTACAGCTCGCTGCGGTCGCGCAGGGCCCGGCCCGCCTCCTGGCGGGCGGCCAGCAACTGCCCGCCGAGTTCCTCGGCCCTGACCGTGTCGCCGAGCTCCCGCAGCTCGTCGGCGGTGCGGCGGACCTTGGCGACCATCGGGTCGGAGGCGAAGTAGGTGTGGACGGCGTCCGTGTCGGGCAGCGTGGAGCTGCGGCGCGCGACGGTCTCCAGTACCCGGGCGGCGGAGGCCGCGAGGCGCTCGGTGCGGCCGGCGAGGCCGTCCTGGAGCGTCTGCCTGCGGGCCGAGAACGCCTCGTACACCTCCGTCCGCCGCTCGCCCAGCCCGGCCAGGAAGTCGTCGAACTCGGCGAACCGCGCCTCGAGGTTCTCCAGCTGGAGCAGCAGCCGCGCGAGCTGGTCGTCACAGGCGTCCGGGGTGTCAGCGGCGGCCAGCGCGGCCGTGACGGCTTGTCCCAGCAGCGCGAACTCGGCGGCGAACTCGGCCCGGCCCTCCTGGTCGACGAGGGCGCGCCGGCGGGCGTCGAGTGTGGCGCGGGCGCGGTTCACCCCGCCGAGGACCTCCGCGATCCGTTCCAGGATCGAGGTGCGGACCACACCGTCACCGATGTCCAGCCCGGCCACGACGTCCGTGACCGTGCTCAGCCCGTCCGTCATCCCCGCCAGCCGTTCACCGAGCGCGGTGGCATCGGTGACGGTGGCGAGGGCGGTGGCCTGCTCGGTGAGCCGGGCCACCTCCTCGTGGTAGCCGGCGAAGGCGCCGTCCCCCGACAGGAAGGCGACCGCGCGACGGCCCGCCGCGGTGAGGTCGTCGGCGGTGGCGGCGGCGAGTTCCGTGATCCGCGCGGTGTCCGCGTACCGCATCTCCTCCAGCGTCGCCAAGTGGCCGTGCGCGGCACGCAGTTCGGTCAGGCGGTCGACCCAGTCGGCTGCCGACCGGGGCGCCTCGCCGCGGACTTGCCGGACGAGTGCGGTGATCCGGTCCGCAGCCTCGGTGAGGGCGTCCGCGGCCCGCCGGGTCTGCTCCTGCACGGCGTCGAACTCGGCGAGCACCTGCTGTGCGGTGTCGCGCAGGGCGGCCAGCGGAGCGCCGAGATCGTCGAGCTCCTCCTCGGCCAGCCAGTGGTACCGGTCCATCGCGCGGGAGCAGTCGGCCACCAGTTGCGCGTAGAAGGCGGCCGTCGGGGTGGTCGTGTCGGCGCTGTGCGCGAGCGCCAGACAGTCGGAGATGCCGCGCACGAGGTCGGCGTTGCCGACCCGGGCGAGCGGGCCCGTCCCGGCGGGGCGGGAGGCGGCATAGGTGTCGGAGACGTACGGGGTCTGCCAGCGCTGCACCGCGTGGACCCGGGTGGGGCCGCCGGCCCGGCCCTCCACCGGATCCCGCAGGAGCACGAGCGTGCCGGCGTCGAGCAGCGCGTGGCCCCGGCCCTGGAGCGGGGTGGCGACCTCCTGCCGGATCACGTTGTACGGGAGCAGCAGGCTGCGGCCGTCCGTCCGCGAACGGAACGCGTACAGGACGTCCTCGCCGTTGGGGGAGCGGACGGCGCCCTCGAAGACCGGGTCGGTGAGCGGCTCGGCGATGTCGAAGGTCTTGGCGGTGCCGGCGGTCAGGTAGTAGCCGCCGGGGAAGATGATCCCCTGCTCCTCGGGGAGCCGGTGGCAGGAGGGACCGATCCCGTCCAGCCGCCGCACGGTGCCCAGGAGCCGGTTGAAGACGAGATGGCGCCAGGTCTCCTCCTTGTACGGCCGGACGCGGAGCAGCACGAGCGGGCCGGACTGCGCGTACTCGACCTCGGCGTCGGCGAGCGACTGGAGGGGTTCGGTGACCGGCTCGCGGTAGATCCCGTCGGGGGTCTCGGTGTCGTCGGCGGTCTTGAGCGTGAGGTGTCCGCCGAGCGTGGAGACGAAGAGCGGGGCGTCCCGCTCGCCGCTCGCACCGATGGCGATGTGCGGGTGCCGGCCGGCGATGTGCGCCTCGCGGCCCGCGACGGTCCAGGTGAAGTCGTGCGAGGGCGGGAACACGTGGTCGCGCTCCCCGCGGGCGTCGAGGAACGCGCCGGGTGAGCCGTCGGCGTTCAGCGCCCAGCGCAGGACGCGGATGTCCTCGGCGCTCTCGCCGGTACGGAACACGGCGAGGAGCCGTCCGTCGGTCCGGCGCAGCCGCAGGAGGCGGGCGTCGCGGTAGTAGCGGTGGAGGCCGTGGAACTCGCGCACGAAGGTTTCGTCGGTGAGGAGGGGGCCGTCGGGCGCCGGGTCCAACTCCGCCTCGTACAGCGCGAGTACGTCGTCGACGGCCGGCTCGTCGGTCCGGCCGGGGCCGCGCTCGAAGCCGAACAGGAGCTGTCCGCCTACAGCGACGAGATCGCGGGGGGTGGACGGCCGCGCCGTCCGGACCTGCTCGCTGCCGAGGAGCCGCAGTCCGGTGGAGCCGAACGCCTCGGTCCGGCGGGCGTTGAGGGCTTCGGCGCGGTGGGTGAGCTCGGCGGCCTGGGTCCGGAGCCGCCGCCGCAGCACGTCGTAGGCCCCGTCCCGGGGGCCGTCCGGGGGCGGTGGGGTGGCGGTGTCCATGCGGCTCCTTACGGGGCGGGGCGGATGTGCGGCCGGCGGCCGGCGGGGTCCTCAGGCGCCGGACGGGCTTGGTGCGGCCGTCGTTGTCGTGGCTCCGCGGCGGGCGGTCCCCCCAGCCCGTCCGGCGATTGCGGCCGGACGTTGCTCCGGGGGCGTCGACCGGGCTGGGGCGGTCACCCCCCCCAGCCCGTCCGGCGATTGAGGGCAAGGGCCACGGGGGTCCGTTACCCCACCGGGGTGCCGTTGCGGGCGGGTGCCGCGGCGTTCACCGGTACGTCCGCCAGGCCCAGGGACCGCGCGTGGTCCAGGAGTTCGCGGACCTGGTCAGCGCCCACGCCCCCCGCCGCCGGCGCGGCCATCATCCGCATCAGCAGCGCCGACACCGTCAGGTTCTGTACGTCACCCGACGACACCGACCCCAGCACCCGCGTCAGATCGTCCGTGAACGACGACGTGCCGTTCAGCCACGCCCCGCCCAGTGCCTTCGCCGTCTCCGAGTTCTCGACGAAACCGTCGAGGCTCTTGCCCATGGAGATGGACGAGACCAGCCGGTCGAAGAAGAGCGACTCCCCGCCGACGATGTCGATGTCGGCGTTCTCCAGGCCCGTGGCCAGCACCGTCGCCTGCGCCTCGGTGACCTGGCGCTGGACCTCCAGGCCCGCGAGCCGGATCTCCTTCTCGGCCGCCAGCCGCAGCCGGTACTCCTCGTGCCCGCGCGACGCGTCGTCGAGCGCAGCCATCGCTGCCGCCTTGTCCGTGAGCCCCGCCGCCTCCGCCTTCAGCTTCTCGCCGATCATCGCCGCGTCGGCCGTCGCCTGGGCCTGCGTGCCCTCGGCCGCCGCGAGTGCCTTGAGCCGGGAGCCCTCCGCCTCGGCCCGGAGCCGGGCGGACGTCGCCTCGGCCTCGGCCAGGCCCGTCTTCTCGATGACCTCGGCGGCCGCGTCCCGTACCTGTACGTCCGCGAGGCCGAGCGCCGCCGACTCCGCCTGGACCCCTTCGGCCAGCCGCAGCTTCGCCCGCGCGTCCAGGTCCGCGGTCTTCAGCCGGGCCTCCGCGAGCGTCAGCTGCTCGGCCGCCCGGTGGGTGGCCGCGGCCTCGGCGGCCTCCGCCGCCTTGATGTCCTTGACCAGCTGCTCCTGCGCCTCCGCCTCGGCGGCGATGATCACGGACTTGCGGGTGCGCTCGGACTCCTCGACGGAGCGCAGGGTCTTGATGGACTCCTCCTGCTCGGCGACCGTACGGTCCACCGCGATGCGCTCGCGGATCACGTCGGCGACCTCGCGGCGCTCCGCCTCGACCTCCTTCGTCGCGGCGATGCGGTCGAGTTCGGTCTGCCGCTCGCGCCCGATGACCTCGATCAGCCGGTCCTTCTCGATGCGCTCGTTCTCCACGGCGATGACCCGCTCGCGGTTCTTCTGCGCCACCGCGATCTCCCGCGCCTGGTTCTCCCGCTGGATGCCTAGCTGCTCCTCGGTCCGGATGAACGCGGTCTGGGCGCCCAGGCGTTCCTCCTCCTGGACCCGGGCGGTGACGGCCTCCTCACGGGCCCGGAGCGTCTCCACCTCGCGGCGCTGCTTGATCTCGGCCTCGGCCTGCCGGCGTTCCAGCTCCAGGATGGTCTCCCGGGCGTCGACGTCCTGCCGGGTGATCTCCTTCTGCTCGGTGCGCTGGAACTCGTTGGTCCGTACGTGCTCGATCGCCGTCAGTTCGGTGATCTTGCGGATGCCCTGAGCGTCGAGGATGTTGGCGCCGTCCAGCTGCACCATCGGGGTCTGCTCGAGGAAGTCGATCGCCGCGTCGTCGAGGTGGTAGCCGTTCAGATCGGTGCCGATGACCCGGATGATCCGGTCCCGGAACTCCTCGCGCTTGGTGTACAGGTCGACGAAGTCCAGCTGCTTGCCGACGGTCTTGAGCGCCTCGGAGAACTTCGCGGCGAAGAACTCCTGGATGGCCACCTTGTCGCTCGCCCGTTGCGTACCGATGGCCTGGGCGACCTTGATGACGTCCTCGACGGTCTTGTTGACCCGGACGAAGAAGGTGATGTGGATGTCGGCGCGGATGTTGTCCTGACAGATCAGTCCTTCGCGCCCGGTGCGGCGGATCTCGATCGTCTTCACCGAGATGTCCATGGACTCGGCCTTGTGGAGCACCGGCAGGACGACGGCGCCGGTGAAGGTCACGTCGACCTTCTTGGTCTTGGAGATGATCAGGGCTTTGCCCTGCTCCACCTTGCGGAAGAGCCGGGTGACGACCAGGAGCAGGGCGATCGCGATGAGCAGGACCACGGCGACGAGCAGGCCGAGGCCCAAGGAGATGGCTTCCATGACAGTCCTTGGCGGCTGGTGGTGCGGAACAGGAGACGGAGGAGACGTGCGCGCGGGCCCGGGCAGCACGGAGCGGCACGGCGCGAGCCGGTGCGGCGTGTGGTGGGGGTGGCGCGGGCGCGCGCCGGGTCAGGCGGTGCGGCCCGGCGGCGTGCGTCGGTGCGTACGCGGCGGGGCCGGTGGCGGTCCCGGGTCGAGCGCACGGTCGTACGGGGAGACCCAGAAGAACTCGCCCGCGTCGTCGTACGCGTACAGCAGGCCCGTACTTCCCGCCGTGAACGCGGCATCGGCCGGTTCCAGCAGGCGTACCTGCACGATCGCGGTGGAGCCGTCGGCCGCGGCGACCTCGGCCTGGCCGAAGTCCGTACCGACCGAGCCCGTGCGGATCGAGCAGACCCGGCCCACGAAGTCCTGGCGCGATGGAGGAGGCTGGTCGGCGAAGAAGCGCCGGAAGTGGTGCGCCAGCAGCCGCACCACGGCCCAGGCGACCAGCAGCGCGCCGGCGAGGACCCCGCAGGCGAGCGCGGCCCGGGCGGTTCCGGTGGTGTCGCCGCGGTGCAGCAGGACCGAGCCGGTCAGGGCCGTGAACCAGCCGACGGCCACCATCACGGAGACCGAGACGGTGACGGGCACGCCGCCGATCCCGGCGAGATCGGTGTCGAGGTCCGCGTCGAAGGAGTGGTGATCGGCCGCGCCGGCCAGTACGAGCAGCCAGAAGGCGATGACGACGACCAGCGCCGCGGAGAAGAGCATGGCCGGGAAGGAAAGTGCCGCGGTCAAGAACTCCTGCATCGGTCCACCCCCCTGCCTGCCGTGCCGGCAGTCCTGCCGGCGTCTGCGCGGGGCCCGGTGGTGACCCCGCAGCCGCGGCGCCGTCCCAACGGCACCGCGGCAACCGGGCCTTCCCCCGTCCCCCTGCACCCCCGTGTTTCCCCCGTGGTCCCCCGGTCGGTGCTGACAGGATCGTGTCATCCACAGCCGGTCGGCCGCATTGCCGGAATCCGGCAATCTTTCACGGTGCTCGATGCCGGGCACCGGCATGCGCGCGTAGGCGTTGTGTAAATATCAGTGACTCATCAGGAGTGGAGGCGGGCGCGTGGCGGAACCGGTGATTTCCGATAGTTTCCTGGAGGGGTACGCCCAGATCCTGGGCGAGGTCGCCGTCTCCGGCCGTCGGCTCACCCGGGAGGAACTCGACACCCGCCGCGCCCTCGGCAGAGAGGCCGCCGAGGCCGGGCACCAGTTGCGCGCGCTGGTCCGGATGTACCTGGCCGAGACCCGCACCACCTGGCCGGCCGCCGTTCCCGGGGCGACGGCGGCCGCCACCGCCGCATCGACGGAGAGCGTGCTGGCCGCGGTGGAGCAGACGGTCGACGCGTTCGCCGAGGGCTTCGAGCGGGCCCAGCGGCTCACCGTGCGGCGGGAGGAGGCGGCCCGCCGCGAGTTCATCGACGACCTCCTGTACGGGCGCAGCGACCTGGGCCGGCTCGCCGAGCGCGCCACCCGGTTCGGGCTGCGGCTCTCCCGCGCCCACGCCGTCGCGGTGGCGGCGGGCCCGGAGGCGTACACCGAGACCGACGTGGTGCCGCGGCAGGTGGAGTCGGCGCTGCTGGCCCGGTTCGGCGGCCGCAAGATCCTGCTCACGACGAAGGACGGCCGGCTGATCTGCATCGCGCCCGGCAGCCAGCCCGATGTCCTGCGGTACTTCGCCAAGCAGGCGCACGCGGCGACGGACGGCGGCCGGGTGGCGGTCGGCCGTGCCCACCGGGGCCCCGGTGGTGTGGTCCAGTCGTACGACGAGGCGCTGGACGCCCTCGACCTGGCGGACCGGATGGGTCTGGACGACCCCGTGCTGTACGCTGCGGATCTGCTGGTCTACCCCGTGCTGACCCGGGACCGGCAGGCGATGGCCGATCTGGTGCGCAGCGAGCTCGGCCCGCTCCAGCAGGCGCGGGGCGGCGCGGAGCCGCTGCTGAAGACGCTCTCCGTGTACTTCGACGCGGGCTGTGTCGCGGCCGAGACCGCCCGGCGCCTCGCGCTGAGCGTGCGGGCGCTGACGTACCGGCTGGAGCGGATCCATCAGCTGACCGGCTCCGACCCGTCCGACCCGATGCACCGCTACACCCTGCAGACCGCGGTGATCGGTGCCCGGCTGCTGGACTGGCCGGCCAAGGAGATCTGAGCCCCGGGCCTGCCGGGGCGCCAAGGGTTGCGGGAACCCTCCTCCTCGCCCCTCCCGCTGCCGGTTTCCGGCAGCGTCTCCCGTCGGCGGCCCTCCCCACATGCGGGGAAGGCCGCCTCCGCTTAGCGTGATCACTCGGGGGATTCCGGTGTCGTGCGCAGCTAGGGAGATCCGCACCATGGCCCGTCACGCACGTCAGCCAGGGGAACCGGACGAGGACGGACGGCGCGGGAGGACGGCGACCGAACCGGCGTCCCGCGCCGCACCCGGCCAGGAGCGCGGACCCTCCCACCGGTGGTGGGTGCTGGGCGTGATCGGGCTGGCCCAGCTGATGGTGGTCCTCGACGCGACGATCGTGAACATCGCGCTGCCCTCCGCCCAGCAGGACCTCGGCTTCACCGACGGGAACCGGCAGTGGATCGTGACGGCGTACGCCCTCGCCTTCGGCTCGCTGCTGCTGCTCGGCGGGCGCATCGCCGACCTGGTGGGCCGCCGGGTGGTGTTCCTGACCGGTCTGGTCGGCTTCGCGGTCGCCTCGGCCATCGGCGGCGCCGCCCCGAGCTTCGAGATCCTGGTGCTGGCCCGTGCCCTGCAGGGCATGTTCGGCGCGCTCCTCGCCCCGGCGGCGCTGTCGCTCCTCACCACGACGTTCACCGTGCCCAAGGAGCGGGCCAAGGCGTTCGGGATCTACGGCGCCATCGCCGGGGCGGGCGGTGCGGTGGGCCTGCTGCTCGGCGGGGTGCTCACCGAGTACCTGAACTGGCGCTGGTGCCTGTACGTGAACCTGCTCTTCGCGTTCGTCGCGTTCGTCGGCGGCCTGCGCCTGCTCACCGCCGGCGCGCCGGTGAACCGCCCGAAGCTCGACATCCCGGGAACCGTGCTGGTCTCCGCCGGACTCTTCTGCATCGTGTTCGGGTTCTCCAACGCCGAGACACATCCCTGGAGCTCGGTGCAGACCTGGGGCTTCCTGCTGGCGGGTGCGGTGCTCCTCGCCGCCTTCGCGTGGTGGCAGACCCGGGCGGAGCACCCGCTGCTGCCGATGCGGGTGGTGCTGGACCGGGACCGCGGGGCGTCGTTCCTCGCGATGTTCATCTCCGGCGCCGGCATGTTCGGCGTGTTCCTGTTCCTCACGTACTACCTGCAGAAGAGCCTGTTCTACTCACCGGTCTCCACAGGTCTGGCCTTCCTGCCGATGGTCGCCGTGATGATCGTGACGTCCGTGACGACGACGAACGTCCTGGTGCCGCGGTTCGGGGCCAAGCCCATCGTGCCGCTCGGCATGGGCATCGCGGCCGCCGCCATGATGTGGCTGACCGCCCTGAACCTGAACAGCAGCTACCTCGCCCATGTCCTGCCGCCACTGCTCTGCCTGGGTCTCGGGCTGGGCATGGTCTTCGCCACGGCGATGAACCTGGCCACCGCCGGGGTGGGGGCACGGGACGCCGGTGTGGCCTCGGCGATGGTGAACACCAGCCAGCAGGTCGGCGGTTCCATCGGCACGGCGCTGCTCAACACCCTGGCCACCAGCGCGGCCACCAACTACCTGGTGGGCCGCAAACCGACCCCGGCCGCCGTCGCCCAGGCCCAGCTGGAGAGCTACGCCACCGCGTACTGGTGGTCGGCCGGCTTCTTCGCCGTCGGCCTGCTGGTCACGGTGATCCTCTACCGCCGGGGCGCACCCCACCCCCACCTGGTGGAGGAGACCGAAGCGGCGCGGGCCTGACTGCCCCCGGGAGGCCCGGGGGCAGTCAGCGACCGCTCCGGGCGGGCCCGGCGCTCTCCACCAGCCGGACGAACGGGATCGACTCGCCGACCCGCCGGTAGTCCTCCACCCCGCCGTCGACCGTGAACCCCATGAACGCGCTGAGCCGGCGGGCGGTCCGGGGGTGGCGGGGCGCGTACCGCGCCATCAGCGCGCCACCCTCCTCGGCCGGCAGGGCGTGCGCCGTCACGGCGTGGAACCTGCGCCCGACCTGCACGGTGGCGTGCGGCGTACGGAGCAGATTGCGGTACCAGTCGGCGCCGGGGCCGAAGCCGGAGGCGACCGTCCAGCTCCGCGGCCCGTCGCCGGTCGCGGCCTCGACGACCTCGATCACCGTTCGCCGGGGGACGCCCGAGGTGCGCCCGGTGTGGACGAGGAGGAGCAGACGCCCCCGGAACACGGGTCCGAGCCCCGCGCGGAACATATGGATGGGCAGCCGGGCGGCGGCGCGCCGCAGTCCGGTCGGCAGTGCCGGGCGGTGCGGTTCGGTCGGAGGTGCGGGTTCAAACGTCACTGTGCAAACGTTGCACAGTCCAAAGGTGAGTGTCATGTACTTGTGCCAGGGATTCGGTGACGGTTCGACACCGTTTCTGCCCCGGTGCCCCCCGCATCGACGGGGGAAGCCCGTCCGGAGGCGGCTACTGTCGCGGCCATGGTCGAACACGATGCCCTCACGGTGACCCGCGAGGCCTACGACGCCGCCGCCCTCACCTATGCCGAGCTGTTCGGCGACGAGCTGCGCGAGCGGCCGCTGGACCGCGCGATGCTGGGCGCCTTCGCCGAGCTCGTCCGCGCCAACGGGCCGGACCGGGTCGCGGATCTGGGATGCGGACCCGGGCACATCACCGCCCATCTGGCCACGCTGGGGCTCACCGCGTTCGGCCTCGACGCGTCCGGCGCCATGATCGAGTCGGCCCGCCGGGCCCATCCGGCCCTGCGGTTCGAGACGGGCTCCATGGGCGCGCTGGACCTCGCCGACGGGACGCTGGGCGGCGTCCTCTCCCGGTGGTCCGTCATCCACACGCCGCCGCCGGAGCTCCCCGCGATCCTGGCGGAGTTCCACCGCGTGCTGGCGCCCGGCGGGCACCTCCTGATCGGGTTCTCCGCCAGTGAGGACGCCTCGCACCCGACGCAGGTCTTCGACCACGCGGTCGCGCCGGCCTATCGGTGGTGGCCCGACCACCTGGCCACGCTGCTGCGCACGGCCGGGCTGGCCGAGGTGGCCCGGATGGTGCGCGAGCCCCAGCCGGCCGACCGGCGGCAGTTCCGGGAGATCCATCTGCTCGCCCGCAAGGGCTGAGGGCCCGCGCCCCGGGCGCCGGGGCACGTGCCGGGTTCGAGTACGGCCGTCGCGCACGGTACAAAGAGGCATGGCCGCGCACGAACAGTCCGCCGAGGAACGACCGCCCGCCCCGGGCAGGGACGACGTCGACGCGGTGACGCGCGCGGTGCTGACGGCCTCGCGGCTGCTGGTGGCGGTGTCCGCCCGTTCGCTGGCGACGGTCGAGGACCGGGTGACGCTGCCCCAGTTCCGGCTCCTCGTGGTGCTCGCCACGCACGGGGACGCCAAGCTGGTCTCGCTCGCCGAGCGGCTCGGCGTGAACCCGTCGACCGCGATGCGCATGGTGGACCGGCTGATCGCGGCCGGTCTCGCGGAACGGCAGGTCAACCCGGCCAACCGCCGGGAGACCTCGCTGCGGGTGACCCCCGAGGGGTTCCGGCTGGTGGAGGACGTCACGTCCGCCCGCCGCCGGGAGATCGCCGCCATCGTCGAGCGCCTCGCGCCGGAGCAGTGCGCCGCGCTGATCGATGCGCTGACCGCGTTCACCGCGGCGGGCGGCGAACCGGCCGTGCCCGGGGGCGGCGCGGACGCCTACCCCCTGGGGTGGGCGCCGGACCTCACCGCCCCCCACGACGGCTGACGGCACCAGGGGCGCCGGTCAGTCCGCGGACGTGGCCAGCTCCTCCCGCGGGGCCGCCGCCGGCGGTGCGACGGGGGCTGCGCCGGGCGTGCCGGCCGGCCCGTCGTCCTTGCCGCGCCACTTGCGGATCAGCTCGACCGCCGGCTGGGTCCACCGTGCGGTGAGCGGGCCGACGATGACGAGGATCAGGACGTACGCGGTGGCTATGGGCCCGATCCGGGGCTCGGTCGCCACGGCCAGACCGGCGATGACGATGGAGAACTCGCCGCGGGCGACGAGCGTGCCGCCCGCCCGCCAGCGTCCGCGCGATCCGATGCCGGCCCGCCGGGCCGCGTACCAGCCGGTGGCGATCTTGGTGAAGACGGTGACGACGGCCAGCAGCGCGGCCGGCAGCAGCACCGGCGGGATCTCCGCGGGATCGGTGGAGAGCCCGAAGAACACGAAGAACACGGCGGCGAACAGGTCCCGCAACGGGGTCAGCAGCTTGCGCGCGCCCTCCGCGACCTCACCGGAGAGCGCGATGCCGACGAGGAAGGCGCCGACGGCCGCCGACACCTGCAACTGCTGGGCCACACCGGCGACCAGGACGGTCAGCCCGAGCACGACGAGCAGCAGCATCTCCGGATTGTCGGAGGACACGGCACGGCTGATGAGGCGGCCGTGGCGCAGTGCGAGGTAGAGCACGAACCCGACGGTGCCGAGCGCGATGAGCAGCGCGATGCTGCCCCCGGCGAAACCGACGCCCGCGAGCATCGCGGTGAGCAGCGGCAGATAGACGGCCATCGACAGGTCCTCGATGACCAGCACCCCGAGGATGACGGGTGTCTCCCGGTTGCCGAGCCGGCCCAGGTCCGCGAGGACCTTGGCGATCACCCCCGACGAGGAGATCCAGGTGACCCCGGCCAGGGCCACGGCCCCCACCGGGCCCCAGCCGAGCAGCAGGGCCGCGACGGCGCCCGGGGTCGCGTTGAGCACGAAGTCCACGGCGCCGGACGGGTACTGGGTCTTGAGACTGGTGACGAGTTCGGAGGCGCTGTATTCGAGGCCCAGCAGGAGCAGCAGCAGGATGACGCCGATCTCGGCGCCCACGGCGGTGAACTCCTCGCTGGCTCCCAGCGGCAGCAGCCCGCCCTCGCCGAAGGCGAGCCCGGCCAGCAGGTACAGCGGGATGGGGGAGAGGCCCACGCGGCCGGCGAACCGCCCGATGATGCCCAGTCCCAGGATGACGGAGCCGAGCTCCACCAGCAGTGCGGTCGTGTCGTGCACGGTCAGCCCTCCGCAATGATCTCGGAGAGCGTGTCGACGCCCTCCCTCGTACCGACGGCGACGAGCGTGTCCCCGATGGCGAGCCGGAAGTCCGGCCCGGGTGACGGATGCGCGCTGTGGGTCCGCAGCACCGCCACGATGGAGGCCCCGGTGCGGGTCCGCGCCCGGGTGTCCCCGAGCAGCCGGCCGCCGTACGGGGAACGCGTCCCGAGCGGGATGTGCTCGGTGACGAGGTCGATGCCCTCGGTCCGCACGGCGTCGATCGGCGCCGCGTCGATGAGGTGGGCGAGCCCGGTGGCCTCCTGTGGAGTCAGGGGCACGGAGAGTTTGCAGGAATCGGGATCGTCCTGGTCGTAGAAGCCGATGAACCGGCGCCCGTCGTGGTGGACGACGACGGAGATGTGCTGACCCGACTCGGTGGTGTAGTCGTACTGCACGCCGACTCCGGGCAGCGTGGTGCGGTGGGTTCCCATGACTTCCTCCCGAGGAGCGCGGTGTGCGTCTCTGCCGTACTTGGTCATCTCTTTAGCTCCGCATTACCCTATCCGGAGGCTCCCGCCGCCTTCGGGCCGGTGCTCCGGGGCCCGGACGCACGCGTGCCCGGCCGGTGCGCAACCGGCCGGGCACGCGGTGGTTCGGGCGTCGGTGACTCAGTCGCTGATCTCGATCTTCCCGTTCGTCGCGGCGGCGGTGTCCTGCTGGGCCGGCACCTCCGGCTTGGCGTTCGCGCCCTTGAGGTTGCGCAGCAGCGCGGCGAGGTCGACCCCCGTGGTGGAGCTGAGCAGCTCCATGCCCTGCGCCACGTTGTCCGTGACCGTGCGCGACAGCCGGCTGGCGCCGTCCGTCGAGATCACGGTCATCTTGTCGATCGCGCTCAGCGGCTCGGACGCCTTGGCGACGACCTGCGGGAGCACCTCGACGAGCATCTGGAGGACGGCCGCGTCGCCGTACCGCGCGAAGGCGTCCGCCTTCTTCTGCATGGCCTCGGCCTCGGCGGAACCGCGGGCGGCGATGGCGGCGGCCTCGGCCTCACCCTCGATGCGCACGGCGTCGGCGAGCGCCGAGCGGTGCAGCTTCTCGCCCTGACCGGTCAGACGTGAGCGCTCGGCGTCCGCCTCGGCCTCCTTGACCTGGGCGATGCGGCGGGCCTCCGCCTCCTGCTCGGCCTGGTAGCGGGCGGCGTCGGCGGGCTTGCGGACCCGGGTGTCGAGCTCGCGGTCCGTCAGGGCCGCCTGACGCTGGGCCACCTTCTCCTGCTCGGTGAGGACCTCCTGCTGACGCGCGGCCTCGGCGAGCGGACCGGCGGCGGCGGCCATCGCGGCCGCGGCCTCCGTCTCGGCCTTGATCTCGGCCTGCTTCAGGTAGAACGTCCGCTCGGCGATGGCGATCTCCTCGGCCGCCTTCAGCCGGGCCTGCTCCGAGGCGCGCCGGGCGATCGCCTCGGCGATGTCCGCCTCCTGCTTGGCACGGGCGGCCTCGGGGCGGCCGAGGTCCTCCAGGTAGGAGCCCTCGGTGGTGATGTCCTGGATCTGGAAGGCGTCCAGGATCAGGCCCTGCCCGGACAGGCTCGCCTCGGCCTCCTCCGCCACCTGGCCGGCGAACGCGGCCCGGTCGCGGATGATGTCCTCGACCGACATCCGGCCGACGATGGCGCGCAGCGCACCGGAGAGCACTTCCTGGGTGAAGCCGACGATGCCGTCCTGCTGCTGGAGGAAGCGCTGCGCGGCGGCGCGGATGGCGTCCTCGCTGCCGCCGACCTTGACGATCGCGACGCCTTCGAGGTGGGACTTGACCCCGCGCAGGGTGACGGCGCCGCGCACGGCGACGGGGATGTGCCGGCTGGAGAGGTCCAGGGTGAACTTCTGCTGCACGAACGGCACGACGAAGACGCCGCCGCCCACGACGACCTTCTGGCCGCTGTTGTCGATGCTGGAGCGCCCGGTCACCGGGTCCACGGACTTCTTGCCGCGGCGGCCGGTGATGATGAACGCCTGGCTCGGGCCCGCGACCTTGTAGCGGGTGATGACGGCGAGGGCGAGCAGGAAGAGGAGTACGACGACTCCGACGATGGCGATCAGGACTGGACTCATAAGGATGTCCCCCTCTGCCTCCCGACGGGGACGGCAGTTGTGTGGCGAGCGGTGGCGTGCCGGTGGCGGGCCGGCTCAGCGTTCGACGGGGCGGACCGAGACCGAGGTGGTCGAGAGGGTGGCCTCGACCCAGATCTCGGTGCCGCGTGCCACAGGTGCCGAACTCTTCGCCGAGAGCTTCACCAGCTGGCCCCCGAGCCGCACCAGCACCTCCCCGTAGCCCTGGGCCGGAATGGCCGTGACCACGGACCCCGGCGTACCGACGAGGTCCTCGTCCCGTGGCGTGGCATGGGTCTGATCGCGCATCAGGGCCCGGCTGAACTTCCAGGTCAGCCAGGCCGCGACCAGCCCGGCGAGCACTCCGGCGGCGGTGGCGGCGATCGTGCCGACACCGGTCGTGCCGAGCACGATGGCGCCGCCGAACCCGAGCATCGAGACGAAACCGGCGATCACCGGGAGGGAGAGCAGACCGCTGAAGAGACCGTCCAGCACGCCCCCGAAGAGCCCTTCGAGGATCCCGTCGAAGATCATTGAGAGCGCGAGAAGTACGACTCCCGCAATTCCGAGACCGAGAAACAAGGTCACGTGATCACCCCTCCCCGGCTGCGGAATCCCCCGAACATTTCCGTCGAACTGGCTGGATGGTCCCATACATCCCCGACCGCCGACACTGCCGTATCCCGGCAGTGTTCTAGCTGTTGCCGATGCCGGACAGGTGCTCCGCCAGTGTGTTCAGTGACTGGAAGGTGGCACCGAGCAGCGCCACGTGCTTCCAGCGGAGTACGCCGTCCGCGTCGATCAGGAACACCGACCGCCGCACCCCGATCCCGGGTGCGGCGACCCCGAACGCACGGGCCGCCGTGCGGCCCGGGTCCGCCAGCAGCGGCATGCGCAGTCCATGGCCGCGGGCGAACGCCTCGTGGCTGTCCACGTCCTGGGGGCTGATGCCCCAGACCTCCGCATCGAGCCCTTCGAAGGTCTCCATGCCCGAGGAGTACGAGCAGAGTTGCTTGGTGCACACGGCCGTGTTGTCGCCCGGGTAGAACGCGAGGACGACGGCCCGGCCGCGCGCGGCGGAGAGCGTGTAGTCGCGGCGCTCGAAGGTGTCCTCGGCCAGGACGCCTCCGGCGAGCGTGAAGTCCTCTACCTGTCGGCCGATTCGGAGTGACGATGCCATGGGGTGCCTCTCGGTGTGCGGCGCCGCGTGATGGTGCGGACCGTGCTCCGTACAGCATGCTCGGTACGGACCCGATCGCCGCACCCGGAGGTACACATGACGCAACCACGCCCGCCGGCGGCCGCGGTGCTCCTGCTGCACGGCGGCCGGGAGACCGGTCTGGGCGGGCCGCCGCCCGGCCCGCTCAACCTGCCCTCGGTGCGGATGCGGCCGTTCGCGCGCGGTCTGCGGGGCGCGCTGCCCGGGGACGTGCTGGTGCGTGCCGTCCGGTACGGGCACCGGGGCTGGAACGGCGACCGCGCGGACCCGGTGCACGACGCCGTGCGCGCCCTGGACGAGTTGGGGAGTACGGCGGGGGAGGTCCCGGTCGTGCTGCTCGGGCACTCGATGGGCGGCCGCGCAGCCCTGGCCGCCGCCGGGCACCCGCTGGTCCGGGGCGTCGTCGGTCTCGCCCCGTGGTGCCCGGGGGGCGACCCGGTCGAGCAGCTGGAGGGGCGGGACGTCGTCCTGGTGCACGGCACCCGCGACCGCGTCACGAACCCGGCGGACTCCCGCGCGCTCACCCGGCGGGCCAGGAAGGACGGCGCCCGGACCTGTCTGGTCACCGTGGAAGGCGGGGACCACGCGATGCTCCGACGCGCGGCGGCCTGGCACCGGCTGACGACCTCTCTGGTGGCCGGCCTGCTGGACCGTGCGCCGCTTCCGGGGCCGGTGGCCGAGGCGCTGCGGCTGCCGCCGGGTGCCACGGCCGACGAGGGGACGGTGGACCTGGACCGGCTGCTGGTGCCGTGTCAGTCACGGTCTGCCCGGTAAGGAGCGGCGTCCGGCTCGGTCAGGAACAGGCCGAGCACCAGGGCGAGGACGGGCACCGCGCACAGGATGGTGAACACGCCCTGCGGCCCGTACGCCTGGGCGGCGGCGCCGAGCGCGGGCGCGATCAGGCCGCCGACGCTGACGGCCAGCCCGAGCGTGACACCCGCCGCGGTGCCGGGGCGGCTCGGCAGGTAGTCCTGCCCGAGCTTGACCAGGACGGCGAAGGGGATGTTCAGCGCGAGGCCCGACAGGACCGCGAACAGCAGGGGGAGGACCGTGCCCGGGGTCAGCCGCAGCGCGATCAGGGCGGGTACGACCAGGAGGCCGCCCAGCTGGACCGTACGGACCATGCCGATCCGGTCGGCGATCCGGCCGCCGAGCAGTGTGCCGGCCACCCCGCCGGCGAGGAAGCAGGTGAGCGCGACTCCCGCCGGGCCCCTGCCGGAGTGCAGATGGCGGATCCAGAACAGTTCGATGAACGTGACCGCGCCGAAGAACGTCGCCGACCGCACCACGGCGACGCCGGTGAGCACGAGGAACGGCCGCCACCGGTCCTGACCCGTCCCCGCCGCCCTGCCGGAGGTGCTCACGGCGGGGCGGTGCCGGAGCAGGACGAACGCCATCAGGACGGCCGGCGGGATGAAGAGGGCCGTCGCGCCGACCCCCAGCGCGACGAGCGCCGGGGTCGCCAGCACCGGCGCGAGGAAGAATCCCACGCTGCCGCCCGCCGCGAAGAAGCTCATCGCGGACGCGCTGTCCCCGGCCGCCTCCCGCGCCGCCTTGCCGGCTGCCGGGTGGAACATCGCCACGCCCAGGCCGGACAGCAGGATCAGCAGCCAGACGGCGGGGTAAGGCTCGACCGGACCGGACAGGCCCAGGCCGATCCCCGCGACGGCCAGCCCGGCCGGAGCCAGCCGGCCCAGCCGGTAGCGGTCCACGGCGACGCCGATGAAGGGCTGCGGGACGGAACTGCCCAGCGCCGCCGCGAGGGTGAGCCCCGACGCGGCGACATAGCTGTACCCGCGGTCGAGCACGAAGTACGGGACACAGGCGGGGACGAGGCCCTGGTACAGGTCGTCCACGGCGTGCGCGACGGCCCACATCCGCATCCGGCGCCAGGCGGGAACGGGCGGCGGCACGGGCAGGGATGAGGTGTCGGCGGGCGGGGTCGGGCGGGCCGTTGGACCGGTCATGAACGCGGCTCCTTGCTGAGGTCCCTCCGAGCATTCCGGCCGCGGCCACCAGCGGGCTAGCGATACTCTGCCGACTTATGTCGCCAACCCGCCGCACGCTCCACGGGCCGGCCCGGGTGCCGCTCGCGCACCAGGAACGCATCGGGCGCCACCGTCACCTGGAGCACCAGCTCGTCTGCCCGTCCCGCGGGGTGCTGGAGGTGTCCACCCCGCTCGGGGTCTGGGCGGTGCCGCCGCACCGGGCGGTGTGGATCCCGGCCGGCGTGGTCCACGCCCACCTGGCCCATGGGCCCACGGAGTTGCGGGCGCTCTCCTTCGCCCCCGCGGACAACCCGCTGCGGCTCGACCGGCCGACGGTGCTGGCCGTCACCCCGCTGCTGCGGGAGGTCGTGGCCTGCCTGACGGACGACACGGAGCCGCCCGGGGACGCGCGGCAGCGGCGGAACCTGGAGCGGGTCGCGCTCGACCAGCTGCGCCGGGTCGAGCCGCTGGGGGTCTGCCTGCCGTCGCCGGCCGACGCGCGGCTGCGGGACATCGCCCGGATCCTGCGGGACGATCCGGCGGACGGGCGGACCCTCAGCGAGCTGGGCGCCGCCGTCGGAGCGGCCTCCCGCACCCTGAGCAGGCTGTTCCGCGCGGAGACCGGGATGTCGTTCCCGCAGTGGCGCACCCAGTCGCGGCTGCACCACGCGCTGACGCTCCTGGCGTCGGGCGGATCGGTCACCGCGGTCGCGGTGGCGTGCGGCTACAGCGGGCCGAGCGCGTTCATCCAGTCCTTCCGGCACGCCTTCGGCACCACGCCCGGCTCCTATGCCTCGGGCGCCACGCCCGGGTCTCACACCTCGGGCGGCACGGGCGGCATCGGCGGGGCGTAGTGGCCGAGGAACATGTCCACGCCGTGGGTGATCTGCCGGTCGGTGGCGTCGTCGTCGATCGTCGTGCCGTACGAGCCGAAGACCAGGTGCGGGAAGACCAGCAGGGCGTACAGCTGGATGATCGCCGTCTCCAGGTCGGGGATGACCGGGCGGCCGCGGCCGGCCAGTTCGCGCAGGGCGTCGGCGACGGCGGAAGCCCGAAACCGGGGGCGCGACGCCGGTGCACTGAACCGGCGGTACGGCGGGCGGTCTGCGGATGCGCGGGGGGTGCGGCCGTCCGACGATGAAGGGCCGGGCAGTCGGGCGGCCCGCGCCCTGCCCCAGGAGGTTGTCTTGTTGGCCGATGCGCACGCCGACATCCCGTCACCGCTGGACGTCGTAGCGCTCGCCGCCCTGCTCGACGGCACCACGGCCGGGGTGGGCGTCATGGACACCCGGCTGCGCTACCTGTACGTGAACCCGGCACTCGAACGGCTCAACGGCCTCCCGGCCGCCGCGCACCTGGGCCGTACGGCCTCCGAGGTGCTTCCCGAGGCCGACGCCCGCGAGGACCTGATGCGCGCCGTCCTCGCCGACGGCCGGGCCCGCGAGATCGCCTCCAGCGGCCGGACCCCCGCCGCGTCCGGCACCGCCACGCGGTACTGGCACGGCGTCTACCACCGGCTGGAGGTGGCCGGCCGGGTCGTGGGCGTCGCCGGGATCGTGATGGAGGTCATGGCGTCCGACGAGGACCAGCGCCGGCTCGCCCAGGCGCAGCGCCACCTGAGCCTCCTGGACAGTGCGAGCGCCCGGATCGGCACCACCCTCGACATGGACACCACCTGCGCCGAACTGGTCGACCTCGTCGTCCCGGGGCTCGCGGACTTCGCCACCGTCGAGGTCTTCCCGCCGGACGTCGCCCCACCGGTGCGCCCGGCACCGCCCGGGGTCGTCCGGCTGCGGCGCGCCGCGGCCACGTCGGTGCCGGGACTGCGTGAACGGGTGGCCGAGTTCGGCGGGCCGGGCGACTACATCGACTACCAGGAGGGCGCGGCCGTACCGCGCTGCCTGGCCACCAACCAGCCCGTCGTCGAGAACCGCACCACCGACGAGCAGCTCGGCCGCTCCGCGCCCTCCCCGGAGCGGGTCGCCGCCTACCGGGCCGTCGGGATGCATTCGGCGCTCATCGTGCCGGTCGCCGTGCGCGGCGGCCCGATCGGCATCCTCGGCCTGGTCAGGGCCGGGGACTCGCCCGTGTTCACGGACGAGGACGTGGTGGTGGCCCGGGAGCTCGCCGGGAGGGCCGCCGTCGACCTCGACCACGCGCGCCGCTTCACCCACGAGCACACCATCGCCCTGGAACTCCAGCGTTCCCTGCTCTCCGAGCCGCGTCCGCCGCACCCGCACATCGAGATCGCCACCCGTTACCTGCCGGCCGACCGGAGCGTGCTGGTCGGCGGCGACTGGTTCGACGTCATCCCGCTGCCCGACGGCCGCCACCTCAAGGCGATGGGCGATGTGATGGGGCACGGCGTCGAGGCGGCTGTCGCGATGAGCCACTACCGCTCGCTGCTGCGGCTGCTGGCCGACGAGGAACTGCCGCCGCACCGCATCCTGGAGCAGCTCGACCGGATGGTGGAGCGCTCGGGGCTCGACCGGGCGGCGACCTGTCTGCTCGCCGTGGTCGACCGGTCCGGCGGGGTCTGCGAGGTGTCGAGCGCCGGTCATCTGCCGCCGGTGCTCATCGACCCCGGCCCGGCCGGGACGTGGCTGGCCGACGTGCGGGCCGGTCCGCCGCTCGGCACCGGATTGGGCGGCTACCGGACGACGAGGGTGGACTGCGGTCCGGGAACGGTCCTGTTCATGTACACCGACGGACTGGTGGAGCGGCGGGGCGAGGACATCGACGTGTCCGTCGGCCGGCTGGCGGAGCTGGCCCTGCCGGAGAGCGGCGATCTGGAGGAGCTGCTGGACGCGGTGCTCGACCGGTTCGGCCCGGGCGCCGAGGACGACATCGCGGTGATGGCCTCCCGGTCGCGGCAGGCCCCGGGCCGCACGGGACCGCGATCCTCCCGGACGGCACGGTGATCCCCCGACCGCCGTGGATCGTCCGGCCGCGCGAGGAGTGCGAGCCGCTCCGCGGCCGGGTCCTGGAGCGGCTGGGCGCTGCCCGGCGGCAGGGCCCGTCGGCCGTCACCCCAGTTCGAGGCTGGTGATACCGAACAGCCCGGCGTGATCGACGTCCGGCACCGGGCCCGTGTACATGCGGGCCGTCTCGAACGACGGGGTGAGCCCCAGCTCTTCGGCCAGCCGCACCGCCGCCGGATTCACGTCGGGTACGTCCACGGCGACGGGCGCGGCCGGATCGGTGGCCGCGAGCGCGCTCACCAGGGCCCGGGCGATCTCCGGCGTCGCCGCGTACAGCGGGCCGATGCGCGAGGACGTCCGGCAGGCACGCGAGACGGCGAGCCCCGCGACCTCGCCCTCGGACAGCGCGACCAGCGCGGTGCGTCCGGGCGTGGCCGTCCACGCCGCGAGGAAGCTGTCCCGCTCCTCGGGGAAGAACCGGCGGTCGTACGCGGTGACCTGGCCGAAGGGCAGTGTGCGGGCGTCCACCAGGGTGATGCCGGGCGGCGGCGCGAGGTCGACCGGGACGAGCCCCTCGTACCGCAGGTTCGTCCAGGCCGGACGGAAGCCGGACCTGCGGTAGTTGGGCTGCTGCTCGACCACTCCGTCGAGCCCGGTGTTCCGCCCCGTCAGCCGGGCCGTCCCGGTGGCCCAGAGCCGGCTTCCGTAGCCCTGTCCGCGCAGTTCCGGTCGGGTCAGGTAGAAACCGAGGAACCCGAAGCCGGCACCGTAGCGGACCACGGAGACACAGGAGGCGGGCACCCCGTCGAGGCGGCCGATCAGGAAGCCGCACGGGTCGGCGGCGAAGAACGCCTGACCGTCGGTCAGCCCGGGGTTCCAGCCCTCGGCGTGGGCCCAGTCCGCCATCATCCTGATGTCGTCCGCGCTTGCTGTGGTGATCTCGAAAGTCGGCACGGCTCCAGCTTGGCCCCCGCGCACCGCCCGTTCAATGACGCCGGGCCCTCGGCTCAGCCCAGCAGGAACGCGCCCGCCGTCGCGGCGCCCAGGGCCGCGCCCGCCGTGACCTGGCCCACCGTGTGGTAGCCGAGTGCCACCCGCGACCAGCACACCGCGGCCGTCATCACGTAGCCGAGGAGCCACCACGGCGAGTGCACGGCCGCGAGCAGCGCGACCACGGCCGAGGCGACCGAGGCGTCCACCGAGATCTTCCACACCGTGTTGACGGCCAGCAGGACGACGGTCATCACCCAGAGCCCGAGCATCGTGGTCAGGATGCCGGAGGGGGCGCCGCCCAGCACCATGACCGCCGAACCGATGCCGATGGAGCCCAGGATCACGAGGAAGATCGGGGCCCGCTTGGTCCGGTCGACGACATGCCGGTCGCCCCAGGTGCCGCGCCCGCGCTCCCACTCGATGTAGCCGGCCGGGACGAGCCCCGCGCACAGGGCGCCGAGCAGCCCCCAGAGCAGCCCGGTCCAGTGGCCCGCCGCCGCGAGACCGATGGCGAGCATGCCGGCCAGCAGGACGTTGCGGGGCTGGAAGACGTCGGTCACGGTGCGCGCGGTGGACGTGCCGGTCCCGTGGGTGGTGCTCGTGCTCATGCCTGCTGCTCCTGCTCCTGCTCCTGGACCGTCGCGGCCGCTGCGGTGGACTCGAGGACCTGCCGGGCCCGCTCCGGTGTGACCGTGCGGTACGCCGCCGCCACTCTGACCAGCCAGGCGACCTCGCCGTCCTGGTCGGTGGCGTGCTGGGTGCCGACCGCGGCGGCGTCGCCCGCCGGTGCCCCGGCGCTCCGGGCCGCGAGCGCCGCCTTGATCCAGTAGGCGTCGGCCAGCGGGCCCGCCCGCTCCCGGTCGACGCCCCCGTCCGCGGCGGCGGCCTCGGCGGCCGGCAGCAGCGCGTCGGGCACGTAGTGGCGCAGCTTCTCCACCGCGTCGGCGATGTCCGCGGCCCACCGGTCGACCCGCAGATCGGCCGGGGTCCCGAAGCGGGTCAGCTCGCGCAGCAGCGGCGCCGGAGGGTCGAAGGGCTGGTCGGGGAAGGCCGCCATCAGCTCGTACCAGAGTGCGTGCAGCTTCACCTGGGCCCGCCAGAGCTTCGTCCGCCGGCGGACGTTGCTCAGCGCGGGGATGGACGCGCCGACCGCGAAGAAGGCGAACAGCACCACCTGCGCGGCCTCGGTGATCTCGTCGAACCGCAGCGCGAAGGCCTCGCCGGGCCGGTCGACGACGCTGACCCAGAGGAACAGCGTCCGGCTGACGGTGTAGCCGACGCCGATGAACATGGCGAACGTCATCATCCCGAGGCCCACCCGCAGATGGCGTCGCCCGGCGCTCGCCGTGGCGAGCGCCCACTGGTAGGCGCAGACGGCGGAGGCGGCACCGAGGTAGAGGTAGAACACGCTCATGTAGAGCGTCGCGCCCCACTGCCCGGCATGGTCGGCGACGAAGCGGTCCGACGGAGTGGAGCGGTCGACGACGGTGAAGAACAGCACCGTCAGCAGCACGAGCGTGGCGACGGAGGCCTTCGCCGCGACCTGCTGGACCAGCCGCGCGAACCGTACGTGGCGCGGGACGTCCCCCGCGGCGGGGTACTGGCCGTAGATCGCGACGATGTAGCTGAGAATGGCCAGAATCGCGACCGTCGCCGTGTAGTGCTTGATGAGCACCGAGAGGTCGGTGACCGGGCTGTCGTTGAGCCCGACGCGCACGGCCCGGGTCTTGGTCCACAGCGCGGCGGCGAATCCGGCGTAACAGCCCCACAGGGCCCGGCGGCGCCGGTCCTCCTCGTCGCCCCACAGGGCGGCCGGCATGCGCCACACGGCGACGGCTGTCATCAGGCCGGCTATCAGGTAGCCGGCGACGTCGAGCGGGGTCACGGGAGAAGTCCTTGTGGTGGGGGGATCGGGGGACACGCGGGAACGCGGTGCTACGGACGGCGGAACAGGCCGCGGCGGCGGTGGGCGACCGGGCGCGAGAGCGAGTTGGCGAGCCGCCCCACCATGTCATCGCTCGTCACGTCCCTCGCCATACGGGGGATGAGCGAGGCACCCAATTCGGCCATGCGTTCGTCATGGGTTTCGTACTGGGCGCGGGCCTGCACGGCGTCGGGGCGCTCCAGCGCGTCCGGGCCGACGACCCGGGCGATCAGGGAGGTGTCGAAGACGGGTAGCAGCCGCCGCAGCTGCTCCGCGTCCAGCGAGGTGCCGTGGTCGAACCACTCGTGGCACAGCTCGTGCAGGATGACGTGCTGGGTCTGGTAGGCGGTGGGGCGCCGGCGGTAGAGCACGAAGCTGGTCCCGCCGGCCTTCAGCCGCAGCCCGCAGGCAGCGTTGACGCGGGCCAGCCGGTCGGGCATCTCGTGCAGCACGAGGGTGCGGCCGCGGGCCGCCTCCATGTTCGCCACCAGCCCCTCGACGGAGAAGGGGGAGGGGAGCGGGAGGCCGGCCAGCCCGTCCTCGCACTCCTTCAGCAGTTCGCGCATGGACACCGCGCTAACCCCGTGGTCCGCCGTCGGCCGGTGGCTCCCGGTCCTTGGCGTCCTTCAGCAGGGCGAGCGCGAACCGCAGCAGTTCCGGCGGCAGCCCGTCCTCGTCCAGACCCCGCCCGGCCAGCCCGCTGATCTCGCCGGTGCGCCGCTTCGCCAGGAACTGCAGCCCCGCGACGACGTCGTCGACGACCTCGGACTCCTCCTTGAAGAAGCGCCAGTCCACGCCGAAGCCGATGCCGAGCGCCTTGAGGATGTCCTCGGACGGCTGGGTCACCTTGCCGGCCAGGATGTTCGAGAAGTAGCTGTGGGAGAGAGACCCGCCGCGCTCCTTGACCAGGTCGGCGAAGACCCGGCCCGAGATCTTGCGGCCGGGGAAGGTCTTCTCGACCATGTACTCGACCTTCTGCCGCAGCGTTCGCAGCTCCGGCGCGCGCTCTTCGCCGCTGTCCATCCGGCCCCCACGTTCACGTCCACCGCCCGGGCGTCTGTCCGGCTCCGCGCGGTGCTCGATTCGGTCAACGGGCTCGTACTGTAACGAACCCCGAGGAGGCGCCCGCCGACCGGGAGTCCCGGTGGCACACCGTAAGGGGATGAAGTGGAGCATCTCACTCCGGTGTCCGGAGTGGGCTTGCGCAAACACTCTACGTCACTGTTAACTCGAAAAAACATGGGCAGGGGACCACGAGGGGAGTCCCTTGCCCGTGAGAACGCGTGCGCGGACCCGCCCGTACGGGAAGGCCGGCAGCGCACAGGGGTGTAGCCCTTCACGACGGGGGATGCGTGAAGGGCTACACCAGCATTATGACCCCTGGTCAGGCAGTCATCAACTGACCGGCCGGTCAGCCTTCTTGCGCAGGCGCCCGGCCGCCCTCCCGGGGAGTATCCGGACGAGGGCCCCCGCGGAGGTGCGGCGGGCGCCTGGGCGCCGGCCCGGGCCAGATAAATTCCCCCGTCCGGCCAGGGAAATCTGTCACGACTATGCTAGACACGATGGCTCGCACAGTGAGAGTTACTCGTTCCGTCAACGAAGTCAGCGACACGCGGCAGGTGCACATGCCCCCCGAAACCCCTCCGCATGCCACCGACCGTCTCGACGACGACGACTACCCCGCCTACACCATGGGCCGCGCCGCGGAGATGATCGGCGCCACGCCCGGATTCCTCCGTGCGATCGGTGAAGCGCGGCTGATCACCCCCCTGCGGTCGGAGGGCGGCCACCGCCGCTACTCCCGCTACCAGCTCCGCATCGCGGCCCGCGCCCGCGAGCTGGTCGACGGCGGGACGCCGGTCGACGCCGCGTGCCGCATCGTGATCCTGGAGGACCAGCTCGAAGAGGCGCTCCGGCTGAACGAGCAGCTGCGCCGGCCCGCGGACCGCGACACGCCCTAGGGTCTGTCGTCAAACTGCCGTCTGCCGAGCGACGCCATGCACGCACTCTCGCCGCACCGGCCCCAGACCCCGGTACGTCCAGTACAGGGGCCCGGGGCCGGCACGCCGAGAGCACGCGCCTGACGCCGCGCGGCCGCCCTTCGGGCGACGACGGCAGTTTGACGACACGCCCTAGCTTCTCCCCTTCGCGAGCGCCGTGCTGCCCCGCTCGATCAGCCGGGGCAGCGGCACCTGAACGGTGCGCGCCGCCCCGCCGTCGAGCAGCGCCGTCAGCTCCCGCGCCGCGAGCCGGCCGAAGGCGACCGTGTCCCGGGACAGTGCCGTGAGCCACGGCGCGGTGAGCCGGCACAGCGCGGAGTCCTCCCAGGAGACGACCGAGACATCGCCCGGGACCTGGAGGTCGAGGCCCGCCGTGACCGCCACCCCGGCCGCGGCCATCACGTCGTTGTCGTAGATGAGGGCGGTCGGCGGGTGGGGCTGTTCCAGTACCCGGCGGGTGACGGCCGCGCCCTCCGTGTCGGAGTAGTCCGTGGTCACCGAGTGGGCCTCGGTCAGGCCGCGGCGGTCGGCCTCGACGCGCAGGGAGCGGATGCGCCGGTCGGTGTGCGCGAGCGAGGGCAGGCCGGCGATGTGCACGATGCGCCGGTGGCCCAGTTCGTGCAGCCGGCCGACGATGGCGGCCATGGCTCCCGCGTCGTCGGCGCGCACCTGCGAGAGGCCGGGGTGGGGGCCGGTGTCGGTGCCGGGGAGGGCCCCGATGACGACGCCGTGCAGACCCAGTTCGTCCAGCAGGGCGACGCGGGGGTCGTCGGTGCGGGGGTCGACGACGAGCACCCCGTCGACCCGGTGCTCGGCCCACCAGCGCCGGTAGACGGCGCATTCGGCCGCCACGTCCTCCACCACCTGGAAGAGCAGGCCGAGTTGGCGCTCGGCGAGGACCTCCTGAATGCCGGAGATCAGCTGGAGGAAGAACGAGTCCACGCCCAGGTTGGCCGCCGGCCGTGCGACGACGAGCCCCACGGTGGCCGAGCCCTCGCCCGACAGTGCGCGGGCGGCGGTGCTCGGGCGCCAGCCCAACTGCTCGGCCACCCGCCGGACTCGGTCGCGGGTGATGTCCGAGACGCCCGGGCGGTCGTTGAGCGCGAAGGAGACGGCGCTCTCCGAGACCCCGGCCCGCTGGGCGATGTCCTTCATCGTCGGCCGGCGCGCGGGTACGCGTCTGGCCGTCGAAGTGTCCCCGGCCGGCGGCCGCTTCGGTGTCACCCGGTGCCTCTTTTCCTGCGTTCCCTGTGGCGCTCGTCGGACGTCGGGTTCGCTCGCCCCCGGGGGCATCGTAAGCGTTCCCGCCCCATTGGTCGAGCGATGTGCCAAGGCAACTAAAGCGCTTGAGTCGAACGTACCTAAAGCGCATTAGTCATTGATCTTGAATGTACTCCATCACCGGTTTGACCTGCGTATATGTCGTTGAGCGATGCTAACTTTTCGTGAATGTATTGACTTTCGTCCAGGCGCATTGCAGGGTCTGCTGGGCGAACGCAGCCGACGGGTCCCGCACCCCGGTTCGCCGTCCGCACGCCTGGTCCGAGCAAAGGAGCCGTTCACCGTGCGCATCTCCCGCAGGGCAGTCGTCACTGCCGCTGTCCTCGCCACCGTCCTGCCGTTGAGTGCGTGTGGCGGTGAGTCCGGATCGGGCTCGTCCGACGCGTCCGGCAAGGTCGAAGGCAAGATCACCTTCCAGACCTGGAACCTGCAGGCGAACTTCAAGGACTACTTCAACGGTGTGATCGCGGGCTTCGAGAAGAAGTACCCGGGCACCGAGGTCAAGTGGGTGGACCGGCCCGGCGAGGGCTACGCGGACAAGATCAGCGCGGACGCGGCCGGCGGCACCCTGCCGGACGTCGTCAACGTGTCGCCGGACCTGGTGGCGCCGCTGGCCAGGGCGGGCCTCGCGCTGGACCTCGACAAGGCGGCGCCGCAGTACCGCAAGGAGTACCTGGACGGCGCCTGGAAGGCCCATCAGATACCGGGCACCGAGGGGACGTACGCCTTCCCCTGGTACCTCAACACCGGGCCGATGTTCTACAACAAGAGGCTGTTCAAGGACGCCGGACTCGACCCGGAGAAGCCCCCGACCACCTACGACCAGGTCTTCGCGGACGGCCTGGAGCTGGCCGGGAAGAGCAACGGCAAGGTCGCCACGCTCGCCAACGTCCCCACCATCGAGGACTTCGGCCGTTACGGCGGGCAGCTGATGAACAAGGAAGGCACGGCCTTCGCCTTCAACGACGCCAAGGGTGGCGAACTCCTGACGCACTACAAGGAGTTGTACGACGCCAAGGCGCTCGACGCGCAGGCGCTGACCGCGACCCCCGAGTCCTCCGGCCACAAGTTCCTCACCGAGTCCGTGGCGATGAACCCCGGCAGCGCGCTGGACCTGGCCAACTTCAAGAAGCAGGCTCCGAGCCTCTACAAGAACATCGGGATCACCGACCAGGTCAGCAGTACCGGCAAGGCCAACATGTACGTCATGGGCCTCATGGTGAACGCGCAGACCAAGCAGAAGCCCGCCGCCGTGGCCTTCGCCCACTACGTGACCGACGCGGCCCGGCAGATGGACTTCGCCAAGCAGGTCGCCATCTTCCCGAGCACCGCGGGATCGCTCGACGACCCGTACTTCACGAAGGAGGACGGCACGGACGAGACCCGCGTACGGGTCGCCGCCGCCAAGTCCCTGAAGACGGCCGTCAATTACACGCCGGTGCTGTTCAGCGAGCAGATGAAGACCGAACTGCGCAACCAGATCGCCAAGGCGCTGCAAGGGAAGCAGAGCCCCAAGGAAGCCCTTGACAACGCTGTCAAGGCCTGCGACCGGCTGTTGCAGCAGAGCTGAGGCGCCCGGAGCCTCTCGTACGGATCATGCCGGGCGCGCGGGGCCCGGCCCGCACTCCCCCGAGGCCCCGGCTTCGTCCGCGCGGAGGGCCTCCGCCTTGCGGCCGCACGCACCGGACCCGCGCCCTGATCCGGCCTGATCCCAACGAAAGGACCCAGTGAACTCCCCCGCCCCCAGCCCCGCGAAGTCCCGCACCGGGGCCGCCCGCACCGGAGCCCCGGCGAGTACGGGCCCCGGCGCGGCCGGTGCGGCGGCCCGGCGCCACCGCCCCGGCAACCGCCGGCCCGCCGGCCGGATCAGTCGCCATCTGCCGCTCAGTCCCTGGCTGTTCGCGGCGCCCGGGCTCATCGTGGTCGGCGCCTTCAGCCTCTTCCCGTTCTTCAGCACCCTGGTCAACGCCTTCACGGACCGACGCACCCTGATCCCGGGGAAGTTCGTCGGCCTGGCGAACTTCCAGGAGCTGCTGCACGACGAGATGTTCTGGATCGGGCTGCGCAACAGCGCGCTGTACGTCCTCGGCGTCGTGCCCGCCCTCGTCATCCTGCCGCTGCTGCTGGCGATGCTCGTCCAGCGGCACATCCCCGGCATCTCCTTCTTCCGCTCGGCCTTCTACACGCCGGTGGTCGCCTCGATCGTCGTCGTCGGACTGATCTGGGTCTGGATGCTCGACGACCGCGGCCTGATCAACGCCCTCCTGGAAGCTGTGGGCATCGGCAAGGTCGGCTTCCTCAGCGACCAGTGGCTGCTGCTGGGCAGCGCGATGACGGTCACGGTCTGGAAGGGCCTCGGCTACTACATGATCATTTACCTGGCCGCGCTGGCGAACGTACCGCGGGAGCTGCACGAGGCCGCGTCCGTGGACGGCGCCGGAGTCGTACGCCGCTTCTTCACCGTCACCGTGCCCGCCATCCGCTCCACGATGGTGCTGGTCGCGGCACTGTCCTCGGTCTCCGCCTTCAAGGTCTTCTCCGAGGTCTATCTGATGGCCGGCCCCTCCGGCGGCCCGGCGGGCGAGGACACCACCCTGGTGATGCTCGTCCAGCGGGTCGGCACCGGCCTGACCGGGCGGGTCGGTTACGCCTCCGCCATCTCGGTCGTCATCTTCGTCGTCACCGTCGGCCTGATGCTGCTGGTGCTCCGCGCCGACCGGAAGGAGGACGCGTGAGCTTCCTGAAGACCACCGACGCCGAAGGGCGCCGCATCGCGCCCTGGCAGCTCGTCCTGCGCTACGTGCTCCTGCTCGCGGTGCTCGTCCTGACCGTAGGACCGTTCCTGTGGCAGCTCTCGACGTCACTGAAGGGACCGAACGAGGACATCTTCAGCTCCCCGCCGAAGTTCTTCCCCAGTGACCCGACCCTGGACAACTACAGCAGGGTCGCCGACACCATCCCGGTGTGGGAGTACGCGTTCAACTCGCTGAAGGTCGCCGCGGCCAACGTGGTCACCAACTGCGTGGGCGCCGCACTGGCGGGCTACGCGCTGGCCCGGCTGCGCTACCGGGGCCGCAGGGCCGCGACGCTGGCGTTCATCCTCGCCATGCTCGTACCCGTGGAGGGCATCATCATCGCCCAGTTCACCACCATGCGTGACCTGGGCCTGAACAACACCCTGCTCGGCGTGCTGCTGCCCGGATCGATCGGGGCGATGAACGTCCTGCTGATGCGCAACGCCTTCCTGAACCTCCCCGAGGAGGTGGAGGAAGCGGCGTTCGTGGACGGTGCCAACGTCTGGCAGCGGTTCCTGCGGATCGCGCTGCCCTCGGTCAAGGGCACCCTCGCCGTCGTCGCGATCTTCGCGTTCATGGGCTCGTGGGACGACTTCCTGTGGCCGCTCATCGTCCTCAGCGACCCGGAGAACTTCACCCTGACCATCGGGCTGAACTATCTGCACGGCACGTTCGCGAACGACGAACGGCTCGTCGCCGCGGGCACGATCATCGCCGTGCTCCCGCTCATCGTGCTCTTCGCCGGTCTCCAGCGCTTCTTCTTCCGGGGTGTCGGCGAAGGCGCCGTCAAGGGCTGACCGATCCCCGCCTCCCCCCGCACCACAGAACCAGGACCGTGTTCCGTATGAGCTCCTCCCCCTTGCGTTTCGGCGCCAACTACACGCCCAGCGAAGGCTGGTTCCACCACTGGCTGGACTTCGACCTCGACTCCGTACGTGCCGACCTGGACTCGATCGCCGGTCTCGGCCTCGACCACATCAGGGTGTTCCCGCTCTGGCCGCTCTTCCAGCCCAACCGCACCCTGATCCGCCCGCGCGCCGTCGAGCAGCTCGTCCAGCTCGCCGACGCCGCCGCCGAGCGCGGGCTCGACGTCAGCGTGGACGGGTTGCAGGGGCACCTGTCGAGCTTCGACTTCCTGCCCGCGTGGACCGGCACCTGGCACCGGCGCAACCTCTTCACCGACCCCGACGTGGTCGCCGGCCAGGCCGAGTACCTGCGCACGCTGGCCGCCGCCCTCGCCGACCGCCCCCACTTCATCGGGATGACGCTGGGCAACGAGATCAACCAGTTCTCCGGCGACCCGCACCCCGACCCGGACCGCATCACCCCCGAGCAGGCGGGCGCCTGGCTGACCAGGATGCTGGACGCCTGCGAGGAGGGGGCGCCCGGCAAGCTCCATCTGCACGCCGAGTACGACGCCGCCTGGTACCAGGACGACCACGCCTTCACCCCCGCGCACGCCGCCCGGCTGGGCGCCGTCACCGCCGTGCACTCCTGGGTCTTCAACGGCACCGCCCAGCGCCACGGCCGCACCGGCACGGCCACCGAGCACCACGCCGCCTACCTGATCGAACTCTCCAAGGCCTGGGCGCTGGACGCGCACCGGCCGGTCTGGCTCCAGGAGGTCGGAGCGCCCGCCCCGCTGATCCCCGCCGAGCACGCCGCCGCGTTCACCGAGGCGACCGTCGAGAACGCCCTGGACTGCGAGGACGTGTGGGGCGTCACCTGGTGGTGCTCGCACGACGTGTCCCGCTCGCTGGCCGACTTCCCCGAACTCGAGTACAGCCTCGGCCTGCTGACCAACGACCGGCAGGTCAAACCGGCCGGCCGGTCCATCGCCCGGATCATCGAGGAGCACCGCGGCCGGACCCGCCGCCCCGCTCCCCGGACCACGGCCGTCGTCGTCGACACGGGCGACGACCTGACCGCGCCCCACCGCTCGGTGTGCGCCCCCGGCGGCCCCGTCTTCGAGGCCTTCGCCCGGCTCTCCGCCGACGGGGTCCGCCCCACGGCCGTCCTCGCGAGCAACGCCGACGACGCCCGGCACCTCGCCGCACGCGGCATCACCGAGGTAGTCACTCCGGAGCAGGTCCGATGACCACGCGACGGTAGGCCACCACCCCCCACGCCCGACCTGCACAGCACCGGAATCGCACCTCACCCGATACGGAGCACACCATGAACCAGCCCCGGCCGCGCCAGGCCGCTCCCAGCCGCCGCACCGTCGTCCTCGCGGGCGCGGGAACGGCTGCCGCCCTCCTGACTCCGGCCTTCACCGGATCGGCCGCGGCCGCCACCGCCGGCGCACCTCCTGGGCGGGGGGCGCTCCAGCCCTTCGCCTCCTACTGGTTCCCCGACTCGCTGCCCCCCGGCGCCCCGGGCGACGGAGTCACCTGGCGCAGCCTGAAGGCATGGCGGCCCGAGAGCGACCCCGACCTGCCGTTCAACACCGCGACCGTTCCGCTCGCCGACCGCTTCACCCCGGTCCCGGTGAACACCACGGCCCGCACCGACCAGGCCCGCATCTCCTCCCTCGTGGCCTTCGGCAACACCGCCGGCAACCCGTCCCAGGGCTCCGCCACCGCCGATTACTACGCGCTGAACCACTGGGCGTACATCGACGAACTCGTCTTCTGGGGCGGCTCGGCCGGGGAGGGCCTGGTCCTCGCGCCCAACGCCCCGGTCGTGGACGCGGCGCACCGCAACGGCGTACCCGTCCTCGGCACCGTGTTCCTGCCGCCCGTGCACCACGGCGGCGATCTGCGGTGGACCCGCGACCTCGTGCAGCGTGACGGCGCGGGACGTTTCCCGCTGGCCGCGAAGCTCGTGGAGGTGGCTGTCGCCCACGGGTTCGACGGCTGGTTCATCAACGCGGAGACGGAGGGCGGGGACGCGGCGCTCGGCGCCGAGATGCTCGCCTTCGTCACCGCTCTGCGCGAGCGCGGCGACGCCGCGGGACTGCGCATCACGTGGTACGACGCCATGACGGTGCGGGGTGAGGTCGGCTGGCAGGGGGCCCTGAACGCCGAGAACACGGCGCTGTTCGAGGAAGCGGACTCGATGTTCGTGGACTTCCGCTGGACCCCGGACACGCTCACCGCCTCCGGAGCGACCGCCGAGTCCGTCGACCGGAGCCGCTACGACCTGTGGGCGGGCGTCGACGTCGAGTCGACCGGCTGGAACAGGGCCGTCGACTGGGACGCGATCATCCCCGCCGACGGCCCGCACACCCTCTCGTACGGCTTCTACCGGCCCGAGTGGACCCGCGGCCATCTCCCGGAGGGCCGGACCCCCGCTCAGTTCCACGCCGCGGACCAGCGGTTCTGGACCGGGCAGTCCCTCGACCCGGCACGGCCCGACCGCACGGACAGCTGGCGTGCCCCCGCCACGGCGGTGGCCGACCGCTCGACCGTCGACCGCCTGCCGTTCGCCACCACGTTCAACACCGGCCACGGACTGCGGTGGTACGAGAACGGCCGGGTGGTCTCGGACACCGAGTGGAACCACCTCGGGCTCCAGGACCGGCTGCCCGGCCGCCGCTGGGTCGTCCGTACCGACGGCCGGGCCCCCTCCGTCGGCTTCGACTTCGCCGACGCCTGGCGCGGCGGCAGCAGCCTCCTGGTCGACGGCGACCTCGACGCCCCGGTCACCGTCGAGCTGTACGGCACCCGGCTGCCGCTCTCCCGGCGCACCGTCGTCGAGCTCACCCACCGCACCGACGAGGGATCGGCACCGGTCACCGTCGAACTGGCCGTCGCCCTGCACGAGCCCGACCGGCCGGGTGACCCGATCGCGTACACCTACGTCCCGGCCGGCGAACTGCGGGCGGGCGGCACCGGCTGGTCCACCGCCACCCTCCGGCTGAACTCCCTCTCCGGGACCGTCCGCGCGCTGGGCGTACGCCTCACGGCGAGCGGCCCCGTGCGCTGGCGGCTCGGCGCCGTGGCCGTACGGGACGGGGCGGACACCCCCTCCGCGCCGAGCGGTCTGCGCATCACCGGCACGGCCGCCACGACCGGGGGCGCCGACCTGCGCTTCCGATGGCACCGGGCCCCCGTCGCCCCACGCCACTACGAACTGCACCGGATCCTCCCCGACGGCACCCGGCGCTTCCTCGGCGGTACGTCCGGCACCGCCTTCTTCGCGCCGGGCATCCGGCGGGAACCGGGCGAAAGGACCGCTCGTTTCCAGGTCAGGGCCGTTGGCGAGCTCTACACGACATCGGGCGCCGCCTCCACCGCGCACCGCTGGTAAGTACCGCAAGCACCCCCCACCCGCACCCACCTCACAACGGAGCCACCCTCATGCACGACGACCGCAGCCTGGTCGAAGCCCGCCTGAAGCGCGTCCTCGACGAGCGCATCCGGCCGGCCGTATACCCGGAATCCGTCCCGCTGGACGTCGCCGTCTGGAACGCGCCGGGCGAGCCCGTGCCCGTGGCGGAGGGCCTCGCCGGTGCGACCGAGCCGATCGCGGTCGGCGACCGGTGGGGCGCTCCGTGGGGCACCTGCTGGTTCCGGGTCTCCGGTACGGTCCCCGAGGCCTGGGCGGGCCGGACCGTCGAGGCGCTGCTCGACCTCGGCTTCGACGAGAACATGCCGGGCTTCCAGTGCGAGGGCCTGGTCTACCGCCCCGACGGCACCCCGGTGAAGGGTCTCAACCCGCGCAACCAGTGGGTGCGCGTGGGTGCTCCGGCGGCCGGCGGCGAGGAGGTGCTGCTCCACATCGAGGCGGCGTCCAACCCGGTCATCCTGGACTACCACCCCTTCCTGCCGACCCAGCTGGGTGACAAGGAGACCGCGGGTGACGAGCCGCAGTACACCCTCGCCCGGATGGACCTCGCCGTCTTCGACGAGCACGTGTGGAACCTCGTCCAGGACCTGGAGGTGCTGGGTGAGCTGATGCAGGAGCTGCCCGTCGACGGCGCCCGGCGCTGGGACGTCCTGCGCGCCATCGGCCGCGCCCTGGACGCGGTCGACCTCCAGGACGTGAACGGCACCGCGGCCGCCGCCCGCGCGCAGCTCACCGAGGTCCTCGCGACGCCCGCGCAGCCGTCCGCGCACCGCATCAGCGCCGTGGGGCACGCGCACATCGACTCCGCCTGGCTGTGGCCGCTGCGCGAGACGGTGCGCAAGGTCGCGCGTACGACGTCCAACATGACCGCGCTCCTGGAGGACGAGCCCGACTTCGTCTTCGCGATGTCGCAGGCCCAGCAGTTCGCCTGGATCAAGGAGCACCGCCCCGAGGTCTACGCCAAGGTCAAGAAGGCCGTGGCCGAGGGACGGTTCGTGCCGTCCGGCGGGATGTGGGTCGAGTCCGACACGAACATGCCCGGCTCCGAGGCGATGGCCCGCCAGTTCGTGCACGGCAAGCGCTTCTTCCTCGACGAGTTCGGCATCGAGAACGACGAGGCGTGGCTGCCCGACACCTTCGGCTTCGCGGCCGGTCTGCCGCAGATCATCAAGGCCGCGGGCTCCAAGTGGCTGCTCACGCAGAAGATCTCGTGGAGCCAGACCAACAAGTTCCCGCACCACACCTTCCAGTGGGAGGGCATCGACGGCACCCGGATCTTCACGCACTTCCCGCCCGTCGACACGTACAACTGCTCGATGAAGGGCAGCGAGATCGCCCACGCGGCGAAGAACTTCAAGGACAAGGGCGTCGCCCGGCACTCCCTCGCCCCGACCGGCTGGGGCGACGGCGGCGGCGGCACCACCCGCGAGATGATCGCCAAGGCCGCCAGGATGCGCAGTCTGGAGGGCTCGGCGACCGTGACGTGGGAGACCCCCACCGACTTCTTCACCAAGGCGGAGGCGGAGTACCCGAACGCCCCGGTGTGGGTCGGCGAGCTCTACCTGGAGCTGCACCGCGCCACGCTGACCAGCCAGGCGAAGACGAAGCAGGGCAACCGCCGCAGCGAACACCTGCTGCGGGAGGCCGAGCTGTGGGCCGCCACCGCCGCGGTGCGGACCGGTTCCGCCTACCCGTACGAGCAGCTGGACCGGATCTGGAAGACGGTGCTGCTGCACCAGTTCCACGACATCCTCCCCGGCTCGTCGATCGCCTGGGTGCACCGCGAGGCGGAGAAGACCTACGCGGCCGTCGCCGAGGAGCTGAACGGCATCATCGACACCGCGCAGCGGGCCCTGGCCGGTGACGCCGCGACGGGCGAGGTCCTCGTCTTCAACTCCGCGCCGCACGCGCGCGGCGGCGTCGGCGCCGGTGCGGCGGCGGCCGTCCCCGCCGGCAACCCCTCGGCCCCCGCCCCGCGCGAGGGCGGCGGCTACGTGCTGGACAACGGACTGCTGCGGGTGGAGATCGACGCCCGCGGGCTGGTCGTCTCGGCGTACGACATCGGCGCGGAGCGCGAGACGGTCGCACCGGGCCAGGCCGCGAACCTGCTGCAGATCCACCCCGACTTCCCGAACATGTGGGACGCGTGGGACGTGGACGAGTTCTACCGCAACACCGTCACCGACCTCACGGACCTCGACGAGCTCACCCCCGTCGAGGCCGACGGCGCCGCCCGCGTACGGATCGTCCGCGGCTTCGGCGACTCGAAGGTCACCCAGTTGCTGACCCTGGCGCCGGGCACCAAGCGGCTCGACATCGACACCGAGGTCGACTGGCACGAGACGGAGAAGTTCCTCAAGGCGGCGTTCCCCCTGGACGTCCACGCCGAGCGCTACGCCTCCGAGACGCAGTTCGGGCACTTCTACCGGGCCACCCACACCAACACCAGCTGGGAGGCCGCCAAGTTCGAGGCCTGCAACCACCGCTTCGTCCACCTGGAGGAGCCGGGCTGGGGCGTCGCGCTCGTCAACGACTCGACGTACGGCCACGACGTGACCCGTACGGTCCGCGACGCCGACGCCGGTACCACCACCACCGTGCGGGTCTCGCTGCTGCGCGCCCCCCGCTTCCCCGACCCGGAGACCGACCAGGGCGTGCACCGCTTCCGGCACGCGCTCGTCCCCGGTGCGGCGATCGGGGACGCGGTCCGCGAGGGCTTCCGCATCAACCTGCCGGAGCGCCGGGTCACCGGTGAGCGGGAGGTGGCCCCGCTGGTGGCCGTCGACAACGACGCGGTCGTCATGAGCGCGGTCAAGCTGGCGGACGACGCGAGCGGTGACCTCGTGGTGCGCCTCTACGAGTCCACGGGCGGACGCGCCAGGGTGCGTCTCGCCACCGGGTTCGAGGCCGCCGGCGTCACGGTGTGCGATCTGCTGGAGCGGCCGCTGTCCGACGCGCTGGTTCCGGAACTCCACGACAACGGGGTGGAGTTGGCGCTCCGGCCGTTCGAGCTGGTGACGCTGAGGTTCACGCGCGGCTGACCCGTGCGCCCTCCCTCCGGTTCCGGGCCGGGGGGAGGGCGCGAGGCGCCGTAGCACGGAGCGACGAATATCTATAGCCGCAAGCACAGAATTCTGTGCAATGTCCGGTGAAGGTTTATGACGCGCCGGGCGGAGTGTAATTACTTGCCGCGCCCGCTCGCATTCATTGTGCTACTGTAGATCTCAGTTGCAGTTGTGGTTCCCAAAGACTCCAAGTGCTCTCCTCGGCTAAATGGGCCGGTGGGTGCGCTTTTGTATTTTCCGGCTCATTATCCGGATGGGGTAATCATCGCGGCGACGCGGGATTGGCACAGTGCCAGTCCCCGGGCTCTGCCCCAGAAGGAGATAAACATGGCTACTGGCACCGTCAAGTGGTTCAACGCGGAAAAGGGCTTCGGCTTCATCGAGCAGGATGGTGGCGGCGCTGACGTCTTCGCCCACTACTCGAACATCGCCGCCAGCGGCTTCCGTGAGCTGCAGGAGGGCCAGAAGGTGAACTTCGACGTCACGCAGGGCCAGAAGGGCCCGCAGGCGGAGAACATCACCCCCGCGTGAATTAGATGACACCGGCGCTCACGCGCTGAGTGCGCATCCACAGCTGGGGCCCGCACCTTGGGTGCGGGCCCCAGCTCGTTGCTTTTCCCGGGTCCGCCCCCGTGCACGCCGTGCCGGTACCACCGCCACGCGCCGCCGGGGAAGCGCACAGGACCCACGCTCTTCACCATGCGGCGGACGATCCGCCATGGCTCCCGGACCACCGGTCCGCCGGAGCCCCGTGACGAGACCTGCAGGACCGCCTCCGGCCCGGCTCGTCTGTCATTGCGAAGCACCGGACCCGGCTCTGCCCGGGCCCGTATCGGCTCAAGACCGGCTGCCGGGCTTCGTTCACGTATGCCAACGGCCCGTTCTTGCGATTCTTGTGCCGCTCGTCGCCGCAATGAATTCCTCGATACGCGCCATATCGAGGAAAGGTTCCGTATGAACCGCGATCGTCCCGCTCGTTCCAATGACCGTTTTTCCCGCACCACCCGCAGCGGTGGAGCCACCGGTTCCGGCGGCTCCCGTTCGGGCGGCGGTTTCCGCTCGCAGGCTCCGGGCCGCCAGGGCAGCGGCCAGGGACGCTTCGGCGCCCCGGCCCAGCGCTCCGGTGGCGGCTACGGCCGCCGGCCCGCCGCCAAGCAGGGTGAGTTCGCCCTGCCGCAGACCATCACCCCGGCACTGCCCGCCGTCGAGGCGTTCGCCGATCTGGACATGCCCGCACCCCTGCTGGCGGCGCTCGCCGGTCAGGGCGTCACCGTGCCGTTCCCGATCCAGGCGGCCACGCTGCCGAACTCGCTGGCCGGCCGTGACGTGCTCGGCCGCGGCCGCACCGGCTCCGGCAAGACGCTCGCCTTCGGGCTGGCCCTGCTCGCCCGCATCGAGGGACAGCGCGCCGAGGCGCGCCGCCCCCTGGCCCTGGTCCTCGTCCCCACCCGGGAACTGGCCCAGCAGGTCACCGACGCGCTCACCCCGTACGCCCGCTCGCTCAAGCTGCGACTGGCCACCGTCGTCGGCGGCATGTCGATCGGCCGGCAGGCCGCGGCGCTGCGCGGTGGCTCCGAGGTCGTCGTCGCCACGCCGGGCCGGCTCAAGGACCTGATCGAGCGCGGCGACTGCAACCTGGACCGGGTCTCCATCACCGTCCTGGACGAGGCCGACCAGATGGCCGACATGGGCTTCATGCCGCAGGTCACCGAGCTGCTCGACCAGGTGCAGGCGGGGGGCCAGCGGATGCTGTTCTCGGCCACCCTGGACCGTAACGTCGACCTGCTCGTCCGCCGTTACCTGCACGACCCGGTCGTCCACTCGGTCGACCCGGCCGCCGGTGCGGTGACGACGATGGAGCACCACGTGCTCTACGTCCGCGGCGCCGACAAGTACGCCACGACGACGGAGATCGCCGCCCGCGACGGCCGGGTGATCATGTTCCTCGACACCAAGCACGCCGTGGACAAGCTCACCGACCACCTGCTCAGCAGCGGGGTACGGGCGGCGGCGCTGCACGGCGGGAAGTCCCAGCCGCAGCGCACCCGGACCCTGACGCGGTTCAAGACCGGCCACGTCACCGTGCTGGTCGCCACGAACGTCGCGGCCCGCGGCATCCACGTCGACAACCTCGACCTGGTCGTCAACGTCGACCCGCCGAGCGACCACAAGGACTACCTGCACCGCGGCGGACGCACCGCCCGGGCCGGCGAGTCCGGCAGCGTCGTGACGCTGGTGCTGCCCAACCAGCGCCGCGAGATGACGCGCCTGATGTCCGACGCCGGGATCACCCCGCAGATCGCCGAGGTCCGCTCCGGCGAGGCCGAGCTGAGCCGGATCACCGGTGCGCAGGCGCCCTCGGGCATCCCCGTCACCATCACCTCGCCGCCGTCCGAGCGCTCCAAGAGCAGTGCCTCCTCGCGTGGCCGGCGCAGCCGCCCGGCACAGGCCCGCCGCTCGTCGTCGCCCGCGTCGTCGTCCTCCTCGCAGCCGCGCGGCGGTGGGGCGCCGCGCCGCGCCACCGGCGACCGTGCCGCCTGACCGATACCCGCGTTCCCGCCCGGTTCCGTCCCCCGATCCCGTTGAGGCACTATGCGCTGCGTCATCGCCCGTTTCCCGTTCGACCTGTTCAAGCACGAGGTCGAGGAATCGATGAAGGGCATCAAGCCCGAACCCGTCACCGGGGAGTCGGTGATCATCAGCCGTCGTACGTACCCCGTCAAGCAGGTGGGCGAGATCATCACCCGGCAGGACCGCCGCGACTTCTCGGCCGGTGAGGTGACCAGGGCGCTCTCGCGCCTCGGCTTCACCGTCCGGTCCGTCCCGGCCCCCGCCGCGCCCGTGGTGCTCAGCCCCCTGGAAGCGGCCTCCGCCGCACTGGGCACGCCCGGCCAGGACGCCTGAGCCGCCGCACCGTCACACCCGAGGCCCGGTCCCCCACTGCGGGGGGCCGGGCCTCGGCGCGTGACCGGGCCCGCGGTCTCAGGTCCAGAGCGCCTCGGCGAGCGTGACACCGGCGAACGCGGCGCCGAGACCCGCGACCACGCTCGCCACCGCGTTGGCCGCCGCGTAGAACCGCGCCCCGCCCTCGGCCAGCCGCAGCGTCTCGTAACTGAACGTCGAGTACGTGGTCAGCGCCCCGCAGAGCCCCGTACCGAGCAGCAGTCGCAGGTGCGAGGACGCGGCGCCGGCCGCCACCGCGCCGGTCAGCACGCCCAGCACCAGGCAGCCGCTCACGTTCACCGTGAAGGTGCCCCAGGGGAAGACGGTGTCGTGCCTGGCCTGTACCGCCCGGTCGGTCAGATACCGGAGCGGGGCGCCGACCGCCGCGCCGATGATCACCAGCAGCCAGTTCACCCGGACTCCCCGGCATCCCGCCCCGGGCGGACGATCTCGCAGGCGTCCAGCGTGACCGGGCCGTCGCCGGTCAGTTCGGCGATCAGCGGCAGGAACGCGCGGATCTTCGCCTCCTCGTCCACGATCACCACCGCCAAGGGCAGGTCCTCGCTGAGCGACAGCAGCCGTTGCGTGTGGATCATCGAGGAGGCGCCGAAGCCCTCGATCCCCCGGAACACACTGGCCCCCGCGAGTCCCGCCGCGTGCGCCCGGTGCACGATCTCCGTGCAGACCGGGCGGTGGTGCCAGGTGTCCGACTCGCCGACCAGGGCGGTCAGCCGCAGGCCGGGTGCTGTGTTCGGCGTCGTCATGCCTGCCTCCACACGAGTGCGCGGCGCGTCAGCCACACCGCGCTCCACACCGCCGCGAGAGCCGCGAGCAGTGTCAGTCCCAGATAGACCAGACCGGTACGGGCCCGGCCCCCGTCGACGAGACGCTCAATGTCCACGGCGTACGTGGAGAACGTGGTGAACCCGCCCAGCACCCCCGTACCGAAGAACGGCCGCACCAGGCGGTGCGCCGACCACGCCTCGCTGATCACCACCATGAACACACCGATCACCGCACAGCCGACGACGTTCACCACGAGGGTCGTCCACGGGAATCCGCCGGTCGCGGTGGGCCACAGCAGCGAGGCCCCGTAGCGGGCGGACGCGCCCGTCGCGCCGCCGAGCGCGACCACCGCGACGACGGCGGTCTGCGGGGAGCGGAACTTCGTGGACACACGTCTCCTGCCGGCCGGGGCACTGTCCCCAGAATATCGCCCGTGTGCCGCGGGGCGGGGTGTCCTAGGGTTGCCGGGTGTATGCCAGCGGGGAGTTGCGGACGGTAGTCGGGGACACGGGGCGGGGCCGCATCCCCCGGCAGCGGGACAACGGTGGGTCCGGGGGGCGGGAGCCGTGGTGGCGGCGGCACCGGGTGCCGGTCGTCGCCGTGGCCGTCGTGGTCCCGCTCTACGCGGTGTGGGCGGCCGTCCTGGCCACCGGCGGCGGTGACCTCGCCGCGCAGCTCGCCTGGTCGGGGTTCACCGCCCGCCACCCGGGCTCGGCGTACAACCTCTCCTGGTACGGGGGGATGCACACGGCCAACTACAGCGTCTTCTCCTCGTACGTGATGGCCCTCTTCGGCGTCCGGGCGGTGTCGGTGGCCGCCGGGATCGCGGGCACCTGGCTGATGGCCCTGCTCCTCGTCCGCAGGGGGGTGCCGCACGCCGTCCTGCCCGCGGTCCTCGCCGCGCTCACCCTGTGGTGCAACGTCGCGTCGGGGCGCACGACCTTCGCGCTCGGCGTCGCCATAGGGCTCGTCGCCCTCCTGTACGTCGACCGCTCGGTGACCGCCGTGGTGGCCGGGGCGGCGGCGACGATGGCCAGTCCGGTCGCGGGGCTGTTCCTCGTGGTGGCGGGGGCGGCGTACCTCCTGGACCGGCAGTGGCGCAAGGGCGCGGTGCTGATGGTGCCGTTCTTCGCGGTCGTGGGCGCCACCTCGGTGCTCTTCCCGTTCGAGGGCGAACAGCCCATGCAGGCCAACCGGCTGTGGATGCCGATCGTCGTCTGTGCCGTCCTCGCGGTCGCGGCGCCGGTGGGGCGGCAGTGGCTCCTGCTGCGGTACGGCGCCGTGGTGTACGCGGTCGGGGTGCTCCTCACCTTCCTCATCGCCTCCCCGATCGGGACGAACGTGGAGCGGCTGCTCGGTCTGGTCGCCGTGCCCGTGCTGTTCATGGCGGTCCTCGCGCTCGTGCGGGAGAGGGCATGGGCCCGGACGGCCATGGTGGCGGTGGCCCTCGTACTGTCCGTCAACTGGCTGGCCGACAAGACCGTGGACGACCTCCAGGTGTCCACCGCCGTGCCGGCCTGGGCGTCCCACACCGAGGGCGTGGTCGGTGAACTGCGCCGCCTGGACGCCGGTCTCGGCCGCGTGGAGGTCGTCCCGGCCCGCAACCACCGCGAGGCGGCGGTGCTCGCCCCGCACGTGAACATGGCGCGCGGCTGGAACCGTCAGCTCGACGTCGAACGGGGGCGGTTCTTCTACGGCGAGGCGCTGTCCGCCGCCGATTACCGGGCCTGGCTGGACCGGTGGGCCGTGGGCTACGTGGTGCTGCACCACGGGCAGCCGGACGGCCCCGCCGAGGCCGAGGCGGCGCTGGTCAGGGCGGGGCAGCCGTGGCTGAAGCCGGTGTGGCGGGACTCCGGGTGGACGATCTACCGGGTGCGGGGCGCGAAGCCGCTGGTGGACGCCCCCGCAGAGGTCGTACGCGGCGACGACGCCGAGCTGGTGGTGCGGATGCCCGAGGCGGGGTCGGTGACCGTCCGGGTCGCCCACTCGCCGTGGCTGCGGGTGCGCGGCGTCGGGGGAGCCACCGGGGGCTGCCTGCGGCAGGACGGCGAGTGGACGCGGCTGACCGTGCCGGAGGGCGGGACGTACCGGCTGGACTCGGCGTACCGGCTGCCGCGCGGCGGGGGCTGCTGAGGCGCCGTACGGCCTGTCGGCACAAGGGTTGTCCGCCGTGCGCGGCGCGCGGCCCGGACCAGCGGTTTCACCCGATCGGCCACCCCGTCTGCGCGCCGGGCGCGGAGGCCGCAGGGTGGTCCCATGTGGCACCGATACCGACTCTGGCCGGCCGCCGCGGTCCTCCCGCTCACCCTCCTGATGCTGCGGGACGCCCCGGTGCGCCTCGTGCTGCCCCCGCCGGACGCCCCGGTGCACGAGCGGGCGCCGGGGGTGCCGCAGCCGGCGATCGTCACCCGGGCGGCCTGGCACGCGGACGAGGGCATGGTGCGTGAGCACGCGGTCTACACGGGCGCCGTGCGGGCGGTCTTCATCCATCACACGGGGGAGTCCAACACCTACGACTGCGCGGACGCGCCCCGCATGCTGCGGTCGGTGGAGGAGGCCCACATCAAGGGCAACGGCTGGGACGACATCGGCTACAACTTCCTCGTCGACCGGTGCGGCACGATCTACGAGGGCCGGGCCGGCGGCATCACGCGGCGGGTGCGCGGGGCGCACACCACGGGCTTCAACGCCGACAGCGTGGGCATAGCCGTGCTGGGCGACTACGGGCGCGGGGACACGGTGCCCAAGGCCGTCATCAGGGCCCTCGCCGAGGTGGCCGCGTGGAAGCTGCGCCCGGGGAGCGATCCGCGGGGCACGGTGCGGCTGGTCTCGACGAACGACGCGAGCAGGTACCCGAAGGGCGAGGCGGCCGTGCTGCACGTGATCTCGGGCCACCGCGACGCGTACCAGACCACCTGTCCGGGCGAGGCGCTGTACGCGGAGCTGCCCGCGATACGGGCGGCGGCGGCGACCCTGCGCGCGGTGCGGACGGGCACGGAGGACGCGGAGACACCTCGCTGAGTTTCGTACTAGTGCATAATGCTGTTCTGTCTAGTTCGAATGCGCTAGCATTTCGGTATGCCTGCCACGACCCCGCTTCCCGTGACCCTGACCGGCCGCCACGTCCGCGTGGAGCCGCTGACCACGGACCACCTCGACGACCTCTTCGCCGCAGGCGGCGGGGACGACGAGGTCTGGCGCTGGCAGGGCGGGCCGACCCCGCACACCCCGGAAGAGCTCGGCGAGAAGCTCACGGAACTGCTCGCGGTCGCGCGGCGCGGCACCTACGTCCCGTTCGCCGTCATCCACCGCGCGAGCGGACGGGCGGTGGGCTGGACCACGTACATGGACGTCGACGCCGCCGACGAACGCCTGGAGATCGGCTGGACGTGGTACGGCCGCGCCCACTGGCGCTCGGCGGTCAACACCGAGACGAAGCTGCTCCTGATCGGGCATGCCTTCGACGAACTGGGCATGGGGCGCGTGCAGTTGAAGACGGACCACCTCAACGTACGCTCGCAGAACGCGATCGAACGGCTCGGAGCCCGGCGCGAAGGGGTGCTGCGCCGCCACCGTCGGCGTCCCGACGGGACCTGGCGCGACTCGGTCTACTTCTCGCTGCTCGCCGACGAGTGGCCCGAGGCGAAGGCCCGCCTGGAAGCCCGTCTCTGAGCGCGATCCGGCCGTACCGGGCGCTCCGACGGCGTTCCGACCGTGTTCCCATGCGCTCCGGCGGCTCCGTACGGGGGCAGGCCCCCGGGCCCGTGTCCACCGGCCGGTGGACACGGGGTTCCACCGGGCGGGGCTGCCGGGCGAAGGGCCCCGCGAACCAGCATGGACGCATGAGAATACGACCCGTACGTATGGCCCGTTGGAGCGCCCGGCACCCGTGGCGCGCGATCGTCGGCTGGTTCGTCTTCGTGCTGCTGTGCCTCGGCGCGGGCATCGCCGCAGGCAACAACCCGGCCACCACCAAGGACTTCTGGGTCGGCGAGGCCGGCCGCGCCGAGTCGATGGCCACCGACGGCGGCCTCCAGCGCCGGCCCACCGAACACGTCCTGATCCGCGCCGGATCCGGCCCCCTGGACGCGGAACGGGCCACCGCCGCGGCCCGCGAGGTCACCGCCCTGATGGCGGCCCTGCCCGAGGTGGACAGCGTGGCACCGCCCGTCCGCTCGAAGGACGGCACGGCCCTGCGGGTGACCGTGGTCTTGAAGGGCGCCGAACTCGACGCCAGGAAGAACGTCGTCCCGCTCCTCGACCGGACCGCACACGTGGCAGCCGCCCACCCGGACCTGGTCGTGGAGGAGACCGGCTCCCCCGCCATCAGCAAGGGCGTCAACGACCAGCGCGGGGACGACCTCGCCCTGTCGGAGCGCCTCTCCCTGCCGGTGACGCTCGTCATCCTGCTGATCGTGTTCGGCTCGGTCGTCATGGCCGGTGTTCCACTGCTGCTGGCTCTCTCCTCGATCGCCGCGACGATGGGCCTGGCCATGCTGGCCTCGCACCTGATGCCCGACCCCGGCGTCGGGACCAACATGATCCTGCTCATGGGACTCGCGGTCGGCGTCGACTACACCCTCTTCTACCTCAAGCGGGAACGCGAGGAACGAGCCAGGGCGGCGGGCCGGCTCAGCCCCGAGGCGCTCGTGGAACTCGCCGCCGCGACCGCCGGCCGGGCCGTCGTGGTCTCCGGCCTCGCGGTGATCGTCTGTACCGCCACCCTCTACCTGGCCACCGACGTCATCTTCTCCTCGCTGGCGACCGGCACCATCCTCGTCGTCGCGGTGGCCGTGCTCAGTTCGCTCACCGTGCTGCCCGCCCTGCTCGTGAAGCTCGGCCACCGCGCTGAGCGCCGCGCCGCGAAGAAGGCCGCCCGCCGGGCGAAGCGGGGCGCTCCCGTCCGTACGAAGCCGGCGAAGCCCGAGAACGGGCGGATCTTCGGCGCGCTCATGCGCCCCGCACAGCGGCACCCCGCGATCACCCTCTGCGTGTCGGTCCTGGTCATGCTCGCCGTGGCGGCGCCGGCGCTGGGCCTCAAGCTCGTCGACCCGGGCAAGGACACCTTCTCCCGCGACATCCCGGCCATGCGGGTCTACGACCGGCTGACCGGCGCGTTCCCCGAACTCCTGGTCAAGCACGAGGTGGTGACCCGAGGCACCCCGGAACAGGCCCCCGCGATCAGGACGGCGCTGACCGAGCTGGGCAGGGCCGCCCAGGCGGACCCGCTCTTCGCCCGCACCGGCGAACCCGTCGTGCGGACCTCCGCCGACGGCCGGACCAGTGTGCTGGAACTGGCGGTGCCGCACCCGGCGCCCTCCGACGAGGCCATCGCGTCCCTGGAGCACCTGCGCGACCGCTACATCCCGTCCACGATAGGGGAGTTGAAGGCGACAGAGACGGCGGTCAGTGGTGACGTGGCGCGCGGCCAGGACTACGTGCACCACGAGCGCGGCAAGCTGCCGCTGGTGGTCGGGTTCCTGCTGCTGCTCACCTTCCTGACGACAGCGGTGGTGTTCCGCTCGGCCGTCATCGGCCTGCTCGGAGTCGTACTGAACCTGCTCTCCGCAGCCGCCGCGCTCGGTGCACTCGTCCTGGTCTTCCAGGGCGGTTGGGCGGAGGGCCTGCTGGACTTCGACTCGCTCGGCGCCATCGCCTCCCGTGTGCCGCTCTTCCTGTTCGTGCTCCTGTTCGGCCTGTCGATGGACTACCAGGTCTTCGTCGTCAGCCGGATCAAGGAGGCGATGGAGCACGGGATGACGGCCCGCGAGGCCGTGCTCGACGGCATCGACCGCTCGGCGAAGGTGGTGACGAGCGCGGCGCTGGTCATGGTCACGATCTTCGCGGCCTTCGTCTTCCTGCACCTCACCGAGATGAAGCAGATGGGCTTCTGCCTGGCCGTCGCGGTCCTGCTGGACGCCGTGGTGATCCGGATGATGATCCTGCCGTCCGCCCTGCTCCTGCTGGGCGAGCGCGCCTGGCGCCCGCTGCGCACCTCGCGCCGGGGGGCCACCGGCACCCCGTCCGCCCCGGCCGACCGGCCCGTCCCCCACGTAGGCTGACGGACATGCTTCAACGGCCTCGGCGCGGCGATCCCGTCTGGATCTGGGTGCTCCACGGGTGGGAGGCCTTCTCCTGGGGGCTGATCGCCCTGGTCACCCTGATCACGATGCTGGGCGGGACCCCGACGGACCGCAAGCTCTGGATCCTCGCGCTGACGGCCGGCCTCGCCCTCTGCTACGTACGGGTGCGCACGCGTCCCGGCGCTCGGGTGCCGGGGGGTTACGGCTACCTCGTCGTTCTCGTCGCCGTGATGGGGGCGCTCTCCTGCCTCGGTGACGGCTTCGGGGTCTTCTACGCAGTGATGCTGACGCAGTTCATCGTCTTCGCGGACAGCCCCCGGGGCGCGATCCTGTTCAGCGGCCTAGGGGCCGTGGCGATCACCCTCGGCGGCAGCCTGCGCGAGGGCGGGCAGGCGGACGCGTACCTCACCAACTCCTACTCCTCCCTAGGCGTCTGGGCGGTGGCCGTCGTGATGACGCTCCTGACGCCCCGGGCCCTCGCCCAGCGCGACGAACGGGCGGCTCTGCGTGCCGAGTTGAAGAGCACGCAGCTCGAACTGACCGAGGTCTACCAGCGCCAGGGCGCGGCGGAGGAGCGCGAACGTCTCGCCCGGGAGATCCACGACACCCTCGCCCAGGGCTTCGCCTCCATCATCGTGCTCGCCGAGGCGGCCAGGTCCCAGCTGACCGTGGACGTGGAGCGCAGCGCCCAGCAGCTCCAGTCCATCGAGCAGACGGCCCGGGAGAACCTCGCCGAGGCCCGCGTGCTGGTGGGCGCCGCCCCCAGCAGCGGCGTGGCCCCCGGATCGCTCGCCGCGACGCTCCGCCGCACCCTGGACCGCTTCACCGAGGACACCGGACTCGACGTGACGGCGGACCTCGCCGACCTCGCGTGCGACCAGCCGACCCGGATCGCCCTGCTGCGCTGCACCCAGGAGTCCCTGGCCAACGTCCGCAAGCACGCGGCGGCGACCACGGTCGGCGTGGTTCTCTCGCAGGGTTTCGACACCATCGAACTGGAGATCACCGACGACGGCAGCGGGTTCGTCGTCGAGGACTCCCACGGCTTCGGCCTGGACGGCATGCGCAAACGGCTCGCCGAGTTCGGCGGCGGCCTCACCGTCACCAGCTCACTCGGCGACGGGACCCGGGTCCTCGCCACCATCCCGCTCGCCCCCGACGGCCAGGAGTGACATGACAACCGACACCGCCACCCCGCCCCCGCTGCGCGTCATCCTGGCCGACGACCACACGGTGATGCGCGCCGGACTCGTCGCGCTGCTGTCCTCGGAGCCCACCGTCGAGATCATCGGCGAGGCGGGCGACGGCCGCGAGGCGGTCCGCCTGGTCGAACGACTCCGCCCCGACGTCGCCCTGCTGGACCTGCGGATGCCGGTCCTGGACGGGGTGGGCGCCACCCTGGAGATCGTCGCGGGCGAGGCCCCCACCCGGGTGCTGATCCTGACCACGTACGACACCGACGCGGACATCGAGCGGGGCGTCGAGGCGGGTGCCACCGGCTACCTCCTCAAGGACGCCACCCGCGAGCAGTTGGTGGAGGCGATCCACTCCGCGTCGCGGGGCGAGACGGTCCTCGCCCCGCGCGTGGCCCAGCGCCTGGTGGCGAGGATGCGCCGGCCCGTACCCGTCACCCTGACCGCCCGCGAGTCCGAGGTGCTCGGGGCGGTCGCGGACGGTCTGTCAAACGTGGAGATCGGCCGCCGGCTGTTCATCGGCGAGGCCACGGTGAAGACCCACCTGTTGCGCATCTTCGCCAAGCTCGACGTCAACGACCGCACGCGGGCGGTGGTGGTCGCGATGGACACGGGTCTGCTGCACCGGCGCGAGGGACTGCCCGGTGGAGCGTAGAGCCACACCTGTGACCGCCGCCGTACGGGCCGGACCCGGCCCACTGCCGGTCGCCGCGTCCGCGTCCGCCCACCCGTCGTGTGGACCACGGTTCGACACGTCCCTCACTCACACCAGGAGAAGATCATGCGCACCGAGACGCCGCACATCCCCACCGCGGACGGCCGGGCCGACGCTTTCGCCGCCTTTCCCGACGACGGTGAGCGGCACCCGGGAGTGCTGATGTACCCGGACGCCTTCGGCATCCGGCCCGTGCTGCGGGACATGGCCCAAGAGCTGGCCGGGCACGGGTACTACGTGCTCGTCCCCAACATCTTCTACCGGCACGGCCCGACACCGGTGATCGAGCTTCCGGAGCACATCGGGGAGGATGACCGGCCCGCGATCTTCGCCCAGCTGATGCCCCTGATCCAGGCGCACACCGCGGAGCGCACCCTGAGCGACGCCGACGCCTACCTGGGCTTCCTCGCCGGCCGGCCCGAGGCGGCTCCCGGGCCGGTCGCGGTGACCGGCTACTGCATCGGCGGCCTCGTGGCGATGCGCACCGCCGTGGCCCACCCCGGCCGGGTGGCCGCCGCCGCCGCGTTCCACGGTCCCCTGGCCGCCGACGTGACCGACCACCTCGACGAGCTCACCGCGGAGATCCACCTCGGCCACGCCGAAGGAGACCTGACGCCCGAGGCCCTCGCCGAGCTCAACTCGACCCTGGACGCCGCCGGGGTCGACTACACCTCCGAGATCTACCCCGGCACCCTCCACGGCTACACCATGTCCGACACCGACGCCTTCAGCCCCTCCGGCCTGCGGCTGCACTGGGACCGCCTGCTCCCGCTCCTCGACCGCACCCTGGCCAAGAAGTGAGGCCGCTCCCTGTGAGGCCGCTCCCGTCCCGTCCGCGCCGAAGGCGGTGACTTCTTGCGCGAGCGCGGGACGGAGCGCCTACAGCGCGTCCGGTCCGCGCTCGCCCGTGCGGACCCGCACCACCGTGTCGACCGACTGCGTCCACACCTTGCCGTCGCCGATCCGGTCGGTGCGGGCGGCGCGCACGATCGCGTCGATGACCGGTTCGGCCTCCGGCTCCGCGACGAGGACCTCGACGCGGACCTTGGGGACCAGGTCGACCCGGTACTCGGCGCCCCGGTACACCTCGGTGTGGCCGTGCTGCCGCCCGTAGCCGCTGGCTTCGGTGACGGTGAGGCCCTGGACGCCCAGTTCCCGCAGCGCGGTCTTCACCTCGTCGAGGCGGTGCGGTCTGATGACGGCGGTGATGAGCTTCATGAGGGGGAGTTCCTGTCCTTGGGGAGCGGCGTCGGCCGGGCGGCCACGGCCTGCGGAGTGCCATGACCCAGGGCGCCGTGATCGTAGGCGCTCTCGGCGTGCAGTGTCTGGTCCAGGCCGGTGAGCTCCTCGTCCTCGGAGGCGCGCAGGCCCATGAACCGGTCGACGGCCTTGCCGATCCCGTACGTCATGAGGAAGGTGTACGCGGCCACGGCCAGTACGGCGACGGCCTGCCGGGCGAGCTGGCCGAGGCCGCCCCCGTACAACAGACCCTCCGCGCCACCGGTCATCGTGGCCGTCGCGAACAGGCCGATGAGCAGGGTGCCGACGATGCCGCCGACGAAGTGCACGCCGACGACGTCCAGCGAGTCGTCGTAGCCGAACCGGAACTTCCACGCGACCGCGTACGAGCAGACGACGCCCGCGGTCAGGCCGACGGCGGCGCCGCCCAGGATGCCCACCGTGCCGCACGCGGGGGTGATCGCGACGAGCCCGGCGACCGCGCCCGAGGCCGCGCCGAAGGTGGTGGGGTGGCCGTCGCGCTTCTGCTCGACGAAGAGCCAGCCGAGCAGCCCGGTGCAGCCGGCGACCAGGGTGTTGAGGACCGAGGCGGCCGCCAGCCCGTTGGCACCAAGGGCGGAGCCGCCGTTGAAGCCGAGCCAGCCGAACCAGAGCAGGCCCGCTCCGAGCATCACCATGGGCAGGTTGTGCGGGCGCATCGCGTCCTTCCTGAACCCGATGCGCGGCCCCACGACGAGCGCGAGCGCCAGCCCGGACGCCCCGGACGCGATCTCCACCACCAGCCCGCCGGCGAAGTCGAGCGCGCCCAGCGCGTCCTTGATCCAGCCGCCGGGCCCCCACACCCAGTGCGCGACGGGGGCGTAGACGAGCAGCGTCCACACCGGTACGAGGACGAGCCACGCGGAAAACCTCGTACGGTCGGCGATCGCACCGCTGATCAGGGCCGCGGTGACGATCGCGAAGGTCAGCTGGAACGTGGTGAACAGCAGGGTCGGCACGCTGCCGGTGACGCTGTCGGGCCCGATGCCGGCCATGCCGACGTGGCCCAGGTCCCCGACGAGCCCGCCGAACGCGTCGTCGCCGAAGGCCAGCGAGTACCCGGCGAGCAGCCACACGACGGTGACGAGAGCGATCGAGACGAAGCTCATCATCAGCATGTTGAGTACGTTCTTCGTCCGGACCATGCCGCCGTAGAAGAGCGCGAGCCCGGGTGTCATCAGCAGAACGAGTGCGGTGGCGGCGAGCAGCCAGGCGGTGTCACCTGTGTCGATGCCGGCCGCGGCCACGGTCACGGGGGTCACGGGGGAGTCCTCCTCGGGGCGCGTGCGGTGCGGGCGACTGAGAGCGTGACCGGTGCGCGTTTCGTCGGAGGGACCTGGATGTTTCCGCCGTATTTCATTGCGTGGGGGTTGCCGGAATCTCACGGCCGCGGACGACGCCCGCCCGTGTGACGGGCCGGGCGTGCTTGACTCCCGGCCATGGTGGAACGGGCTTTGCCCGGGGCGCGCGAATCAGGGGAGACCCGCCGATCCGCTACTGCGCCGTCCCGGCCCCGTACGGGGAGGGGGGCCGTTCGAAGAGTGACTCCAGCACGATCGTGGCCCGGGTGCCGTTGACTCCGTCGATCGCGTGGATCCGGCGCAGAACGTCCTGGAGCTGCTCGGTGGTCGCGGTCCTGACCTTCACCAGTACCGAGGCGTTGCCGGCGATGATGTGGGCCTCCACGATCTCGGGGAGCGCCGCGAACTCCTGTGCCGTTGCGCCCATCCAGCGGGTGGAGTCGACCGTCACGTACGCCAGCACGCCGTATCCCAGTGCGGACGGGTCCACGTCGGCGCTGGTCCGCCGGATCGCTCCCTGCTCCCGCAGTTTGCGGACCCGTTCGTGCGCCGCGCCGGTGGAGAGACCCACCGCCCGGCCCAGTGCGGCGTAGGACTGTGTCGCGTCCTGCTGGAGCTGCTCCACCAGGGCTCGATCTATGTGATCCACGACTCTCCATTCAGTGAACACTTGTTTCGACCATATCTCATCCGGCAATCTTTCAGCCGAGCCGAAACTTGTTCGGCCGCAGTCGGAAGGGATGGACGTCCGTGACCACCGCGCGCCCTGAGCTGTACGAGGTATTCGACGACCGGTTCCGTACCGGGCGGTGCATGAACGGCGATGACGGCCTCGAAGTCCTGTACACCGGCTGCCGTTGGGCCGAGGGGCCCGTCTACGTACCCGCCTGGCGGCAGGTGGTCTGGAGCGACATCCCGAACGACCGGCTGCTGCGCTGGGACGAGGAGACCGGCGGGGTGAGCGTCTTCCGGCGTTCCGCCGGTCACCCGAACGGGAACACGCTCGACCGCGAGGGCCGGCTCATCAGTTGTGAGCAGGGCAACCGGCGGGTGACACGGACCGAGCACGACGGCACGGTGACGGTGCTGGCCGCCCACTGGCAGGGCAAGCGGCTGAACAGTCCCAATGACGCGGCGGTGAAGTCCGACGGCTCGATCTGGTTCTCCGACCCGGACTTCGGCATCACCAGCGATTACGAGGGCTACCGGGCGGAGAGCGAGATCGGCTCCAACAATGTCTACCGCATCGACCCCCTCGCCGGTGAAGTGCGCCTGGTGGCCGACTGTTTCGGCGCACCGAACGGGCTGGTCTTCTCCGCCGACGAGCAGCAGCTGTTCGTCTCCGACACCCGGGCCGGCTTCATCCGTGTCTTCGACGTACAGGACGACGGCTCCCTGTCGGACGGTGAGGTCTTCGCCGCCGCCGGGCCCCGCGAGGCGGCCCGCTTCGACAACCTCCGCTTCGACGACGGCGGCCGGCTCTGGGCCGCCGCCATGAATGACGGGGTGCACTGCTACGACCCGGACGGCACCCTGATCGGCCGGCTCGACATCCCGGAGGCGGTCGCCAACATCTCCTGGGGCGGGGCGAAGCGCAACCGCCTCTTCATCGCCGCCGAGACCAGCCTCTATTCGGTGGTCATGGGTGTGACGGGGACGCACCCGACCGGGCCCGGCCGCCGGCCCTGGCTGGACGCGCGGGCCTGAGCGGCCGAGGAGCGGGACTCGGTCGCCCACCCGGGGCGGCGGAACCGTGGAGGTTGTCCAGCCCGACGCCGGTGAGGATTTCGCCGTCGGCCAGTCGTACGGCGGCGGCGCCGCCCGGTTCACCCGCGGGCCGGCGACGGTCCATCAGTTCGGTGGCGCCGTCCATGAGGGCTTGATCGACGCTCCTGGGCCGGAGTCTGGCAGGCACGGCCCGGGAGGCGGAGCCGGGGTACGGCACCGCCTCCCGGAGCCGTACCCCGGCAGGGTGAGGCAGGGGCCGCCGGAGGTGCGCATACTCGGTGACATGAAGAAGCAGGGGCAACTCGCCGACTTCCTTCAGGCGCGCAGGGCCCAACTGCGGCCCGATGACGTCGGATTGCGGACGTACGGGGAACGGCGCCGGGTGCCGGGCCTGCGGCGGGAAGAACTTGCGATGCTCGCAGGGATCAGCGCCCCGTACTACACCCGCCTCGAACAGGGGCAGTCGCACAACGCCTCCCCCGAGGTGCTGGACGCCCTCGCCGGCGCCCTGCGGCTCGACGAGCCGGAACGCGCCCATCTGCACGCCCTGGCCCGCGCACCGAGAGGAGCGAGAACCACCGTACGGCCGAGGGCCGAACGGATCACCGAGGCCACGCGGGCCCTCCTGGCCGCCCTCGGCAGCACACCCGCCATCGTCCTGGACCGGCGCACCGACGTCCTGGCCTGGAACCGCCAGGGTCACGCGCTGTTCGCCGGCCATCTCGACCCGAGCAGTCCCGATGATCCGGGCCGACGGCCCAACATGGCCCGGCTGGTGTTCCTCGACGCGCACACCCGCGAGCTCTACACCGACCGGCCCGCCAAGGCCAGGGCTGTGGTGGGCAACCTCCGCCTGACGGCCGGCCGTTGTCCGGACGACCGGAAGCTGGCCGCCCTGCTCGGTGAACTGACCATGCGGAGCCAGGAGTTCGCCGCGATGTGGGCGGATCACCGGATCGTGGCCTGCGACACCGCCGACTACGAGATGCACCACCCGCTGGTCGGGACACTCACCGTCACCCAGCAGACGCTGCAGAGCCCGCAGGGCGACGGACCGGCCATGGTGGTGGCCACCGCCACCCCCGGATCACCCTCCGCCACGGCCCTGACCCTGCTCGCCCACGCCGTCGCACCCCAGGAGCCGGCCGGGGCGCGGCACGACGCGCACCCCCGCTCCGCCAGCTGAACCGGGCCCCCGCCGCCCCCGCAGACGTACCCCCATGACCTCGGCACCGCCGCGACGCGGCTGCCCCCTGCCCGAAACCGGAGACGAACCATGTCCAAGCGAGCCCTCATGACCACCGTGTCGGCCTTCCTCGCGGCCGCCGCAGCACTCACCACGGCCGCACCGGCCGGTGCGACGCCCGGGAGCGGCGGTCCGCTGACCGACGTCCGGATCGCCCACCACTTCGACCGGGACGCCGGCCAGTCGCCGGAGAACGTCGCCCTGCTGCCCGACGGCACGGCGTACGTCACCTTCGCCGCCGCCCACCAGATCGCCCGCATCAGCCCCCGCGGTGCGGTCCACATCCTCGCGACGCTGCCCGCACCCGCCGACGACGGAGTCCGCACGCCCGTCCTCGGCTTCGCCCTGACCACCGGCATCGTGCGCGACGCGGACGGCACCCTGTACGTGCTGTACGCCACCGGCACATCCGAGCTGACGGGCCTGTGGCGGCTGCGCCCCGGCCAGGCCCCCGAGCGCATCGCCGCCCTGCCCGCGGACGGGCTGCCCAACGGGCTCGCCCTGGACGAGCGGAGCAAGCGGCTCTACATCACCGACTCGGTCCTCGGCACCGTCCGGACCGTCCCCACCACCGGCGGCACGCCCACCGCGTGGTCCACCGCGCCCGAACTCGCCTCGACCGGTTTCCTCGGTGTGAACGGCGCGAAGGTGCACGACGGCGCGCTGTGGGTGAGCAATCTGGACCGGGGCACCCTCCTGCGCATCCCCGTCCGCCCCGGCAACCGCGCGGGAGCCCCGCAGGTCAGGGCGTCCGGTCTCGTCGGCATCGACGACTTCACCTTCACCGGCCACGGCAACCAGGTCCTGGCCGCGCTCAACGGCCCCAACGAGGTCGTGCGCATCCGCCCCGACGGCACCAGCACCACCGTCCTCGACGCCGCCGACGGGCTCCGGGGCCCGACCTCCATCGCGCTGCGCCACGACGACGTGTACGTGCTCAGCGCCGCCTACACCTCCACCGACCCCAACCTCCTGCGTGCCCGCCTGAGCGGCCGCCGCCACTGACGGCCCGTCGGGCAGGGGGCTGTCCGCGATCATGTGGCATTCGTCACGACGAAAGCGTGAGCGGGGGAAGCAACTGCCCCATTCGTCTCGTGTGTCCGTCCCGGTGCCCTGCGCGGGGCGGACGCACGTGAAGAAAGGGTGATGACCGGCCGCCGGACCGGCCATACGATCACCTCAAGTCGCGGGCGCGCGTACCACTTCCGCCGCGACCCCTTCCTCTCTCCGTTCCGTACCCGAAGGGCCCTTGTGACGTTTCGCCGGATTCTTGCCACCGCTGTCGCCGCCGCGGTGGTGACGCCCGTACTCCTCATCTCGGCCACCCCCGCCCTCGCCGACGACAAGCAGCCGACCCGGACGCAGCAGACGCCGACGCGGCAGTCGTCGACGCAGGGCAAGCCGTCGATCGCGCAGTTGGAGCTGGCCGCCGCCGCGGCGCAGGCGGTCTACGACGCGGCCGTGAAGGCCGAGACGGCCGCCCGGGAGGCCCTGTCGGCGCTCCTGTCCGACACCACCCCCCTGGCCGTGGCCGTCAAGACCGCCCAGGGGGTGGCGGCCGAGGCCGCCACCGCGAAGACCGAGGCCGACCAGGCCGTCGTCGACGCCAAGGCGGCGCTCGCCGAGCTCTCGGACACCGCGACCGATGACGAGAGGACCGCAGCGGCGGCGGCCGTCACCGCGGCGGAGGGCGCCGCAGTCACCGCCGGTGAGGCCAAGGACGAGGCCGACGCCGCGGTCGTGAAGGCCATGGACGCGCGTGACGACGAACGGGTCGCCGCGGCGACGGCCGTGACCCTGGCGCAGGAGGCGACCAAGGAGGCGCTGGCCGACAAGACCGCCGCCGACGAGGCGCTGGCCAAGGCGAAGGAGGAGGCGGCCGAGGAGGACGACGAGTGCGTCTCCGCGTCCGAGCCCAGGCTGACCACGATCATCACGGGCCTGCCGACCACCGTCGTCGCCGGCACGAAGGTCGACTTCAACCTCCGGGTGACGAACGGCAGCGACGAGACGATGGACGAGGTCCTTCCGTTCGCCTACGTCCACGCCACCGACCGGAGCGGTCTCGACGCCATCGACGACCTGGTGCACCTGCAGTGGTCGTCCGCCTCGTCCTCGAAGTGGAAGACGGTCGACAACAAGCACTACATGGACGCCATCAGCCCGCTCAAGGCCGGCGCCCACGTCGACGTCAAGATGCGGCTCACGGTCGACGCCTCCGCCCCCGCGGGCAACGGCGTGACCTTCGTCGCCGGTGACTACGTCAACGACGACGGCACCTGTGGCGGGAACCCGGACCTGGAGGGCTACGAGTTCCTGATCGCGGCCGCGGGCAGCAAGCCCGTCAAGACCGACGACACCACACCCTCCACGACGCAGCCGAACACCTCGGACATCACCACGCAGACGGGCGCGTCGGCCCGGCCCGTGACCGGCACCCTCGCCGCCACGGGCTCGTCCTCCGCGACCTCGCAACTCGCCCTCGCGAGCGGCGCGGCCGTGGCGATCGGCGCCGGCGCGATGTTCGCCGTACGCCGTCGCAGGACCGGCACACACGCCTGACATACAAGGCGTGATTCCGCTCCGGCCGAGCACGGGGCGCGGAATACCGAAGGGCTCACCGGCTGACAGCCGGTGAGCCCTTCGGCTGTGGAGGGCCGGTCAGAGGACGGCGTCGTACGTGTTCCAGCCGGCCCCGATCCTGCTGCGGGAGGCAAAGGGCGCGGTGGGACTGCCGGTGCCCTTGTAGAGCCAGAGCACGCCGGCGGCGTCACGGGCGGTGGCATCGGCCCTGCCGTCACCGGTCAGGTCGCCGGTGAGGGACAGCTGGCCGTGCGTCCTCAGCCATGGCCGGGCCCGAGTTGATGAGGGCTGCGACTGTGATCAGGCCGGTGGCTGCGCTCATGGCGGCGGTTCGCCGCCACAGTCTTCGGTGCATGGAGGTCCTCATCCGGTGCTGGAGCGTGTGGTTCCCGTGGTCGGTGCGCCGGAGCGGTGTGGGTGGTTTGGACGTTCTCACCGGACGTCCGCCCGCCGATCTTGGGTGGTCAGAAGATACAGGCGTTGACCTGTCCCGGGCACTGCCTTTCGAGAGGTGACCGCCGGACAGGCGATCCGGCTGCCGGACCGTCCGGCGGGTGGCCCCGGAGTCCCCGTCCGTCGCGGAACACCCGGCTTTGTCGCCGGTCGCCTGCAGGATTGTCCGCGATCGGTAACCGAGGCAGCCTCTGCGGCCGTTCGTGTGTCTTCATAGGTGCACGGCATCGGCGGAGACGGCACAAAGGGGCGGGCGACATGGCAAGGCACAAGGGAAAGGGATGGCACAGCCGGCTTCTCGCGGCGGCGCTCGGAGTGACCGCTCTGGCCGCGGCCACCTCCGTGTGGACCGCGCAGGCGGGCACCGTGGCGGCGGGGCCCCGCGCGAGCGTCTCGTCTCCCGAGACCCAGCCCGAGCAGCAAGTGACCAAGGTGGCGGCCGATATCGCGCACGCCTCGGACCGCGGCGCCAAGGGCGTCAACATCACCATCGACGACGGACCGGACCCGACCTGGACGCCCCAGGTGCTGCGACTGCTGAAGGACAGCGGCGTGAAGGCCACCTTCTGCATGGTGGGCACGCAGGCCGAGGCGTACCCGGACCTCGTCAAGGCGGTCGTGGCGGACGGCCACCGGCTGTGCAACCACACGGTCTCGCACGACACCGGCATGGACAAGAAGTCCGAGGCGTACCAGTCGCAGCAGATCCTGGATGCCGAACGCATGATCACCAAGGCGTCCGGTGGCGTCCGGCCGCAGTACTACCGGGCTCCGGGCGGCGCCTTCACCCCGTACAGCCGGCACCTCGCCGCGTCGCGGGGCATGCGGCCGCTGGGCTGGAACGTCGACACCAAGGACTTCGAGCGCCCGGGTGTGGACACCATGGTCGCCACCGTCAAGAGCGAGATCTCCAGCGGGCCGACCGTCCTCTTCCACGACGCGGGAGGCGACCGCTCCCAGACCCTGGCCGCTCTCCGCGAGGTCCTGCCCTGGCTGCGGGAGCAGGGCTACGTCTACGGCTTCCCCGTTCGGTGAGTGACGCCTCGTCAGGGTGACGGCGGGGCGAGGAGGCGCCGCAGTGCCGTGGGGGTGTGGCCGAGGTGCTCCCGCATGGTCCGGCAGAGGTGCGCCTGGTCGGAGAAGCCCAGGTCGGCGGCGAGGACGGCGAGGCTTTCCCCGCCCGCGTCCAGCCGGTCCAGTGCCCGGCCGATACGGACCCGGTTGCGGTAGCGGGTCAATGACACCCCCAGCTCGCGGGTGAAGGACCGGCTCAGCCGGTACGGCGAGACGCCGAGGAGCTCCGCGAGCGGCAGCAGCCCCTCGGACGCGGGGTGGGCCGCGCCGATCGCCTCCCGGGCCGCGGCGACGAGCGACGCCTCGTCCCGGCCTGGACGGGCCCCGGCCGGGGCGGCTCCGTCGACGGCCTGGCCGACGGTGGCGGAGAGCAGACCGAGGAGTTCCTCGGTCACCGCATGGTCCACGTCGCCGGTGCGGGCGGACGCGAGGACCCGGCGGTGGGCCAGGTCGAGCCGGGGCCCCACGTAGACGCTCCGACGCGCGGGGCGGGCGTCCTCACCCGCCACGACCCGCCACAGCGCGGGCGTCAGGCTGATCGACGTGCACTCGTCACCCCCGCCGGCCGGGTGCGCGAAGCGCTCCTCCTCGCCCGGGACGCCGAGATAGGCCATCGTCCGGTCGACCTCGGCCGGGATGCCGGCCGTCTGTCTGCGGAACCTTCCCCGGCGCACCAGCACCACGCGGTAGTCGTCGCGCACCTCCGCCGGAGCCCAGCGGGTGTGGTCGTCCCGGCAGTTCACCGCACTGATACGGAAGTCGGGCCGGGCGGCGAGGACCGTGGAGGTGAGCACCCCCGAACGCTACGCCGGGGGTCGGACAGCCGGCCCGCAAGAATCTTCAAGACCGGGGCAGGGCCCGGCGGGCAGGCTGGGCGACATCGCACTTCGCGACCGCCTCGCAGCCGACGCCGGGGCGGTCACCCGACGGGAGAAGACCACATGGCTCACATCCGCAAGGAATTCCTGATCGACAACGCTCCGGAGAACGTCTGGGAGGTTCTGCGCGATGTCGGGGCCGTGCACGAGCGGCTGGTGCCCGGCTTCGTCACGGACACCCGCATGGAGGCGGACGTCAGGATCGTGACGTTCGCGAACGGTGCCGTCGTGCACGAACTGATCGTCGACGTCGACGACGAGGCCCGCCGGGTGGCCTACGCGGTGGTGGGCGGCTCGATGGCGCCGAAGCACCATCACGCCTCCATGCAGGTCCTCGCCGAGACCGGCGGGCGCAGTCGCTTCGTCTGGACGACCGACGTGACGCCGGACGAACTGGCGGGCCCCATCGGAGAGATGGTCGACGCCGGCTCACTCGTCATGCGGGAGACGCTGAACACGTAGGAGCTCACGGGCGGCGCGTCCCGCTCAGTCGGTCCGGCCGGACCGGGCTGTCGCGCTACGCACCGCTCTCGTCGACCCGGGATGCCGCCGACCAGCACGACGCCCGCACCGACGCCGCCCACCAGCACGGCGCCCAGCCTCAGCGACGTGTACGCCGGGGCACTGCCGCCGACGCTCTCGGGCGGCCCGCCGTCCGCGGACCGCCCGGAGCCGCCGCTCGGGGTGCGTCAGCGGTGAAGGAACCCGCGTGGCCCCCGCGGCTGCCGGAGGTTCACGCCCGGCGCAGCGCGGAGCGGCCGGCGTAACGCGCCGAGTCGCCCAGCTCCTCCTCGATGCGGATCAGTTGGTTGTACTTGGCCGTGCGGTCGGACCGGGAGAGCGAACCGGTCTTGATCTGACCGCAGCCCGTCGCCACCGCCAGGTCCGCGATGGTGGTGTCCTCAGTCTCGCCCGAGCGGTGCGACATGACCGCAGTCCAGCCCGCCTCGTGGGCGGTGGTCACGGCGGTCAGCGCCTCGGTCAGGGTCCCGATCTGGTTAACCTTGACCAGGACCGAGTTGCCGACGCCGGTGCGGATGCCCTCGCGCAGCAGTGTCTCGTTGGTGCAGAACACGTCGTCGCCCACGAGCTGGCAGCGGTCGCCGACGCGTGCGGTCAGCTCGCGCCAGCCGTCCAGGTCGTCCTCCGCCATCGGGTCCTCGATGGAGAGGACGGGATAGGCGTCGATGAGCCCGGCCAGGTAGTCGACGTTCTCGGACGGGGTCCGGCGCACGCCCTCGCCCGCGTAGTCGTACACCCCGTCGTGGAAGAACTCCGAGGACGCCGGGTCCATGAGCAGGCCGATGTCCGTGCCGGGACGGTAGCCGGTGCGCTCGATGGCGGCCATCACGAAGTCGAGCGCCTCCTCGGCGGTACGCAGCGCGGGGGCGAAGCCGCCCTCGTCGCCGACGCCGGTGGAGTGTCCGGCGGCCAGCAGATCGCGACGCAGCGTGTGGAAGACCTCGCTGCCCATGCGTACGGCTTCGGCGAAGGAGTCCGCACCCACGGGCGCGATCATGAACTCCTGGAAGTCCAGCGGATTGTCGGCGTGGGCACCGCCGTTGACGATGTTCATCATCGGCAGCGGCAGGCGGTGGGCGCCGTCGCCGCCGAGGTAGCGGTAGAGGGGCCGGCGGCTCGCCGCCGCGGCGGCCTTGGCGGCGGCGAGCGAGACGCCGAGGACGGCGTTGGCGCCGAGCCGGGACTTCGTGGCGGTCCCGTCCAGGGCGATCAGGGCGGCGTCCAGACCCGCCTGGTCGGCCGCGTCCCGGCCGCGCACGGACGCCGCGATCTCCCCGTTGACGTGGCCCACCGCGCGGTCGACGCCCTTGCCGTGCCAGCGCGCGGTGTCCCCGTCGCGCAGCTCCACTGCTTCCCGTGCGCCGGTGGAGGCGCCGGAGGGGACGGCTGCGCGCCCGAGGGAGCCGTCCGTCAGGACGACGTCGACCTCGACCGTGGGGTTGCCCCGGCTGTCGATGATCCGGCGGGCGGTGACGGTTTCGATGGCGGCGTCGACGGGTCCGGCTGCTGATGCGGACATGGGAGTTCCTTGCCGTTGTCGTGTGCCGTGGCCCCGGCTGCGACAACGCTGGCGCTGGGCCCGACATCGGAACCCTACAGCAATGCTGCTCAGTTTGGCTGTACAGCATTGCTGTGCGACGTGGGGACACAGCTTTGCTGACCAACGGGGTAAAGTGCCCTATGCCCACCCAGGAAGCCGCCGCCGTCGCCGCCGAACTGCGCACGGCGATGGGAAAACTCACGCGGCGCGTCACGCACGAGGACCGCATTCCGCTGGGCCAGGTCGCCGTGCTCGGCGTACTCGACCGCGACGGTGCCATGACCACCAGTGACCTCGCCGTCGACCAGCGCGTGCGCCCTCAGTCGATGGCCCGCGCGGTGGGCCTGCTCATGGAACAGAACCTGATCACGCGTCGCGCGCACCCCACGGACGGCCGCAAGTCTCTGGTCGAGCTGTCGGACGCGGGCCGCGCGGCGCTCGAAGCGGAACGCGGCCGCAGGGTCGGCTGGCTCGCCCAGGCCATCGAGGCCGAACTCACGGACGAGGAGCAGGCGTTGCTGGCGCGCAGCGCTGCCCTGCTGGAGCGGCTCGCCGCGCGTTAGTGCCCGCCGGGGAGAGGGGTGGGGCACGGTTCAGCGGTTGAGTCCCGAGCCGGCTGCCGGGGACCTTGGTTCCCACCCGTCATGACCGCGGAGTCCTGTACGTACGGACGTGCCTGACCGGCCCCACACCTCAGACCGTAGCGACCCCCACTGACAGAGGCGTTCCGCCGGGGCGGCAGAACCTGCCAGGAGGGCAGCCCTCAGCTCCGCCAGCTCCTGCTCGTGGCGATCTTCTGCAACTCGTCGAGGCTCAGGGCCGGTTCCGCCCGGGTGGCGGCCTCGTTCTGGTTCGCGCTGTTGAACGCGGAGATCACGACGCGGAAGCCGTCGGGACGGATCGTGTCGACCTGGTTCATCTTCACGCCCTCACCGCCCTTCTCGCCCGGCCCCTGATGTCTGGCCACCTTCGTGCCGTCCGCCAGGACCTTCGTGCCGGAGCCGAAGAGGTCGCCCTCGACGTCGGACATGTCCGGCTGGACGTTGATCTGCACGAAGCTCCTGCCCCGGCCGTCGTCCACCACGACGTACGCGTACTCCCCCTGCTGCTTCCCGGACGCCTTCACCGTCAGGCGGTCGGGGAGCTGCTCGGTCAGCCTGTCCAGGATCACCGCACCGCTCAGGCCCGTGGGGCCCGGCTGCGACGGCGCCGGGGCCGCGGGTTCGGGAAGGGCCGCGAGGACGGGGCGCCACTCCTCGGCCCGGACCAGCGACTTCAACCGGTCCGTCGACAGCGGCGGGGCGGGGCGGCTGATCGCTGCGCCCTTCTCCGCGGGCGCGTTCCATTCGGACACCTGGACGCGGTAGCCCTCGGGCGTCAGCAGGTCCGCGTACCACCACCTGGTCTCCTCGCGCCGGTCCGGGTACTCCCAGCCCTTGTACAGCACGAGCCGCGAGCCGTCCTCGGAGGTGGTGGCGGAGCAATCCTCGTAAGGGTTCAGATTCTTGTCCGGGCAGGAGAACTCGTCCTCGTTCAGCTTCTCGTCCGGGTTCTGCCGGCTCAGGGCCACAGACAGGGCGGCCTTCCCGTGGCCGTCGTCGTACACGACGGAGGCGGCCGGCGGGCGCGGGACCTTATTGGCGCCCGTGCCGCCGATGCCGGGCTGTTCGCTGAACCTGCCTTCCGGCAGCAGCTCCTCGAGCGTCCTGCGCACCTGCTGCTCGGGGGAGAGGGGCTTGGGCGTCGCCTTGTGCGTCGACTGCGCACCGACCGCCGCCCCGTCGCCACCGTCCCGCGAGGCGCCGATGCCCCCCGTGAGGAACGATCCGCCGAGCCCGATCACGGCCAGTGCCGCCACGCTGCCGGTCACCGCGGTGCTGCGGCGCAGCACCGTCCGGCGCCGTCCGCGCACGACCCCGCCGTCCACGAGGGGCCGTCCTGCTGCGGAGAACCCCTCTCCTGCCCGCTTCATCGCCGCGCCGAGCTCGCCCTCGAAGGCGTCCCGGTCCTTCGACGCACTGTTTTCGTGCATGCCGATCACCACCGTCCCCACACCTGTGGAAGAGGAAGAAGAAAGAAGAAGGAAGAAGGAGAGGACTCAGCGCACGGCCAGCTCGCCCATGTTGTCGCCCAGTTGCTCACGCAGCCGGGCGAGCGCACGGGTGCTGCGGGTGCGTACGGCAGCCGAGCTGACGTGCAGCGCATCCGCGGTCTCCGTGACCGACCGGTCCTCCCAGTAACGCAAAACGATCACCGCCCGGTCCTTCGGCGGCAGGCCGCGCAGGGCGTCGAGGAGCGTCATCCTCAAGGACGCGTCCTCCGCCGACTCCCCCGCCCGGTCCGGCAGTTCGCCGCTCGGCCGTTCCCCCGTAGATCTGCGCCGCCGGTACCCGAGATAGCACCGCACCAGCACGGTCTGCGCATACGCCGCAGGGTTGCCGACCCGCGACATACGCCCCCAAATCACGTACATCCGGGCGAGTGTCTCCTGTACGAGATCCTCGGCAAGATGCGTGTCCCCGCCGGTCAGCAGGCACGCCGAACGGAACAGATGGCCCATGCGGCCTTCCGCGAACTCCCGGAAGGCGCTTTCCTTGGACTGCCTCAACAAGCCACTCCTTCTCACCTACACCCTCTTAGATGCGGTGGCCCCCGGGAAATGTTTCACCCGCCCGGACACACGAACATCCCGCACGCACGCACGCACACCCCTTCCGGACGATGAGCCATGGTCGCGGAGGCTGAAGCGAGACGGGACGGGCCCCCTGCGCTCGCAGGGGGCCCGTCCCGTCTCATGGGTGACGCGGGCGGTCAGTCCTCCCGCCGCGCTGCCGCCTCCTGCAGGTACGCGGAGATCATGGCGAGGTCATTGGCGATGTCCAGCACACCCTTGACGTCCGTATCGGGGGTGGAGGCGCCGTTCACACCGGCGAAGAAGGCGTCGAAGCGGCCGTTGCCCTTGTCCAGGTAGCCGGCGATCGTGATGGCGCCGACGGCCAGACGGTTGTTGAGCGCATCCAGCCCGACGGCGGCGCCGGTCTTGGCGAACACCTTCCCGCGGGCGGGGCAGTGGGTGCAGTTGTCTGCCAGCAGACCGTCGACGCCGAGGATGGGCAGCGCGTTGCGGAAGGCTGTCGCCTCGCGGGTGTGCTGCCAGTACGTCAGCAGTTGCACCACGGCCTCGGGCGTGGTCCGGTCGGCGGGGTTTCCGCCACGGCCGTCCGCGAGCTGGACCTGAGTGCGGTCGACACCCGCGTGATCCAGGAAGTCGGCCAGCACCGGGAAGCCGTCCATGCAGTCCTTGCTGCCGGCGGCGACCGCCATCAGACAGATGGCGAGGTTGCCGCCCAGGTTGTGGCTCACCTTGAAGATGAGCTTGGCGTACTGGACGAACGGCGGCGAGGTGTACAGAGCCACCCGCGGCCGGCCGTCGTACGAGCGGGGGAGCTGCCCGACCGGGTTGGCGCCGGTCGGCTTCGCCGTCACCTTCACCCCGGCACGCCCCAGCGCCTCGATCAGCGCGGTGCGCCCGAAGGCCGCCGGGTCGGTGATGGGCGACACCTTCAGAGCCGGTTCGGAGCCGGCCGCGACGGTGCCGGAAAGCCGGATCCGGGTGCCGTTGTCGGAGGTCGTCACCTCGATGTTCGTCGGCTTGCCCGCCGCCACGGTCTTCACCGTCGACGTGACGCGGTACGGGGCGACCTTCGGCCGCCAGTCCAGTCGTGCGGGCGCGCCGGGGCGGGCGCCGGGGGTGGTCAGCAGGTCGATGAGATTGTCGTTGATCATCAACGGCGTCGGGACGGGGATGAAGACCGGCTCGGGCCGGAAGAGCCGGTCGTCGACGATCACGTTCCCGTTGACGTGGGTGATGCCGGACTTCCGTACCTGCTGCGCGATCTTGTTGATGCCGGCGAGCGGATTCTCCGGCGTGAGCGTGGCGCCGGGGAAGTCGTTGGCGTACGTGTGGTCGAGGTCGGTGTAGTCGACCGTGCCGTCGGGGCGGGTCCTGCCGCCCATGGTCAGGTCCCCCTGGGCGACCAGGCCGAGGCTGCCGTTCAGCGTGCTTCCACGGCGCTCGCCGACCGCGTAGACCGGCGTCCTGAAGCGGTGGTCGCCACCGAGGGTGTTCCACGCCCCGGAGGTGCCGAACAGCTTGGCCACCGACCCGGGGATGAAGAACTGCTCGGCGAACCGGCTGTGGACGACCCGACCGCTGTCCGGGTCCTGCTGGAGCAGACCCCACTGGGCGTTGGTGTAGTCCGGCTTCCGCATGATCTCCGTGATCCGCGGATCGAGCCGGTCGGAACCCACGTGGTCGGCCGACGAGGCGGCCTGGGCTGCCGCACCCGATGTCAGGCCGCCCAGGAGCAGCAGGGCACAGCCTCCGGCCACCATGCGCTGCCGAAGGGCTCCGAAGTTCATTCCTCGCACTGCGATACGCACCGTTCGTCTCGGCGGTTTCCTGTCCATGGGGTCAGGTATGGACCCCGATGAACGCCGCGCGCGGGCGGCGCGAACGGTTGTCACCCGAACGGAACGGCGCATGCGTCGAAATGCGCAGCGCCGTTGGATGACCGCGTGCGCAGTGGCCGCGAGCCTCGATGCGGCGAAGGGCGGGAGGGGCCGCGCTCGGTGAGGCGGTAGAGCCCTATACGGGGCAGGCCCGATACGGCAGCAGGGCCCGGACCGAGCGTCGCGTGTGCGTCGCGGTCCGGGCCCTGCCCCGAGCGGTGCCGCCCTGCGGCGGCCGTGCGTCAGCTCTGTGCGGTGTCGTCGCCCGTCTGCGCGGCGCCCTCGGCGGTGTCCTCGGCTGCGTCCGCCTTCTCGCGCATCTTGCGCACCAGCTCCGCCTTCTGCTCGGCCGCACCCTGGCGGTCGAGGTTGCGGTGCGGGCCGTTGTTCTGCCGTTCGGCGCGGGACAGCCTCTTGCGCTGGCCGCCGCCCATGCCCACGGGGTTGTTGATGTTCTTGCTCACGGTCACGGGTTCTCCCGGTAATGATGCGAAGTGATCTACGGATTCGGCGGTGGGGGACGGGCGGCGACGGTGAAGGACGTCAGCGGGGGCCCGTCACACTCTCACTCGTAAATCGGCGTCTGGAAGAACATGACAACGACGTTACCCGGTTCCGCCGGCTCCGCACACCAGCCCCGGTTCACGCAGCAGCCGGCTCCGTCGTCATCCTCGCCCGTGCACGGCGCTCGTCCAGGAACCCCACCGCGAGCAGCGACAGCACCGCTGCCAGGGCCGAAGGTGGCGGTCACACCGTTGAGCAGGCTGTACGGCCGCTTGCCGCGACGACGCGACCGCCGGTCAGCACACAGTCGAAGCCCAGCGGGAAGGAGGACGCCCGTGCCCGGCGGGTTGCCCAAGCGTGCCGGGTGGGAGCGGCGGGGGACGGCCCCACGCCGGACTCGGCTTCACTCGCGTCCTCTGGAGCCCGCCATCGCCCCGCACTGAGTGTCCGCAGACGCCGCTCGGCGCGCTCCGAATCAGCTGGGCAGGCCTGTCAAGTATGCCCTGACCAGGCAAAACAGGCTCGGGGGGTGAAGTCTCGGGGATGTGGGGAAGAAGGTGCACCAGCCGATGGGAGGGTGTTGTGATGGGTGAAGATCTGGAACTGGGCGAACTGCTGGCCGCTGCCGAGGCAGCTCCGCCCGGTGAGTCCGTCGAGGTGGTGGCGCACGACCTGCAGAAGCGGTTCGGCGCGGAGTGCGTGTCCTTCCTGTTCGTCGACCTCATCGGCGAGCGGCTGGTACGGCTGACCGCGGCCGGCAGCACCGCCGAGGACGCCGACGAGCCCATCGCGTTGCTGGGAAGCGTCTACGACCGAGTCCTGCAGAGCCAGCGCCAGCACGTGGAAGCGGACGACCAGGGCAGCCGGCGCGTCATCACGCCGGTCACCAACCGGGGCGACCGCATCGGCGTCCTGGAGGTGACCCTGCAGGCCTGCGACGACACCGTGCTCCGGCAGGTGCGCGAGGCTGCGCACGCGCTGGCCTACATCATCGTCACGGACCGCCGCTTCACCGATCTGTACCACTTGGGCCGGCGCACCACCCGGACCAGCCTGGCCGCGGAGATCCAGCACCAGCTGCTTCCTTCGGCCCCCTGCTGCGAGGCGGACGAGTTCACCCTCGCCGCCGGGCTGATCCCGGCCGACGACATCGGTGGCGACACCTACGACTACACCCTCGACCGCGACACCCTGCACCTGTCCATCACCGACGCGATGGGGCACGACACCGACTCCGCGCTGCTGGCGACCCTGCTCGTCGGAGCGCTGAGACAGTCGCGCCGCAGCGGTTGCGACGCCGTCAACCAGGCCAACCACGCCCACCAGACCCTGCTCAGTCACAACCGCGGCCTGGCTACCGGGCAGCTGCTCTGCGTCGATCTCGACACGGGCTTGTGCGAACTGGTCAACGCCGGCCACCCCCGCCCCCTGCGGCTGCGCGGCGACACCGTCGAAGAGGTCGAGCTCGCCGTCAACCTGCCCTTCGGCGTGGCAGGCCCCAGGCCCTATCGCCTGCAAGAACTCCAACTGCTGCCTGGAGACCGCCTGGTCCTGCTCACCGACGGCATGCAGGAGCGGGACGCGGCCGCCGTCGACCTGGCCTCGATCATGCGCGAGACCAGGGCGCTGCACCCGCGAGAAGCCGTCCGAAGCCTGACCGGGGCGGTGCTCGAGGCCTGCTACGGCCACCTCAAGGACGACGCCACCATCCTGATTCTGGACTGGCACGGCAGCCGCGACCGAGCGACACGATCCAGACCGGACCGCACGAGACCGTAGCGGGAGGAGCGTAAACACCCCACAGAGTGCGGCAGTGGCCGTCCGCCATGCGTGCCCTCGTGCTCATGGGCACGTTGTCGTTGCGCCATGAGGTCCTGAACCCGGGGGCACGGGTGGGGCACGCAGCAGCGCTGCTGAGCGTGTTCCCATGGCTCGGCGGAAGGCCCCGTAACGTGTCCGACCTGCTGGACGGGCGTGGCCCAGGTCCACCGTCAGGCCGATGACCCACTGTCGACGACCAGGTCGGTGCCGACCACTGCGCCGGCGGCGGGCGAGGCCAGATAGAGCACCGCGGCCGCCACTTCCTCGGCCTCCGCGACCCGGCCGAGAGGGTTCTCCGACTTCACCCGCGCGGCACGGTCGGCCTCGGTCTCGCCGGGCCGTAGTGACATGGGAGCGGCGGAGGCGCCCGGGCTGACCGCGTTGATGCGAATGCCCTGGTGGATGTGGTCGAGAGCCGCGGCGCGGGTCAGCGCGGAGACCGCCGCCTTCGAAGTGATGTACGCGGCGGCGTTCGGGATGCGCAGGTGAGCCCCGAGGTTGGAGGAGATGTTGACGATGACCCCACCGCCGTTCTCCTTCATGTGGGCGATCTCGTGCTTCATGGCCAGCCAGACGCCGGTGACATTGGTCCGCAGCACCGCGTCCCAGTCCTCCTCGCTCACCTCTCCGACGGGGACGGTGCCGCGGAGTATTCCGGCGTTGTTCACCGCGATGTCGAGCCCGCCGAAGCGGGTGACACTCCCGCGTACGAGGTCCCGGAGCCGGTCGGAGTCGGTGACGTCGACCGGGATGGCGGCAGCCGTGCCGCCGGCCGCCTCGATGAGACCGACCGTCTCGTCCAGAGAGGCCGCAGTACGTCCCGCGGCGATGACGGACGCGTCCTCGGCGGCGAAGGCGAGCGCGATCGCACGCCCGAGACCGGAACCTGCGCCCGTGACGAGCACGGTCCTGCCGGAAAAGCGATTCAACTTCAGCAACTCCTTCGGTGGGTGGATCAGTTGGCGCGGTGGGTGAGGACGGCTACGACGGCGAGGGCGGAGCCCGTCGCGGCCAGGGACACGGCATCGCTGCCGAGCGTGAGCAGGAGTGCGAACACAACGGTCGGGCCGAGTTCCATCGCGCTGTTCAGCACACCGCCGGCGAGCCCGGCCTGTTGCGCCGGTACGCCTTCGGTGGCGAGCACGGCGGCTCCGCCGAAGGACGCCGCCGCACCGGCCGACAGCAGTACGAGGCCCGGCAGCAGCCCGTACGCGTACGGCGTGTGGACGTGGAGTCCGCTGGAGGCGAGCAGGGCGAGCCCGGCCGCACCGGTGCCGAGTCCGGCGGTCGTGACGGCTCCGGCCCCGTACCGGATGACGAGCGGCCCTGCCGCCCGGCTCGAAGCGATCAGCGCGACGGCGAACGGCACGAACGCGGCTGAGGTCCGCAGGGGTGACCAGTCGCGTGTCTGCTGCAGGTGGAGCGAGAGGACCACGAAGGTCATCGCTGTCCCACAGGCGCTCAGCGCGATGGCCGTGAGCGCGAGGGCTCGCCGTCGGTCGAGGAGGAAGCGGGTCGGCAGCAGCGGGTCGGCGGTACGACGCTCGGCATACAGGAACGCGACAAGCAGTGCGGCCCCGCTGAGCAGCGGCACGAGCACGCCGGCTGACGACCGGGGCCGGACGTCGGTGACGACGAGTCCGTAACTGGCGAGGGTGATCCCGGCAGTGGCGAGCAGAGCCCCCGGCAGGTCGAGAGTCCGGCCCCGGTGCGGGGCGGTGTGCGGCAGTAGCCGGGGCATGAGGGTCAGGGCGGTGACCGAGACCGCGAGGGGGATGAGGAAGGTCCAACGCCACGACAGCCACGCCAGGATGACGCCGGAGAGCAGATTGCCGACGGTCGCACCGAGTACCGAGAGGCCGCCCCAGGTGGCCATCACCCTGCCGTACGCGAGGGGGGACGGGTAGACGACGCGCAGTACGGCCATGGCGGCGGGCGCGACGAGGGCAGCCCCGGCGCCCTGTACGAGGCGGGCCGCGAGCAGCACCCCGATGCCGGGGGCGAGCGGGGCGGCGGCCGAGGCGGCGGCGAGGAGGAGGAGGCCGACGGCGAGGGTACGCCGCCCGCCGTAGCGGTCGGAGAGACGGCCGCCGAAGAGCAGCAGCCCGGCGAAGGTCAGTCCGTACGACGCGCTGAGCAGGATCAAGTCGGGCCGCCGCAAGCCGAATTCGCGCCCGATGAGAGGCAACGGCACAGCGATGACGGCGAGTGTGAAGATCAACGTGGCCTGGACGATCCCGAGAAGGGCGAAGGCGTACCGGTGCCGAACGTCGACGACGCGGGCGGCTTCCTCGGCCGTCATGACCCTCCCCATATTTGATCGATCGGTCCATTATTCGGGCAGTGAGAGAGGAGGTGGTGATGCCTGCGCGCGTGATTCAGTCCAGCAGGGTCAGCGCCTGCTCGGCCGCGTCACGCACCCGGGCGGGATCGCTGGACGCCTTGCCGACGATCCGTACGCCCTGCAGCAGGACGAGCAGCATGCGGGCCAGCGCACGCGGATCGCGATCCCCGGACAGTTCGCCCTGGGCCCGCGCTCGTACGAGTGCGGAGTGCAGCAGTGTCTCCAGGCGCTCCCAGCTGCTCTCGACCTGGCGGGCCGCCGCGGGGTCGTGCGGAGCCAGTTCGGCCGCCGTGTTGGTGACGAGGCAGCCATACAGCCGGCCCTCGGGGGAAGCGGCCTCCGCGGCGAAGCGGCGTACCACCGCCCGTACCGCGGGCAGCGCGGGCCCCGGCTGGGACAGCTCGTCGAGGAGGAGCGGATCGCGCCCTTCGGCATACCGGTCCAGGGCCTTCAGGTACAGCTCGTGCTTGTTGCCGAAGGTGGCGTAGATGCTGGCGCGGCCGATGCCTAGGTGCTCGACGAGGTCGGCGATCGACGTCGCTTCGTAACCGCGCCGCCAGAACAGCTCAAGGGCCGACTGCAGCGCGGCGTCCGGATCGAATTCCTTGGTCCTGGCCACATCGGAGACCATAAGCGAATGCAGAACGATCGGTCAATAACTACCCTCTCTGGGTGCGCTGTTGAGGGGACTGCTCCGTCGCGACGTGTCGGGCGTGCCCGTCCGCCCTGCCGCCCTTCGCCCGTGCGCGCCGGAACCGGGTCCGACGTCGTGCCGCGCCTGCTTCGCTCGCCCGCGGCGGGGACTCGCCGCGGGCGCTCCGAGCCACCTCGGAGCCGGCGCGCAGCGGTGCGGGATGCGAACACGGAGCGCCGCCGCGCATGCGTACCTCGATTGCGCTTTCCCTCTCCCGCATGTCGCAGCATCGGAAGTGCGCTTGAATTCGCCGTGATCAATCTCGCTATGTTGCCAAAGCGGCGCCGGAGCGGGATGACCATTTCCCGAATATCGCGACATTTATCTAGGAGTGCTGCGTTTCGCCGTGATGCGGGAAGCTTCGTCCGCAGTTCTCAGGAATAGGAATTACTCGGAGGGTTGGCTTGCGTTGTTGCGGGCTCGATGATGTGCGTAAGGGAAAGTGGCTGATCGTTTTCATGATAGGGTCGTAATGAATTCACAGGGCGCCACGATTTAAAAGGGGAATGGCGTGAATACCGAGAAGGTTACGGCTCGACGTCTTACGGCCGAGGAGATTTCAGGGTTGGGCCTCCAGGACGGCATCTTCGTCTCGGCGGGGACGCATGGCCTTCCTCTCGACTGCTACGCCCCGGCTTTTCTTACGGAGCCGGGTCATGCTTTTGAGGGAGGGGCCTTCACCGCCAAGACGATCTTCGGTGAGGAGGTGCACGTCCTCCCGGACAACGCTGAAGAGGGCGGGATCTGGATTGCCGACAAGGCGGGGGAAGAGATCGAGGTTCTCCAGAGCGCCGGCGTCCTCCTGAACCTCGCCCTCTTCGTTCCCGGCGGGAGCAAGGAATCCCTGGAGTCGCTCTACTCCGCAGCGCGGGACGCGTTCGGCGCGGGGGTCGTCCAGCGCTGGAGCGAGGAAGCCGTCGCGGTGCCGGACGTCAAGGTCGACCTGTACGAGGAGCCGGCCCGGGGGCGGAAGAACACGAACAACCAGAACCGCGACCGCCGCGCCCTGGACATCTACCCGACCCGGGTGCGGTTCCTGGAGCCCAGTGCGGGCTGGAAATTCATCGTCGAACCGCACAAGGAGATCGTCGACGACACGCCGACGATCTGACCGGCATCTGATCTGACGGCAGCCTGAAGACCACATGGACGGCGCGAACCCCCTCCCGGTGGCCCACGCAAGGGGGCGTAACACCCCTGCTGGTCAAACGGAGCGGCTGTTGTCAGCAGCTCAACCAGACGCTCGGCTGGAATCTCCCAGCCGGGCGTTCTGCGTCAGGAACTGGAGGGCGCGAGGGTGCCGTCCCGCTCCTGGTCTCCTGGTCTCACCTCCGCGCGGGCGCCAGATGTGCGAGGCCACGGAATCGACTCGGGGCACCACGTGGCCGAAGAGGCTCCGGATGCGCTCGCCGACTCCCTGGGCGCCTTCTTCGTCAGCGGTCTGCCGCCGCACATGCCGACTAGGTGATCCCCCGGCACCGAACTGATGGTTTGGCGGAGGGCTCCCCCCTTTTCAGTCTCGATCGTCGTACCGAGCGGCGAAGGGTGGCAATGCGGTCGCGCAAGGCGGTCGCGCAAGGCGGTGCGCAACGAGTCGGGGGCGAGGGCGTGAGCGTCGGTGTCGAGCTGCCATACCGCCCAGACCGCGTGCCGCAAGCCCGCGAAGGTCACGTCCAGACGAACCCAGCCCTCGCCCTCCGGTTCCTCGGCGCGGACAGCTCGAGCGGTGTTCAGCAGTTCTTCTCGTCCTCCACCCCCTCGGCCTTCATCGCCGCCGCGGGCCTCGGCCTTCTGTGGCTTACAGCGGTCACGGTCCGGCCGGTGGCCGCCGAGGCGAACCGCTGGACGCGTGCGAGAAACGCCGGTCCCTCCGTACGGAGTCCGTCAGGAACCACTCGGTTCGATCAGGCGGCCGACGTGCGCGAAGGAGCGGATCAGCTCGGTTTCGGTGGCGGTACGCCACAGCAGCGCCCAGTGGGCCGGAGGAGCGTCGTGGACGGGGACGTACACGAGGTCGGCTCGGGCGTAGCTCCGGCTGGCGTGGGAGTGCACGAACGCGACGGCCTCGTCATTGGACAGGATCGGAAGCATCGCGGTCTCGGTGGTGACGGTCGGACCCACCCGGAGCGGACGCCCGCTGGGGGTGTGGCTCGGCGTGAGGGCCTCGCGCCAGTAGTCGGGTTTGGCCCCGCCGATGACGACTTCGTCGGTCAGGTCCTCGTACGACACGGTCTCTCGCCGGGCGAGCCGGTGCCCGGCTCCGACGACGAGGACGACGGGTTCGATCCTGACGACCGGTCCGACGGTGAGGTCGGCCTCCTCGACCGGCAGCCAGGCGATCTGCACATCGACCTCGCCGGCGCGCAGCGGTCCGAACGGGTCGCCGAATCCGACGTATCGGATCTGGACGTCACATGTGGGGTGCCTGGCGGCGAAGGCGTCGAGCAGCAGCCGGAAATCCTGGACGTTGCTGGAGAGCATGCCCAGGCGCAGCACTTCGGTCTTCTCGCCGGCCGAGCGGATGGCACGCTCCACGGCTTCGTGCAGGCCGCGGTACACGGGCAGCAGGTCGGAGAAGAGCTGCCGGCCGATCGGCGTCATCGTCACGGACCGGCTGTTGCGCTCGAACAGGGCGGCTCCGATGCGGCGTTCCTGCTTCTTGATCGCCTGGCTGACGCGGGCGGGCGTCACGTGCAGCCGCTCTGCCGTCCGGCCGAAGTGCAGTTCCTCGGCCAAGGTCAGGAAGACCTCGATATCGCGCAGTTCCACGCCGACTCTCTTCGTCGTCAAGCGAGAGGTTAACGCAGCTTATCGGACCCGGTGTTGTCCCCGGGGCCCGTCTGCACCGAGGCTGGGCAGGTCGGGACGGGGCTCCGTTCAGCAAGGGGGCTCACCGGACTTCGGGTACCCGGCACGGGGAGACGCGCCGCGCTCGCGACCCGTCCAGTGGTACTTCGAAGAGGAGACATCAGTGAAGGCAGTCGTTCCCGCCGACCCGACCGCGCTGCATCCCATGCCCGGCCAGCCGCGGGTGGTCCTGCTGAAGCCGCTGGTCACGTCGCCGCTGATCGAGGTGGGGGAGTATTCGTACTACGACGACCCGGACGACCCGACCGCGTTCGAGACGCGCAACGTGCTCTACCACTACGGGCCGGAGAGGCTCGTCATCGGGAAGTTCTGCGCGCTGGGCACGGGGGCTCGGTTCATCATGAACGGCGCCAACCACCGCATGGACGGCCCTTCGACCTTCCCCTTCCCCACCATGGGCGGCTCCTGGGCCGACCACTTCGATCTGCTGACCGGCCTGCCCGACCGTGGGGACACGGTCGTCGGCAACGACGTCTGGTTCGGCCACGGCGTGACGGTCATGCCCGGGGTGCGCATCGGCCACGGCGCGATCCTCGCCACGGGCTCCGTGGTCACCTCCGACGTGCCCGACTACGGCGTCGTGGGCGGCAACCCGGCCCGGCTCATCCGCACCCGATACGACGACGAGGACATCGCCCGGCTCCTGGCGGTTGCCTGGTGGGACTGGCCCGCCGAGCACCTCACCGACCACATCCGCACCGTCATGTCCGGCAGAGTCGACGACCTGCAGAAGGCGGCCCCCGCACAGCCGTAGCGGCACGTCACAACCTCGGCCGTGCCGCGGGAGCGCCGCATCGGCCGTCGAGCTGTCCGGGCTCCGAAGACCGGTGGCGCGACGTGGCACGACCGCTCTGCCGCCGCCCTCCGGCCGTGCTCCTGCACGAGGTCGCTCCTCACCCCCACCCTGTCCATCGAGATACTTCCCCGATACGAGAATCGAGTCATCAGCATGCCGGATGGGCGCCCCTCCGACTCGTTCGCCGACTGGCTCGGCGGGCATGCGATCCCGCTCACCCACCTCGATCCCGAGGCGTCCCTCGACGACCTGGAACCGCTGCGCGACCTCATCGGCCGTGCGCGTGTCGTCGCGGTCGGCGAACACTCCCATTTCGTCGACGAGTTCATCCGGCTGCGCCGCCGCCTCGTGCGATTCCTGGTCGAACGCTGTGGCTTCACGGTCCTGGCCTTCGAATACGGCTTCAGCGAAGGCTTTCCCCTCGACGCCTGGGGCCAGGGCGAGGGCACGGAAGACGCGCTGAGGGCTCATCTCGCCGAGGCGATCCCGGTCGGTGTCGACGGACCGCTGCGCTGGATCCGCCGGCACAACCGCACGGCCCCGGCACCGGTGCGCTTCGCCGGCATCGATATCCCGGCCGCCGGTGGATCCCTGCTGCCCGCCCTGGCCCCGATCGCCGACTACCTGCGCCAGGTCGACCCCGACACCCTCCCGATCGTCCAGAAGGCGATGCGGATCGCCGAATCGTTCGCCGGCGCCTCCGCGGCGGTCGCCGCGCCCGCGTGGACCCGTCTGCCCGCCGCCGACCAGGACGCCCTCACCTCGGCCCTGGCACGCCTGCTCATCCGGTTTCGCGCCGTCGCACCGCTGTACGTCTCCCGCGGGGACCGGCAGAGCTATGACATCGCCCTGCACCGTCTCGAAGGTGCCTGCCGGGCCGACCACGGATTCCGAGCCATGGCCGGCCTGTTCGCCGGAAAAGGGCTGACGGCCGACACCTCGGCCCGGGACCTCTACATGGCCGAGTCCGTCCTGTGGCACCTGGAGCGCACCGAGCCGGGAGCCCGCATCGTGCTGGCGGCCCACAACGCCCATATCCAGAGAACGCCGATCTCCTTCGGCGGCCACCTCACCGGGTTCCCGATGGGGCAGTACCTGAGCGACGCTCTCGGCGACGACTACTTCGCCCTCGGCCTCACCAGCTCCGGCGGACACACTGCGGAGATGGTCCGCGACGAGGGGGCGCGCTTCGGCTTCACCATCGAGCACACCGCACTGCAGCCGCCCGAACCGGGCAGTGTGGAAGCCGCCTTCGCCGCGGCCGGTCTCGGGCTCAGTGTCACCGGCCTCCACCGGGCACGCACGGGGACCGCGGAACCCGCCTCCGCCCCCGACCGCATCCGGCTGCAGAGCACCTTCCTGCACACCCCCGTCCTGGACGCGTTCGACGGCATCCTGCACACCCCGGCCTCCACCGTGACCGACGGCATGGACGCCGAGTCGTCATCGCCGTGAAACCACGATCCCCCGGCTGCGCAACGGCTGAGCCGGGAACCACGTACGGAACGATCCTGAGGAAGAAGACATGACAAGCAGGTTCGCAGAGTTGGTCATCGACTGTCACGACCCGGAGAGGCTCGCCGCCTTCTGGTGTGAGGTCCTGGACTTCAAGGTGATCGAGCGGGCACAGGGCAAGGTCGAGATCGGCTCCTGGGTGCCGACCGTCGAGGAGGTCAGGGCCCGCCAGATGCCGCCCACTCTCGTGTTCATCCAGGTGCCCGAGGGCAAGACCGTGAAGAACCGGCTTCACCTCGATGTCAGCCCGATCGACGACAGCACCGACAACGAGGTGACCAGACTGCTCGGCCTCGGCGCCGCCAAGGTGGACGTGGGGCAGGGCTCCGGGAGGAGGTGGGTGGTCATGGCCGATCCCGAGGGCAACGAGTTCGACGTCATGCGCACCCTTGCACCATCCGAGTCCTGAGAGGCCTGGACACCACACTAGGCCCCGGACTCCGACACAGCAGCCGTTGGACCTTCACGCCGAAGCGGAAGCGCGTCGCTGCCCGCGCTGACCAACTACAACTCGAGCGGAGCCACCAACAGCCTCGGTGGCTCGGGAGCGCCCTTCACGGTCACCATGCCGTCGGTAGCCGTCCCGTCGGACACCGCCCACGTCACCGCTTACGGGCGCAGCGCCGACTCCTACGGCCTGTACAAGCCCTGGGACAGGACCAGTGGCTCCATCCGGCTCTACGTGGCGTGCTTCGACCCCGGCGGAGCGCCGGTGAAGACACCCTTCTTCGCCGCCTACACCTCGGCGTTCTGACCTGAGGCACAGCTACGACCGGAGCGCGGCCCCGGAAGCGCGCGCTTCCGGGGCACTCCTGATTCGCCGAGCGAGCGGCGCACAGCGGGGGCCGATGCCGACGTGTCGGAAGAGCCGATCCGTGGCCGCGTTACTCATGCCGAGGTGAGTACGTCAACTCTGTTCAGTTCCGGGGGCATCCGGGACGGTTGAGCCATGCCGCAACGATCTCTGAAACTCTTTCCCCAGCTGATGGCGATCCTCGCGCTGGCTGTGATGGCGCTAGCGGCGTGGGCTGCCTGGCTGGGCTGGGACCAGCACCGTGACGTGCAGCCTGATGGTTCGGAGACCGGCCCGTACGAGGCGTGGCAGGTGATCGGGCTGGTGCTGACTTTGATGGCGCCGGTGTATTGGGCGGCATCCCGGCGCTACATCGCAGGCGCCGCGCTCGGCGTCCCAGTCGGCCTGACCGGTGCCGCCTACTACGACTGGTCGGACGACTACAGCGGCCTGTTCATGGTCGGCGTGGGGATGATCGCGGTGGGGAGCCTCGTCGCCACCAGCGTTGCTTCCGCCATGATCGCCTTCGTGAAATCAAGCCCCACCCCATCTCGACAGCGACCTTGAAACCGTCGTGGCAGCGATGTCGCCGTGCGTGCAAATCCCACGCCCACCGCAGGTGAACGGCCCCTGAGCTGCCTACCCAAAAGCCCCGGCCGTTGGCTTGGGGCTTTTGCGTGGAGCGGGTGACGAGAATCGAACTCGCGCTCTGAGCTTGGAAATCAACGGTTCTTGCGCGGCTGGAGTGGCTCTGACCTGCATGTTCGGCTGGCGCGGTCGAGGCTGGCGTGGTCTCTGGGTGCCCTGCATGACCGCTGTTGTCCGCTCCGAAGGGCACGAATGGGGCACGAGGGTGTTCGATGCCGCCGTGCCGCGGATGGGAAAGCTTCGCCGCGCCGGATTCGGCGCCCGCCGTCGCGCGATTTCACCCCCGGCGATCCGTCGCAGTGCAACCCGGTCGACCGTCATCGATTCGGCCCGTGGTACCAGCGGTCGGCGGACTGCGTCACAACGCTGTCACTGGCGGGAAGCCCGACATGAGGTACTAAGGTACCGTGAGCGTTGGAGGTGGGATTATGACCACGGCTTCGAAGCCGCCCCGGCAGTCGCCGCTCAAGGTGGACCCGGCGACGGACAAGTTGATCAGCCAGGGCGCACATTTCCTGGGCCTGACGAAGAAGGACCTGGTCGCGGAGGCGGTACGGGTTTACCTGGACCAGCGGCGTGCGGATCTGCGTGAGGGCATGGTGGAGGCGCTCAGCGTCTTGGACGGCTCCTTGAAGTCGGACGTCATGCTCCTGACCGGTCTGACATCGGAGGAGATCGACGCGGTCGGCGGGATCGACGAATGACCGGTCCCGCTGCGATGCGTCCCGCCAGGCCCACCCTGCGGTGCCTGCGCGATGACCTCGGACTCCCCCTGCCGGCGGTGACCGACCCCCTGGACGAGATCGAGCACCCGATCCTGGCGAAGACCGCCGAGCAGTTCGCGGATGACGATGCCAAGCATGAGCGCATCCGCGCTGTCGATGATCAGGTGTTGTTCAAGGTGAAGGTCCAGCGTTGGCGCGGGGCGGTCTGGGTGGACGCCGATCTTCCGTGGCTGGTGGCGGCCGGCCGCCGCGAGGACGGTTCCACCGACGACTTCTATGCCGCTCTCGAAGCCGACGGCAAGACCGCCCGATCCCGCTACAACGCCGGCAACGCCGACGCGCTCAAGTCCGCCACGCACACAACCCACTTACTCCCCGCTCGCGAGGACCACGTTCGCTATCGCGCCGAAGCGGGAGTCCGTTTCGTCCGGCGACTCCGGACCACGGTTCTGACGCTGAGCCGTGGCACCCTCCGGGACGGCCAGGAACACACCGTGGATTTCGACACCTTCACCGTCGGCCTTCAGGTCCGCGCCGACGACGGCCACGAAACGTACCTCGCGGTGCGGATCACGGGTTCGGTCCCGCCGAACCTCACCACCTTGATCCTGCGCAACGTCCCCGGCTGCGAGGCCGACGGCTGGTACCCCGAATACGCCCTGCCGGAACGGGATCTGCTCCCCGCCGAACAAGCCTGGTCCAACCTGATGGACCCCCGCGAGGCCGCCCGACTCCTCGACGCGGAGCCGTAGCAGTCGGAACAAAAACAAGGCCCTGGTCTCTGACCAGGGCCTTCCGCGTGGAGCGGGTGACGAGAATCGAACTCGCGCTCTGAGCTTGGGAATCGCCGGCGCTTGGATTGGCGAAGTCGCCCTGACCTGCATGTTTACCTGGTCCAGGTGAGCTCGGTGTGGTCTATGGGCGCCGTGCTTGACCGCTGTTGTCCGCTCCGATGGGCACGGATGGGGCACGACGGCCGAGGGGCGATCAGTCCCTCTCGCGAACCGCGACCTGTCGCGTAGTCGGCATCCGTCAGGCCATCAGTCCTCGTGCGGGGACGCGAGCTCGTGAAGTCGTTCCCCGATGTCGTCGGCCCAGGTCTGTGCCCACTGACGCAGCCCGGCGATCGCCTCCTCGTCCAGCCCGTAGGCGGCGAATTCCGTGTCATCGATCCAGTCGGCTCCGCCCAGCCGAGCTTGGAGCTCGCTGAGATCGAAGGAGTCCCGGGCATGGCGCCGGCCGAGTTCCTCGAGTTCGACGGGGTTCCAACGGCCCGTGGCGGCCTGCACGTCGATAAGGTCCCTGGCGAGTCCGCGGTCGGCCAAGGCGCGGACCTTCGTGCCCACGACATCTTCGAGGGACAACACCAAGCCGTGCTCGGTGTTTACGGGTGGCCGCCAGAGTGCTTCCTTGAGGATGTCGACCTCGCACTCTTCACGGCTGACAGGGTCGGTGACGATCAGGCGCGCGGACAGAGGGTCTGTTTCCAGAGCGCTGACCTGCCACCCGCGCTGCTCCAAGCCGATGCGTACGGCAGTCGCAATGTTGTCCATGCGCTCGGGGTTTTCGGTCGCGACATCGAGGTCCTGGCTGAGCCGGTCGACCAGGCCGTGCGCCTGGACTGCGTAGCCACCGGTAAGCGCCAGAGGATATTCGCCGCCTACGGCGAGCACGTCTGCAAGCAGGCGACGGTGCAGACCGGTGAGGTTCACGCAGCGGCCTGGGTACTGTGAGCCAGCTCGTCGAAGGAGCGTTCCCAGACTTCACGGACATCACGGCTGATCAGTGTGCGCAGCGTGGGCCACAAGCTGACGAGGAGGCCGCGGTTGAGGTACCGGACCAGGTCGTCGTGCTGGCCCTCCGCCAACACGATGCGGTAGTAGCTCATCCGCAGCCGGGGCTGGTCGAGGTCGAACGTGGTCAGTCCCGACCATGCCAAGTGAAGTGGCAGGTTCACTGTGCCGTGCTCGGGTCCTGCCAGCTCGGAGAGCGCTGCGGGCGCGCGCCTGGCGAACTTGGCACGGCGGAGATCGGAAAGACTGGGCTGTGATGCCATACGTCGATTATCCAGGGAGAGGCCACGGGCGCCGACCGGACGGTGACAGGGTGCTGGATACAAAGAAGCCCCCGGCCGCTGGCCTGGGGCTTTTTCATGGAGCGGGTGACGAGAATCGAACTCGCGCTCTGAGCTTGGGAAGCTCATGTTCTACCATTAAACTACACCCGCATAACGCACTGGCTTGCCAGCGACGCATCGACCCACACTCTACCCCATCGCGGACCCCCCGAGGCGTGAGCCCGGCTGTGGGTCGTGGTGGGGCCCGGTCCGGGGGGTGGGGAGTGGATGGGGGTGTGTCGGGCGGGAGTTGGGGGCGTAGCGTGGGTGGTCGGAGTGCCGCGTGCGGTGGCGTCCTGTTCATCCCCTAATGTGGCTTTCTCGTCCACGGCTTGATGGGGAAGGGACTTGATGGACTCCTTGGAGCGCACCGTCGTCCGCTGTGCCGAAGGGCACGTTTTCACTACCGCCTCGTTCCCGATGCAGCAGCTCGGGCCCGGGCGGATCGGTCCCGGGCGGCTCATCCGCTGTCCTCGTTGTGCGCGGTTGCGGCATGCCGTGCCTGTGGTGTTCGAGGAGCGGTAGAGGAGCTGTAGAGGAGAGCGGCGGGAGAGCGAAGGACAGACGCGCGGGCGGCCCGATGAGGGTGGGTCCGCGCGTTCTGCGTATCCTCGGTGGGTGCTTCTCTCAGACAAGGACATCCGGGCCGAGATCGACGCCGGACGCGTACGTATTGATCCTTTCGATGCGTCGATGGTGCAGCCGTCGAGCATTGATGTGAGGCTCGACCGCTTTTTCCGGGTGTTCGAGAACCACCGCTATCCGCACATCGATCCGGCCGTCGAGCAGGTTGATCTGACGCGTACCGTCGAGCCGGACGGGGACGAGGCGTTCATCCTGCACCCCGGTGAGTTCGTGCTCGCCTCTACGTACGAGGTCATCTCGTTGCCCGACGACCTCGCGTCGCGGCTGGAGGGCAAGAGCTCGCTCGGCCGGCTCGGGCTGGTGACGCACTCGACGGCCGGGTTCATCGACCCGGGGTTCTCCGGGCACGTGACCCTGGAGCTGTCGAATCTGGCGACGCTGCCGATCAAGCTGTGGCCGGGGATGAAGATCGGTCAGCTGTGCATGTTCCGGCTGAGTTCGCCGTCGGAGTTCCCGTACGGCTCCGAGCGGTACGGGTCGCGGTACCAGGGGCAGCGTGGTCCGACGGCGTCGCGGTCGTACATGAACTTCCACCGGACCCAGGTGTGATGCCCGATGAGCGATGACGTGCGGGAGAACCTGACGTACGACGGCTTCGGGCATGCCGTGCGGGAGCTGGCGCAGGCCGTGGCCGACGACGGGTACGAGCCGGATGTGGTGTTGTCCATCGCGCGCGGCGGGGTGTTCGTCGCGGGTGGGCTGGCGTACGCGCTGGACTGCAAGAACATTCACCTGGTGAACGTGGAGTTCTACACGGGTGTGGGCACCACGCTGGACATGCCGGTCATGCTGGCGCCCGTGCCGAACGCTATCGATTTCTCGGACAAGAAGGTCCTCATCGCCGACGACGTCGCCGATACCGGGAAGACGCTGAAGCTGGTGCGCGACTTCTGTATCGATCATGTCGCCGAGGTGCGTTCGGCCGTGATCTACGAGAAGTCGCATTCGCTCGTGAAGTGCGAATACGTGTGGAAGAAGACCGATCGCTGGATCAACTTCCCCTGGAGTGTGGAAAAGCCCGTCGTGCGGCGCGGTGGGCAGGTTCTGGACGCCTGACGGGCGAGATGTTCGGGGCCGCGCGGACGCAGGAGCCCCCGCGGTCTCTTCGGTGATCGACCGAAGGGGCTGCGGGGGCTCTCGTTCTTTCTAGATCGTGCCCAGTTTGAGGATCGAGACCAGCGCGAGCAGCTGGATCGCCGACGCGCCCAGCGCCTTCGGCCACGGCAGGTCGTGGGACTTGCTCACCATCGAGGTGAACAGGGCCGCGGCCGCCAGCCAGGTGAGCCAGCCCAGGATCTGGACCAGGGAGTTCTCGCCGCCCAGGAAGAGCGCGAAGATCAGGCGCGGGGCGTCCGTGATCGACATGATCAGCATGGAGAGGCCCACGGTCGGCTGCCATGCGCCGTCGCCGCCCAGCTGGCGGGCGAGGGTGTGGGTGACCGCGCCGAGCACCAGACCGCCGAGCACGAAGCCGATGCCGGTGATGACGACGTAGGGGATGGCGTTGCCGACGGGTGCGCCGATCGCGTCGTCGCGGGCCTCGTCGAAGCCGAACAGGGCCAGCAGGCCGTAGAGGAACGTGACGACGAGCGCCGGGCCCCAGACGGGGTAGTCGCGCATCTGCCAGAACGTCGGCCCCGGGCGCGTCACGATGCCGCTCAGCAGCTGCTTCCAGTGCAGGCGCGGGCCCGCGGGCTGGGCGGGGGCCTGCCCGGCGCGGTAGGTGTTGCCGTCGCCGTACGGGTCCTCGTTGATGCTGAAGGCCTGGGTGTGGCCCGGGCTGTTCGCGTACGGGTCGCCCTGGTGGTGCTGCTGGGGGTGGTGGGGTTGTGGGTACGGGTCGGCGAAGTACTCGGGCTCGTCGGCCCCGCCGCTGTTGTAGCCACCGTTGTAGCCGCCCTGGTGCCCGGGGGCGTTGTTGTAGCCGCCGCCTTGGGGCGGGGCGCCGTTGCCTCCCGTCGGCGGCCATTGCTGCTGTCCGTACGGCGGTGGTGCCTGATTGCCGTACGGCTGCTGCCGCGGTTGTTGTCGCGCTTGCTGCGGGGTGCGGTTGTCCCGGCCGCGTCCGATCCTGAATCCAGCCACGTCATCGAACGTACCTGGTCCGCACGGGCCGGGTGGTCGGGGCGGGGGAACTGGGCCGCCTTTGCCGCCTAGCTGTGACATCCCCTAAGGGAACCCTGGGGGGTTGTCCTCAGCCCGCTGTGAACAGGGCCGTGGTGAAGGTGATCAGCGGACGGTCCGGCGTCGACGCCGGGTACAGCGCGATCAGGTCCGCCGTCTCGCCCCGGTGCGTGCGGACCACCGTGTCCGGCTTCCCGTCGCCGTCGAAGTCCGCGTACCGCTGGAGAAGGGTCGTTTCCGCTCGGGCCGGGGCCGTGCTGCCGGCCGCCTTGCGCAAGGGCGCCGCCGGGAGGTCCGCGGCCGGTGCTCCGAAGCGGTACGCGCCGCCCGGGCGGCCCGGTCCGTCGGGGCTGCCGAGCAGCAGCGTGCCCTTGCCGGCGGTGCCGGGCTCATGGGGGCGCGCCGTGTACACCAGGTCGTCGTACCCGTCGTCGTTCGTGTCCGTCCGGGGCTCGGGGGCGGACAGGGCCGGCCCCGCGCCGGGGATGGTGCCGCCGGCGGCGTGCGGGCGGCCGTCGCGGGTGAACGGGCCCCGCAGGAAGCTCAGCCGGCCCGCGCTCGCCGTCACGGCCAGGTCCGGCTTCCCGTCGCCGTCGAAGTCGCCGCAGACGGGGTGGTCCGGCCAGGCGTCGCCGAAGCGCGCCCGGTCCGGGATGCGCAGGGTGACCGCCTTGCCGGTGAGGCCCGCGGGGGAGCCGAAGAGGATCTGCAGCGGTACGGGCGGGCGGCCGACGCCGTTGTACGGGGGGTCGGTGGCCACGATCAGATCGGTGAAGCCGTCCCGGTCCAGGTCGCACGACTCCTGGGCGTCGAAGGCCGAAGGGAGCGTGTCGCCGACCTTCGCGGCGTTCGTACGCGCGCTGAGCAACTGGCGTACCGAGGGGTCGAGGCCGCGGGCGGCGGAGCCGTACACGATGCCGATCCCGGCGTCGTCGCCGTGGCTGTCGGCCGCCGGTTTCACCAGGTCGTCCAGGACGAGGTCGCGGTGGCCGTCGCCGTTGAAGTCGTCGGGGGTGCGGCTGCCGGTGCCGTGCGGGACCGCGTGGCGCTCGGCGCCCGCCAGACCGGTCAGGGCGGTGGGAGGGGCGTCGCCGTTCTTGGGGGCCGAGGAGGAGCCGGGGGAGCCGCCGCAGGCCGTCAGCAGGAGTACGCAGAGGCCGCCGACCGCCGCTGTCGTGGCCGCGCCGGGTGTCCGGCCGCCGGTGCGTGCTGTCGTTCTCGCCCTGCGTATCCGCACGGGATACCTCCGATGCGATGCGTTCCCCGTGGGAATACCTCGTAGGTCGCGGCCGTCGCGGCCGCCCCACATGATGCGTCATCGGAGCCGTGAAGCAGAAGCGGCCGGTCCTGCCCCCGAGGCAGGTCCGGCCGCTCGTGCAACGCGATGGCACGGTCGACGGTTACTTCAACCGCTCGACGGATACCTCATCCGGTCGACGGTTACTTCAACCGGCCGACGGTTGCTTCACACCGGTTCCGGTTCTACTTCACCGGTTCCGGCTCCGGTGCGTCAGCCGGTTCCGGCTCGCCCGCCGGGTCCGCCGGGGTCTTCACGGAGTCGAGCAGCAGCTGCGACACGTCGACCACCTGGATCGACTCCTTCGCCTTGCCGTCGTTCTTCTTGCCGTTGACCGAGTCGGTCAGCATGACGAGGCAGAACGGGCAGGCGGTGGAGACGATGTCCGGGTTGAGGGAGAGGGCTTCGTCGACGCGCTCGTTGTTGATGCGCTTGCCGATCCGCTCCTCCATCCACATCCGGGCACCACCGGCGCCGCAGCAGAAGCCGCGCTCCTTGTGGCGGTGCATCTCCTCGTTCCGCAGACCCGGGACCTTCGCGATGATCTCGCGCGGGGGCGTGTAGATCTTGTTGTGACGGCCCAGGTAGCAGGGGTCGTGGTACGTGATCAGGCCCTCGACCGGGGTCACCGGGATCAGCTTGCCCTCGTCGACGAGGTGCTGGAGCAGCTGCGTGTGGTGGATGACCTCGTACTCGCCGCCGAGCTGCGGGTACTCGTTCGCGATGGTGTTGAAGCAGTGCGGGCAGGTCGCGACGATCTTCTTCGTCGCCTTCGCCTTCTTCGTCGAGTCGTCCTCGTCGTCCTCGCCGAACGCCATGTTCAGCATCGCGACGTTCTCCTGGCCGAGCTGCTGGAACAGCGGCTCGTTGCCCAGGCGGCGGGCCGAGTCACCCGTGCACTTCTCGTCGCCGCCCATGATCGCGAACTTGACGCCCGCGATGTGGAGCAGCTCCGCGAAGGCCTTCGTGGTCTTCTTGGCCCGGTCCTCCAGGGCGCCTGCGCAGCCGACCCAGTAGAGGTAGTCGACCTCGGTGAGGTCCTCGACGTCCTTGCCGACGATCGGGACCTCGAAGTCGACCTCCTTGGTCCACTCGACGCGCTGCTTCTTGGCGAGCCCCCAGGGGTTGCCCTTCTTCTCCAGGTTCTTGAGCATCGTGCCCGCCTCGGACGGGAACGCGGACTCGATCATCACCTGGTAGCGGCGCATGTCGACGATGTGGTCGATGTGCTCGATGTCGACCGGGCACTGCTCGACGCACGCACCGCAGGTGGTGCAGGACCAGAGCACGTCCGGGTCGATGACGCCGTTCTCCTCGACGGTGCCGATGAGCGGGCGCTCGGCCTCCGCGAGGGCGGCGGCGGGGACGTCCTTCAGCTGCTCGGCCGAGGCCTTCTCGTTGCCCTCCATGTCCTTGCCGCCGCCGGCCAGCAGGTACGGGGCCTTGGCGTGCGCGTGGTCGCGCAGGGACATGATCAGGAGCTTCGGGGAGAGCGGCTTGCCCGTGTTCCAGGCGGGGCACTGCGACTGGCAGCGCCCGCACTCCGTACACGTGGAGAAGTCGAGGATGCCCTTCCAGGAGAACTGCTCGACCTGGGAGACACCGAAGACGGCGTCCTCGGCCGGGTCCTCCCAGTCGATCTCCTTGCCGCCCGTGGTCATCGGCTGCAGCGCGCCCAGCGCGACCTCGCCGTCGGCGTTCCGCTTGAACCAGATGTTCGGGAAGCCGAGGAAGCGGTGCCAGGCGACACCCATGTTGGTGTTGAGGGAGACCGTGATCATCCAGATCAGCGAGACGCCGATCTTGATCATCGCGGTGAAGTAGATGAGGTTCTGCAGCGTGCCGAGCGCGAGTCCCTTGAAGGCGAGGACCAGCGGGTACGAGACGAAGTACGCGGCCTCGTAGCCGCCGACGTGGTGGATCGCACCCTCGAGACCGCGCAGGGTCAGGATCGCCAGGCCGATGACGAGGATGACGTACTCGACGAAGTACGCCTGCCAGGCCTTCGAGCCCGCGAACCGCGACTTGCGGCCGGCCCGGGAGGGGAGGTTCAGCAGCCGGATGGCGATCAGCACGAGGATGCCGACCGTCGTCATCAGGCCGATGAACTCGATGTAGAGCTCGAACGGCAGCCACTCACCGATGATCGGCAGCACCCAGTCGGCCTTGAAGAGCTGTCCGTACGCCTGGAGCAGGGTCGGCGGCAGCGTCAAGAAGCCGATCGCGACGAACCAGTGCGCGAAGCCCACGATCCCCCACCGGTTCATCCGGGTGTGGCCGAGGAACTCCTTGACCAGGGTGATCGTGCGCTGCTTGGGATCGTCGGTGCGGCTGCCTGCCGGTACCGGCTGTCCGAGGCGGACGAACCGGTAGATCTGCGCGACCGCTCGGGCGATGAGCGCAACGCCGACTACGGTCAGCACCAGCGACACGATGATCGCGGCGAGTTGCATGTGGGGCTCCTCGGGCCTGCGAGGGTGGGGTCCAGCGGTGTTCGCTGATGACTCAGAGATGACGCTGTGCTTACTAAGCAGTAACTTAATCAGTCTGTGCTGACACTATCCACTTATTCCGCCGTCCTGTAGCCGGGCAGGCGGTGATCTGTGTCGCTCAGGTCCGCCTTGGCGCGCCGGGCGAGGCCCCGGGCCGCGCGTCGCAGGGGTGCGGCGACGGCTTCCGTGAGGATCGCCAGGTCCAGGCCCGGCCGGTGGTGCTCGGCGTAGTGCTGGTCGAGGAGTTCCGGCTCGTCCCACGGCATCGCCGACCGGTGGCGGATCTGGGCCAGGCCGGTCAGGCCGGGCTTCAGTTCCCGCCGCCAGTCTCTCGCACCGGCCGGCCGGCCCCGCGCGTCGCCCGGGGTGAGCGGGGTGGGGCCGACGAGGGAGAGCTCGCCCCGTACGACATGGGGGAGCCGGGAGATCACGTGCAGCCGCAGTCGGCGGGTGCGCAGTGACCGCAGTACGAAGTGTCCGCCGTCCACTCCCACCCGGGTCGAGTGCGTCAGCACGCCCCCCGAGCCGCGTTGCGCGAGGAGGGTCAGGGCGGCCGCGGCGAGCAGGGGGGCGGCCAGCACCAGGAGGGCCGAGCCGAGCGCCAGATCCAGGGCGCGCTTCGCGGTGGGGCGGGGGAGGGGCGCCGGTGCCAGGGCCCTCAGGGCCTTCAGGGCGGCCGGGAGCCGGGGCGGTCGCGGCGGCTGCCAGGTGCGCCCGGCGGGCCCCGGCCGCCGTCGCGGCCCGTGGCGCTGTCTTTGCCACTGCGTCTGCATGGTTCGCACCTGCCTGGGTCGGCTGACGGGAGTCGGGGTCTGTGGCATTCGGAGTCCGTGGCTCGTGTGCCGGTTTTGGGTGGCTCGCGCCATTTTGTGACAGAACGATCCCATGAGGCGATGATGAGGAGGTGTGTGCGACCCGTGGGGACGGGCAGGTGTCGCCCTTACGTGGGTCGGAATTGCCGCCGATCACCTGTATGCGACGTGTGTCCACCGTCGCGTGGTGCGACGTTTGCCCTGGTGGCGACGGGGGCGTGCACGATAGTTGAGTCGGCTCGACTCAGGTCTGTTGACTCTGGGGCGGGCGTCATGCATCCTTGAGTCAGATCCACTCAAGTAGTCAGTTGGAGGAATTGAAATGGCACGTGCGGTCGGCATCGACCTGGGCACGACTAACTCCGTCGTCAGCGTTCTCGAAGGCGGCGAGCCCACCGTCATCACCAACGCCGAAGGCGCCAGGACCACGCCGTCCGTCGTCGCCTTCGCGAAGAACGGCGAGGTTCTGGTCGGCGAGGTAGCCAAGCGCCAGGCAGTGACGAACGTCGACAGGACCATCCGCTCCGTCAAGCGCCACATGGGCACTGACTGGAAGATCGACCTGGACGGCAAGACCTTCAACCCGCAGCAGATGAGCGCCTTCATCCTGCAGAAGCTGAAGCGCGACGCCGAGTCGTACCTGGGCGAGAAGGTCACCGACGCGGTGATCACCGTCCCGGCGTACTTCAACGACTCCGAGCGTCAGGCGACGAAGGAGGCCGGCGAGATCGCGGGCCTGAACGTCCTGCGCATCGTCAACGAGCCGACGGCCGCCGCGCTGGCGTACGGGCTCGACAAGGACGACCAGACGATCCTCGTCTTCGACCTCGGTGGCGGCACCTTCGACGTGTCGCTCCTGGAGATCGGTGACGGCGTCGTCGAGGTGAAGGCCACCAACGGTGACAACCAGCTCGGTGGTGACGACTGGGACCAGCGCGTCGTCGACTACCTGGTGAAGCAGTTCGCCAACGGGCACGGCGTGGACCTGTCCAAGGACAAGATGGCTCTCCAGCGTCTCCGCGAGGCCGCGGAGAAGGCGAAGATCGAGCTCTCGTCCTCGACCGAGACCACGATCAACCTCCCGTACATCACCGCGTCGGCCGAGGGCCCGCTGCACCTGGACGAGAAGCTCACGCGCTCGCAGTTCCAGCAGCTCACCGCCGACCTGCTGGACCGCTGCAAGAACCCGTTCCACAACGTCATCAAGGACGCGGGCATCCAGCTCTCCGAGATCGACCACGTCGTTCTCGTCGGTGGCTCGACCCGTATGCCGGCCGTCGCCGAGCTCGTCAAGGAGCTCACGGGCGGCCAGGACGCCAACAAGAGCGTGAACCCGGACGAGGTCGTCGCCATCGGTGCCTCGCTCCAGGCCGGTGTCCTCAAGGGTGAGGTCAAGGACGTCCTGCTCCTCGACGTCACGCCGCTGTCCCTCGGTATCGAGACCAAGGGAGGGATCATGACCAAGCTCATCGAGCGCAACACCACGATCCCGACCAAGCGCTCCGAGATCTTCACGACGGCCGAGGACAACCAGCCGTCCGTGCAGATCCAGGTCTACCAGGGCGAGCGCGAGATCGCGGCGTACAACAAGAAGCTCGGGATGTTCGAGCTGACCGGTCTGCCGCCGGCCCCGCGCGGTGTGCCGCAGATCGAGGTCGCGTTCGACATCGACGCCAACGGCATCATGCACGTCGCCGCCAAGGACCTCGGCACCGGCAAGGAGCAGAAGATGACCGTCACCGGTGGCTCCTCGCTGCCGAAGGACGAGGTCAACCGGATGCGCGAAGAGGCCGAGCAGTACGCGGACGAGGACCACCGCCGTCGCGAGGCCGCCGAGTCCCGTAACCAGGGCGAACAGCTCGTCTACCAGACGGAGAAGTTCCTCAAGGACAACGAGGACAAGGTCCCCGGCGACGTCAAGACGGAGGTGGAGACCGCGCTCACCGAGCTGAAGGAGAAGCTCAAGGGCGAGGACACCGCCGAGATCCGTACGGCCACCGAGAAGGTCGCGGCCGTCTCCCAGAAGCTGGGCCAGGCGATGTACGCCAACGCCCAGGCCGAGGGTGGCCCGCAGGGTGACGCGCAGCCGGGTGCCGAGCAGGCCAAGGCTGACGACGATGTGGTCGACGCCGAGATCGTCGACGACGAGAAGGACTCCAAGGGCGGTGCGGCGTGACCGAGGAGACTCCGGGCTTCGAGGAGAAGCCCGACGTCCCCTCCGGCGCCACCCCTGACGACGCCGAGCCGAAGGACGCCACCCCCTCCGCGGAGGAGGAGGCGTCCCCGGCCGGGGACGCGAACCAGACAGCAGGCCTGACGGCACAGCTGGACCAGGTCCGCACCGCGCTCTCCGAGCGCACGGGCGACCTCCAGCGGCTCCAGGCCGAGTACCAGAACTACCGCCGCCGTGTGGAGCGGGACCGGGTCACGGTCAAGGAGATCGCCGTCGCGGGTCTCCTGTCCGAGCTCCTGCCCGTGCTCGACGACGTCGGCCGGGCCCGTGAGCACGGTGAGCTCGTGGGCGGGTTCAAGTCGGTGGCCGAATCGCTGGAGACGGTCGTCGCCAAGCTCGGACTGCAGCAGTTCGGCAAGGAGGGCGAGCCCTTCGACCCGACGATCCACGAGGCCCTGATGCACTCGTACGCGCCGGACATCACGGAAGACACCTGCGTGGCGATCCTGCAGCCCGGTTACCGGATCGGCGAGCGCACCATCCGCCCCGCGCGGGTGGCGGTGGCCGAACCCCAGCCGGGGGCGGCACCCGGGGCCGCGAAGGAAGAGAAGAGTGACGACGAGGAGAGCGGTGGCGGCGAGGAGGTCTGACATTCCGTCCGACCACCTGGCAGCACACCGCCCATCCACCCGTCCGGCCACCCGGCCGGTCGTCCGGAAGGAGGGACGTCGATGAGTACGAAGGACTTCGTCGAGAAGGACTACTACAAGGTTCTCGGCGTCCCGAAGGACGCCACCGACGCCGAGATCAAGAAGGCGTACCGGAAGCTCGCCCGCGAGTTCCACCCGGACGCCAACAAGGGCGACGACAAGGCGGAGGAGCGCTTCAAGGAGATCTCCGAGGCGAACGACGTCCTCGGTGACACCAAGAAGCGCAAGGAGTACGACGAGGCGCGCGCCCTCTTCGGCAACGGTGGTTTCCGTGCCGGACCCGGCGGGGCCCAGGGCAACTTCAACTTCGACCTGGGGGACCTCTTCGGAGGTGCCCCGGGCGGGGGCCAGGGCGGCGCCGGTGGGTTCGGCGGCGGAGGCGGCCTGGGCGACGTCTTCGGCGGCCTCTTCAACCGCGGCGGCGGTGGCACCGGTACGCGGGTGCAGCCGCGCCGCGGCCAGGACATCGAGTCCGAGGTGACGCTCAGCTTCACCGAGGCGGTCGACGGGGCCACGGTCCCGCTGCGGATGTCCAGCCAGGCTCCCTGCAAGGCGTGTTCCGGCACCGGCGACAAGAACGGCACCCCCAGGGTCTGCCCGACCTGCGTCGGCACCGGCCAGGTCTCGCGCGGCACCGGTGGCGGTTTCTCGCTCACCGATCCCTGCGTGGACTGCAAGGGCCGGGGCCTCATCGCCCAGGACCCCTGCGACGTCTGCAAGGGCAGCGGCCGGGCGAAGTCGTCGCGCACCATGCAGGTCAGGATCCCGGCGGGCGTCCTCGACGGCCAGCGGATCCGGCTGCGCGGCAAGGGCACCCCGGGCGAGCGCGGCGGACCGGCCGGCGACCTCTACGTCGTCGTCCACGTCGACGCCCACCCGGTCTTCGGCCGCAAGGGCGACAACCTCACCATCACCGTGCCCGTCACCTTCACGGAGGCGGCGCTCGGCGGCGAGGTGAAGGTCCCCACGCTCGGCGGGCCCCCGGTCACCCTGAAGCTTCCGGCGGGCACGCCCAACGGGCGTACCATGCGGGCCCGCGGCAAGGGCGCGGTCCGCAAGGACGGCAGCCGCGGCGACCTGCTGGTCACCGTCGAGGTGATGGTCCCCACCGACCTGGGCCCCGAGGCCCGGGACGCCCTGGAGACCTACCGCAAGGCGACCGCGGGCCCGGACCCGCGGGCGGAGCTGTTCCAGGCAGCGAAGGGAGCTTGAGGTGGACGGCCGGAGACGTAATCCGTACCAACTGACCGATGAATCCCCGGTGTACGTGATCTCGATCGCGGCCCAGCTCTCGGGCCTGCATCCCCAGACGCTGCGCCAGTACGACCGCCTCGGCCTGGTCTCGCCCGACCGCACGGCCGGGCGCGGTCGGCGCTACTCGGCCCGCGACATCGAGCTGCTGCGCACCGTGCAGCAGTTGTCGCAGGACGAGGGCATCAACCTGGCCGGCATCAAGCGCATCATCGAGCTCGAGAACCAGGTGGCCGCCCTCCAGCAGCGCGTCGCCGAACTCTCGGCGGCTGTGGACGGGGCGGCGGTGGCCATGCAGCAGCGCGAGGCGCAGGTGCACGCGTCGTACCGGCGCGACCTGGTGCCGTATCAGGATGTGCAGCAGACCAGCGCGCTGGTGGTCTGGCGGCCGAAGCGGCCGAAGGACTGAGCGGGGGCACCTGACCCGTGCGAGGAGCCCGTCACCCCGGAACGTCGGGGGTGGCGGGCTTCCTTGTCGTGCGTGGCGTTACGGACCCTCCTGCCCCGTGTGGCGCTACGGGCCCGGCGATTTCGGACTGGACGAGGAGGGCGCCGAGGTGGGTGCGGCTGGTGGCGTCGAGTGTCTGCATGAGCCTGGCGATGTGGGCGCGGCAGGTGCGGACGCTGAAGCCCAGCTTCCGTGCCACGGCCTCGTCATGGTGTCCCTGGACGAGGAGGCGGGCGATGCTGAGCTGGACCGCGGTGACGGGCGTGCCCGGAGCGGCCGTCTGCAGATGCTCGGTGATCGGAGTGGCCTGCGCCCACAGCACCTCGTACACCTGCACCAGGTAGCGGACCAGCGCCGGATGCCGGATCTGGAGAGCCACATCGCGGTCGGCTGTCGCGGGAATGAACGCCACGGCGTGGTCGAAGATGATGAGCCGGTCGATGGTCTGCTCCATCGTTCTGACCTGCACCTGTCCTGGCGGCATCTGCTCCAGGTAGTTCCTGACGCCCGCGCTGTAGCGCGCCGGGTGCTGGTAGATGTGGCGGAGCCGGGCTCCTCTGCCCACAGCTGACAGCCCGTTGGACAGGCCCTGCTCGATCTGCTCGGACGAGCGGTGGCCGCCCGGCTGGGCTGTCAGGACTTCCGTGCCGGCGCCGGCGGCCGCTTCCTGGAGGGCGGAGTCGATCAGCCTCTTGCCCTCCAGCACGGTGATGGACAGGTTGGGGTCCTCGCTCGCGATGGCCGCCAGGGGCGCCAGGGAGTCGACGAGGGCCGCGCTGCGGCGGACCTGTTCATGGACGGTGCGCGTGAGGGGCCGCAGCAGGTGGGCGAGTGCCGCCGAGGGCGGGGTGGGGCACAGCATCGCCGGGTCGCGGGGGTCCGGGTGGAGCAGGGCCATTTCGATGAGGCAGGGGGCCGGCGCGATATCGGCTCGGGGGAGGCGCCCGCGGCGCAGGGATTCGGAGTAGAGCCGGATGGCCGGCTCGCACAGTTCGGAGTTGCTGTGCGGGTGAATTGGTATGCCCGTTTCCGTGCCCATCTGGACCCCCTCATTCTTTGCAGTGCAACAAGATGACGGTGGTGAAACCCTAGCGACCGCGAGAGTGTTGGCCTGTCGGGGGAGCCGGGAACTCCCCCGGCTGATTTCAGGGCACGGCCACGCTCTCCCCCTTTGCGTGGTGGTGCTCCCGGCCCGGGGGTGGGGATCTTTGGGTGCCGGCCGGTCAGGAATCCTGTTCCAGGATTCCTGACCGGGCGATCAGATAACCGAGTTGAGTTCGGCTCTTGCTGCCGAGGGCGGCGTTCAGTTTGGCTATATGGGTCCGGCAGGTGCGCACGTTCATGCCGAGGCGCCGGGCTATCGAGTCGTCGACGTGTCCCTCTACGAGGAGTTGGGCGATGGAGCGCTGGACACCACTGATGCCTTCGGGGGTGGGGTCGTAGCGAACGTCCTCCAGGAGCGGGGTGGCGCGCTGCCAGAGCTGCTCGAAGACCCTGATGAGGTAGGCGACCAGTCCGGGATGGCGCAGCTCCAGTGCCACTTCACCGTCTTCCTGGGCGGGGATGAAGGCCACCGTGTGGTCGAAGACGAGCATGCGCTCGACGAGTTCCTCGAGGGTGCGGATCTCGACCTTGCCCTCTGCCAGGCGCTCGGCGTAGGCGTACGTCCCGTGATGGTGCCGGACGGTGTGCTGATAGAGCGTGCGGATGCTGACGCCGCGGTCGATCACGGCCTGCCCGCGCTCGACGCCCTTGCTGAGGATGAGTTCGCTGCGACCGCCCCCCGGCTGGATGGTGAGGACTTCGTCGGTGCACTCGGCCGTCGCGACATCGATGGCGGCATTGATTCTGGCGTTGCCTTCCAGCACGGTGATGGCGTGCGTGGTCGGTGCGTCCTGGGCGCTGATGTCCATGAACGGTTCGAAGGATTCGGCCAGTTCGAGGGAGCGTCGCCGGCGGTCCTGGATCTCGCGCTCGATGGGGTGAAGACGCTGCGCGAGTGCTGCTGACGGAGGTACGGGACGGAGCCACTCGGCGTCATCGGGGTCCGGGTGCAGCAGGGCGAAGTCGATCAGACAGGGTGCGGGCGCCACGTCCGAGCGCGGTATCCGTCCAGATCGCAGTGCGCTGGCGTAAAGGCGCTGCCCTGCTTCGCAAAGTTCGGTGATCCCATGAGGATGTCCCGTATTCGGTCTACTTGTGGCCATATCTCCACCCCCCATGTTCTTGAACCAGCAGGAACATGATGCATCGACCCAGTGGTGTTCGCGTCCCTGGGTGAGACATCGTCTTACGTGCGGGGGAGATGACCCATCAAGTGAGGACGAAGCCGAAATGTATAAGCGAATGCTTCGCTCGGTGCTTGCCGCTGCGTTTGCGGGGGCCTTGGCCTACAGCGTGCTGGGTGCCACTGACATTACCTGGGGGGGCGTGCCGGACCCGGCATCGAGTCATGTGGCTGCAGCCCCCCTCGGTGACATCACGTGGGGTGGCGTTGCGCCGAAGGATGCGCAGGGTGACATCACGTGGGGATTCACGTCGACTTCGGCGGGCTCCTGACATGACCACGCCGCCGGACGACCGGACCTTCCGGCGCGAGATGGCAACCGCCTATCGCTCAGGGTGGCATTTCATCGACCTCGTCACGGCACTCCCCCACCGTGGTGATTCGTTGATGGTCACTCTGTTCGGTGACCCGGTCGTCGTCGCCCGTGAGGACGACGGGGAACTGCGCGCCTACCGGTGCCTCCGCAAGCCGCGCGGGGCGCCGCAGCCCGTGCGCTGCGCCATTCGGTACGACATGATTTTCGTGAACCTCGCGCAGCGTGACCACCAGCTGTTCGAACCTGAAGCCATTTCCGCCACCCCCCGCAGTGCCTGAGCGATCCCCCGTCGTTCCACGTCGCTCAGACACTCCCCCACACAACGGCGCCACCGTGACCTGAACACGGTGGTGCCGTTGTGCTTCTCCCGGAGACATTCCGGTCGGAGCGGCACGGAAGGTGACGATCTCCGCCATCGGTGTGGGTGGTGGTGCGGCCCCCGAGCTCCGCCCTCCCATTCCAAGGGGCGTTCATGAGCGGACACGAAGTCGAAGCATTGCCGGGGCGGCCCGGGGGCGGCGGCGAGGCCGCGGGCTTCGACCGGGCGTCGCTCCGCCACGAGGCGGAGGGCGCCTTCGATGACGCGGTGCACTGGAAGGTACTTCTGGCGGTGTGGCTGAGGGCCGCCGCCGTGGCATGCGGCGTACTCCTCCTCTTCGGTTTCCTCGGGCTCATCGCCCTGACCGGCGATCGGGGGAGCGGTCTCGGGATCATGGGGGTCGGGCTGCAGATCGCCATGATCGTGTTCGTCGCCGTCTTCCTGGTGTCGAAGGTCTCCGAGCCGGTCGGTGAGTGGCGGGTCCTGCTGGACGGCCGGGGACCGCGCGCCGAAGCGGCGTACGCCGAGATCGCGAGGGTGGTGCGGGAGCGCGGGCTGCCGGTCGTGCCGGTGTTCCGGCGCATCCGCACCCGGGGTGATCATCCGCGGGTGACCCACCGGATGGCGCTCCGGGACGGTGGCTACGTGGCGTACCTCTCGGTGTTCACGTACGGCACCGGCCTCTACGTGGGCTGGGTGATGCGGCGCGACCGGCGCGGCACCGGGCTCGTCCGGCAGTTCGTCTCCGACTTCGTCGGGGGCTTCGGCGGCACCGACACGGAGAGGGCCGTGATGCGGACCGAGTCGCCGCGCGCTCTGCGGGAGGCGTTGCACGCTGCCGCGCTGGAGGGGCTGTACGCCGCCGTCGACGGGCGCGCGGTGGATGCCGGAGCGGCCTTCCCGCACGGGCTCCCGGTGATCGAGGAGGACGTGGCCGCGCCCGTACCGGTCCGGGCGCCCACGCCTATGGCGCCGCCGCCCGTGCCGCGTCGCCGGCCCTGGGCGGGGGGCGGCAGTTGACGGTGGGCCTGCGGGAGTGCGGTCAGCCCCGGCCGAGGGCTCGGTCCAGGGTGATCTCGATGGCGACCCGGTCCGGGTTGGGTGACGGCGTGCGCTCGTAGCGCTCCATGTGGCGGCGCACCGCCTCGTCGACCCTGTCCTGCTCCGTACGCACCCTGGCGACGCCTTCCAGGGTCGCCCAGCGCGCCCTGTGCACCTGGCAGGCCGCGACGCGGGCGCCGTCCGGTCCCGCGGCGAGGATGTGGGCGACCTTGCGGCTGTTCCTGTTCGTGATGATGCGGGCGAGACCGGCCTCGGGGTCGTACGTCACGCACACCGGTACCACGTGCGGGGTGCCGTCGGGGCGGGGTGTGGTGAGGGTGCACAGGTGGGATTCGCGCCAGAACGCGAGGTACTCCGGGCCGGGGTTGCGTACGTCGACTGCCATGGGGACAGCGTAGGCAGTGCGGGAGTCGTCCTGCGGTGGCGGGCGGGGTGGGCGGCCGCTTCACTCGAAGGGAAAGAGGGGCCCGGAAGCCGTCCGTTTCCGCCTTGAGTGGAATAGACTCAACTTTGTGCACGTTGACCGTGTCAGTAGTGAGAACGGACCAGTCACCGCAAGGAGGAGAGAGCGCACGTGGACGCCGAGCTGACCAACAGGAGCAGGGACGCCATCAATGCGGCCACCGGCAGGGCCGTGAAGGACGGGCACCCCGATCTGACCCCAGGGCACCTGCTGCTCGCGCTGCTCTCGGGGGAGGACAACGAGAACCTGGTGGATCTGCTGGCCGCCGTCGACGCGGACCAGATCGCCGTACGCACGGAGACCGAGCGGCTCCTGGGCGCGCAGCCCAGCGTGACCGGCTCGACCGTCGCCCCGCCGCAGCCCAACCGTGAACTGCTCGCGGTCATCAACGACGCCGCCCGGCGGGCGAAGGAACTCGGCGACGACTACATCTCCACCGAGCACCTGCTCATCGGCATCGCCGCCGAGGGCGGGCGCGCCGGTGAGATCCTCGACGGGCAGGGCGCCAGTGCGAAGAGGCTGCTGGACGCATTCGAGAAGAGCAGGGGAGGGCGCCGGGTGAGCACACCCGACCCGGAGGGCCAGTACAAGGCCCTGGAGAAATTCGGTACGGACTTCACCGCGGCCGCACGCGAGGGCAAGCTGGACCCGGTCATCGGCCGTGACCAGGAGATCCGTCGCGTCGTCCAGGTGCTGTCCCGCCGGACCAAGAACAACCCGGTGCTCATCGGTGAGCCCGGCGTCGGCAAGACGGCCGTCGTCGAAGGGCTCGCCCAGCGCATCGTCAAGGGTGACGTCCCCGAGTCCCTGAAGAACAAGCGGCTCGTCTCGCTGGACCTCGGCGCCATGGTCGCGGGCGCGAAGTACCGCGGCGAGTTCGAGGAGCGCCTGAAGACCGTCCTCTCCGAGATCAAGGAGAGCGACGGCCAGATCATCACGTTCATCGACGAGCTCCACACCGTCGTGGGCGCGGGCGCCGGAGGCGACTCCGCCATGGACGCGGGCAACATGCTCAAGCCCATGCTGGCCCGCGGCGAACTGCGGATGGTCGGCGCCACCACGCTCGACGAGTACCGCGAGCGGATCGAGAAGGACCCGGCCCTGGAGCGCCGCTTCCAGCAGGTGCTCGTCGCCGAGCCGTCCGTCGAGGACACCATCGCGATCCTGCGCGGGCTCAAGGGCCGCTACGAGGCCCACCACAAGGTGCAGATCGCGGACGCCTCGCTGGTCGCCGCCGCCACCCTCTCCGACCGGTACATCACCTCGCGCTTCCTTCCCGACAAGGCCATCGACCTCGTCGACGAGGCGGCCTCCCGGCTGCGCATGGAGATCGACTCCTCGCCCGTCGAGATCGACGAACTCCAGCGCGCCGTCGACCGGTTGCACATGGAGGAGCTGGCCCTCAAGAACGAGAGCGACCCCGCGTCCAGGCAGCGGCTCGAGAAGCTGCGCCGCGACCTCGCCGACAAGGAGGAGGAGCTGCGCGGCCTCAACGCCCGTTGGGAGAAGGAGAAGCAGGGCCTCAACCGCGTCGGTGAGCTGAAGGAACGCCTCGACGACCTGCGCGGCCAGGCCGAACGGGCCCAGCGCGACGGCGACTTCGACACCGCTTCCAAGCTGCTGTACGGGGAGATCCCGGGCCTGGAGCGGGAGCTGGCCGAGGCCGCCGAGGCCGAGCAGGAGGCCGCGAAGGAGCCCAAGGAGACGCTCGTCAAGGAAGAGGTCGGCCCGGACGACATCGCCGATGTCGTCGGCGCCTGGACCGGAATCCCGGCCGGCCGTCTGCTGGAGGGCGAGACCCAGAAGCTGCTGCGCATGGAGCAGGAGCTGGGCCGGCGCCTCATCGGGCAGACCGAGGCCGTGCAGGCCGTCTCGGACGCCGTACGCCGTACCCGGGCCGGCATCGCCGACCCCGACCGGCCCACCGGCTCGTTCCTCTTCCTCGGCCCGACCGGTGTCGGCAAGACCGAGCTGGCGAAGGCGCTCGCGGACTTCCTCTTCGACGACGAGCGGGCCATGGTCCGCATCGACATGAGCGAGTACGGCGAGAAGCACAGCGTGGCCCGGCTGGTCGGCGCCCCGCCCGGGTACGTCGGCTACGAGGAGGGCGGCCAGCTCACGGAGGCGGTCCGCCGTCGCCCGTACAGCGTCGTCCTGCTGGACGAGGTGGAGAAGGCGCACCCCGAGGTCTTCGACATCCTGCTCCAGGTCCTCGACGACGGCCGGCTCACCGACGGACAGGGCCGGACGGTGGACTTCCGCAACACCATCCTGATCCTGACGTCCAACCTCGGCAGCCAGTACCTGGTCGACCCCCTGTCCAAGCCCGAGGAGAAGAAGCAGCAGGTCATGGACGTCGTACGGGCCTCCTTCAAGCCGGAGTTCCTCAACCGGCTCGACGACCTGGTGGTCTTCTCCGCGCTGTCCGGCGACGAGCTCGCCCACATCGCGGGGCTCCAGATCGACCGCCTCGCCAAGCGGCTGGCGGACCGGCGGCTCACCCTCGACGTCACCCCGGCCGCCCTGGCCTGGCTGGCGGAGGAGGGCAACGACCCGGCCTACGGCGCCCGGCCGCTGCGCCGCCTCATCCAGACGGCGATCGGCGACCGGCTCGCGAAGGAGATCCTCGCGGGCGAGATCACGGACGGCGACACGGTCCGGGTGGACCGGGTCGGCGACGGCCTGATCGTCGGCGCGGCGACGTGACCGGAGCACGAGTGGCGTAACCGGAACCCCTTGCGGCCCCGCTCCCCACCGGCTGGATATCAGCTTGTGGCGGATCGGGGCCGTGCGGGCTTGCCACGCCCCGCCTGGCATGGGAGAGACTGGCAGCCAACCGCACGAAGGGAAATTACGGTGAGCATCGATCCGTCCTCGATTCCTAACTTCGGGGGCCAGCCCGAACCGCAGGCGGCAGGACCGGAGGGCCCCGTCGTCCCTGACCAGGACCTCGTCAAGCAGCTCCTGGAGCAGATGGAGCTGAAGTACGTCGTCGACGACGAGGGCGACCTCGCGGCGCCGTGGGAAGAATTCCGCACGTACTTCATGTTCCGTGGCGAGGGCGAGCAGCAGGTCTTCTCGGTCCGCACGTTCTACGACCGCCCGCACGACACGGACCAGCGCCCGGTCCTGCTCGACGCGATCGACGACTGGAACCGCCGCACCCTGTGGCCCAAGGTCTACACGCACACCCACGAGCCCGAGGAGGGCTCCGAGGACACCGGTACCTCGGTCCGGCTGATCGGTGAGGCGCAGATGCTCATCGGCACCGGCGTCTCCCTGGAGCACTTCGTCTCCTCGACGGTCAGCTGGGTGCGCGCCTCCATCGAGTTCGACAAGTGGCTGCTGGAGCGCCTCGGCCTGGCACCGGCCGACGCGAAGGAAGACGACGCGGAGGGCACGGAGCAGGCCGCTCCCGAAGCCTGAGCCACACGCGACGACAGCACGGCGCGGGGAGCGGTCCGGACGGGCCGCTTCCCGCGCCGTGCCGCGTCACAGGCCCTTGAGCCGTGAGACGGCTTCCTCCAGCACCTCCGTACGCTTGCAGAACGTGAAGCGGACGAAGGGCGCGCCCTGATCCCGGTGGTCGTAGAAGACCGCGTTGGGGACGCCCACCACCCCGCAACGCTCCGGCAGGGCCCGGCAGAACGCGATGCCGTCGCCGCGGCTGTCGAGCGGGCGGATGTCGGTGGTGACGAAGTACGTGCCGGCCGGGCGGTAGACCGCGAAACCGGCCTCGGCGAGCCCGTCGCACAGCAGGTCCCGCTTGGCCCGCAGATCCGCGCGCAGCCCTTCGAAGAAGCTGTCGGGCAGCCGCAGGGCCTCGGCGACGGCGTACTGGAGCGGCCCGCCGGAGACGTACGTCAGATACTGCTTCGCCGCGCGCACCGCCGACACCAGCTCGGGGCTCGCGGTGATCCAGCCGATCTTCCAGCCGGTGAACGAGTACGTCTTGCCGGCCGAGCTGATGGTGACCGTCCGCTCGCGCATCCCGGGGAAGCCGGCGAGCGGCAGGTGCTCGCCCTCGAAGACCAGGTGCTCGTAGACCTCGTCGGTGGCGACGAGGAGGTCGCGCTCGCACGCCAGCTCGGCGATCGCGCCGAGCTCCTCGCGGGTCAGGACGGTGCCCGTGGGGTTGTGCGGGGTGTTGAGGAGCAGCAGCCGGGTGCGGGGGGTGACGGCGGCGCGCAGTTCGTCGAGGTCCAGCCGGAAGGCGCCGGTGGACGGCTCGGGGTGCAGGGTCACGGGGACGCGGGTGGCGCCGGCCATGGCGATGCAGGCGGCGTACGAGTCGTAGTACGGCTCCAGGGCGACGACCTCGTCCCCCGGCTCCAGGAGCGCGAGCAGTGAGGCCGCGATGGCTTCGGTGGCGCCCGCGGTGACGAGGACCTCGGTGTCGGGGTCGTAGGCGAGGTCGTAGCGCCGCTGCTGGTGGGCGGTGATCGCGGTGCGCAGCTCGGGGACGCCGGGCCCCGGCGGGTACTGGTTGCCGTGCCCGGCGCGCAGGGCACGGACCGCTGCCTCGCGGACCTCCTCGGGGCCGTCGGTGTCGGGGAATCCCTGGCCGAGGTTGATGGCGCCGGTGCGGACGGCCAGCGCGGACATCTCCGCGAAGATCGTCGTGCCGAACCCGGCGAGGCGGCGGTTGAGCAGCGGTCGTCCCTGTGGTGGTCCCTGTGTCATGACCGCCATCCTGCGCGGAAGCTCTGGAGTTGCTCAAGTCTGCTTTGGCCGTACGGGGGTGGGGGAATCCCCCTGGCACGCAGGAATCGGTACGGAGCGGGGGACGATCGCTTCGGGGGACGGAAGGGCGTGAGGTCCGTGAAGGGTGTGCTCATCGGGGTGATGGTGATCGTGGGGGTCATGCTCCTCGTCGTGATGATGGCGAGCGCGGGAAGCCGCGGGAAGCCGCTGGGCCGGGGCAGGCGCCGGGGGGCGGCCGGCAGCGGCGGGGCGAGCGGCGGCAGCTGGTGGGCCGGGGACGCGGGCAGTGGCTCGGGGGGTCACTCCGGCGGCCATTCCGGCGGCCACGGGTGTGGCGGGAGTTCCTCGTGCGGCGGCGGTTCGTCGTGCGGTGGTGGCGGGGGCGGATGCGGCGGAGGCAGCTGACACGGGGCAGCTGGTCCGCGGCCGGGCAGGACGAGCCGGCCCGGTGCCCGGCGGGACGAGGGGGGAGCCCCTCTAAGTCCCGCCGGGCGCCTTTTTGTTGGGCCGCACGGCGCATCCCTGGTGAACACCTGAACCGACAGGCCCCCGAGGGGATGGAAACCCCGCCAAGTTGGGCAAAAACGCTGCGAGCGCGACGTAGTTCGTGATTCCCTCAGTTGAGAGAACATTCAGCCCTCGGACCCCAGTTGGACCTGATCGGGCGCTTCCCACCTCCCACGTGCACCACGTCGGGGCGCCCCCTGTCCACGTGTCCATGTGTGTTTTGCGGAGCCGACCCATGCTCACGACCCTTCATACGGCCTATTCCGACACCCGCGCCGCCGATCTGGCCTGGGCGCTGGGGCGTGAACCGCTCCCGGCGCTGGCCGTCCTCGACCTCCAGCTCGCCGGCGCACAACTCCAGCTGCGCCTGCTCGGCGCCTCCCACCAGGTGCTTCTGGAGGAGGAGCAGGGCAGCTGTTCCGAAACCGTCGCCTGTATCCCCGGCAGCAGCACCCCACTGCCCTTAGGCGTCTCCAAGCGGCTGGGGAACTGGGAGTACGAGTTCGCGGCGCGCGTCGAGACCCTCGGCGCGGGCTCCTTCGCGGGGCGTGCGCAGGAGTTGCTGGCCCTGGTCGCCGACCACCCCCACGGGCTGGCCGGGACGTTCCCGGGGAGCCCGCACGCCTTCACCGCCATGCTCGCCCAGCGGACCGAGGGCCAGGTGCGGTGGCGCACCTGGCACGCGTACCCGCAGGAGGGCCGGCTGGTGGTGACCCGCACCCGGGTGGGTGTGCGGATGCCGGCAGCGGCGGCGCTGTGACCGGCGCCAACTCCACGAAGAGTGCGCCGATTGCACCCTTGTGGGTGACAAGCGGCGACGTTTCAGTGACGTAGCGTTCGCGGCATGATCGACCAGCAGGTGACGCTGCGAGGGGGCGCGGCGCGGCTTCCCGTGCGACCGAGGACCGGCAGGTACCTCGTGCTGGCCACCGTGTTCATCTGCGCCGCCTGCGGGCTGGTGTACGAACTCGAACTGGTCGCGCTCGCCTCCTACCTGATCGGTGACTCCGTCACTCAGGCGTCCGTCGTGCTGTCCGTGATGGTGTTCGCCATGGGCATCGGCTCGCTGCTCGCGAAACGTTTACGCGGCCGCGCCGCGGTCGGCTTCGGCCTGATCGAGGCGGCGCTCGCCCTGGTCGGCGGATTCTCCGCACTGGTGCTCTACGCCTCGTTCGCCTGGATCGGGGAGTCGCGGTTCGCGCTGGTCGGGTTCTCGCTGGCGATCGGGATCCTGATCGGTGCGGAGATCCCGCTGCTCATGACACTGATCCAGCGGGTGGACCGGCAGGACGCGGGCGGCGCGGTGGCCGATCTGTTCGCCGCCGACTACGTGGGCGCGCTGGTCGGCGGACTCGCCTTTCCGTTCCTGCTGCTTCCGATGCTCGGGCAGCTCACCGGGGCGCTGTTCACCGGGGCGGTCAACGCGGCGGCGGGCGGGGCGCTGGTCCTGTGGGTGTTCCGGCGGGATCTCACGGCCCGCTCCCGGTGGCTGCTGATCACGGCCAACGTGACGGTGATCGCCGTGCTCGCCACGGCCGCGTTGCTGGCGGACGATTTCGAGCGGGCGGCGCGGCGGGCGGTGTACGGGGGCCAGGTGCGGGTCGCTGTGCAGACCGAGGTCCAGGAGGTCGTACTGACCGGCGCGGACCGGGGCTCCCTCGACCTCTATCTGGACGGGCGGCTGCGGGTCAGCTCCCGCGACGAGTACCGCTACCACGAGGCGCTCGTGCACCCGGCGATGAACGGGGAGCACACCCGGGTGCTGATCCTGGGCGGCGGTGACGGCCTGGCGGCCCGCGAGGTGCTGCGCTACCCGGACGTGCGGAGCGTGACCGTGGTGGAGCTGGACCCCGCCGTCACCCGGTTGGCCCGTACCGATCACGCGCTGTCCGAGCTGAACGCGCACGCGTACCGCGACCCCCGGCTGACGGCGGTGACCGGGGACGCGTTCAGCTGGCTGCGGACGGCGCGCGACCGCTACGACGTGGTGATCACGGACCTTCCGGACCCGGGGATCTCAGCCAGTACGAAGCTCTATTCGGCGGAGTTCTACGGACTGGTCGCGCGCGCCCTGACACCGGGCGGCCGGCTGGTGGTGCACGGCGGGCCGGCGGTGAGCCGGCCGCGCACGTACTGGACGGTCGAGGCGTCGATTCGGGCGGCGGGGCTGCGCACCCGCCCCTATCGGGTCAGCGGCCGTTACGCCGGATTCGCGGCCGGTCCCGACCGGTCGGCGGCCCGGACGGTGCGGGTGCGCGGCTGGGGGTTCGTCCTGGCCGGGCCCGGGGTGGCGCCCGCTCTCGGGCTGGACCCCGGGGCGCCGCCGCTGCGGTCCCTGACGGCCCCCGCGCTGCGGGAGGCGGGGGAGCGGGCCGAGGCCGGGCGGCTGCGGGGCCAGGCTCCTTCCACGCTGGTGCACCCCCGGTACTGGGAGGAGCGGTGAGCGGTGCGTGCCGGGTCGGTGGCGGAGGGCTTCCGGGGTCGCGGAAGCGCTGACGTGGTGGCCGGGGCTGAGTAGGCTCGGTTCCCATGGAGCATGAGGTGTTCGTTCCGGTTCCGGTCCCGGCCCTTCGGCGGACGCTGGGCGATCCTGCCCGGGTCGCGCGCTGCGTGCCGGGGCTCCAGCAGGACGCCGACACGTCCGCGGGCCCGTTGTCGGGCCGGCTCAAGGTCCGGGCCGGCGGCCACACCATCACGTACCGGGGTGCGCTGCGGCTCACCCCGCTGGCGGGCGGTGAGGCCTCGTACGGCGTGTCCGTGGCGGGCGAGGGGACGGAGGCGCGCGGCAGCGGTGCGGCGAAGCTGGCCCTGACCGTCCGCCTCGCCGCCCGCGACGGCGGTACGGCGATCGCCTTCGAGGGCACGGTGACCGGTGACGGCCGGCTGCTGGACCTGGACCCGGCGGCCGCGTCGTCGGCGGCCCACCGGCTGCTGGACCGCTTCGCGCAGCAGTTGGTGACGGAGACCCTCGCCGAGCACGGAGGGGCGGACGGGGCCGCGGAGCACGCGGAACCCGGGGAGTCCGACAGTGCCCCGGGCGGCGCGGTGGCGGATGACGCGGGGGAGTCCGGTGCGGCCGCCGCCGAGGAGCAGGCCGTCGGGGAAGCGGTGGAGCAGGCCATCGAGGAGGCCGCCGAGGAGGCCGACACCTCGCGTGCCGATCAGGCCGTTCCCCCGCACGACGCGCGCGGCGCGGACGAGGCGCCGGCGGGTGAGCAGCCGCCGGACCAGGCCTCGGTCTTCGACACGCCGGTACCGCCGTCGGCGCTGGACCCCGTGGCCGGGATCGAGTTCACCGTCCCGGACGGGCCGCCCGCCGAGGCCGCGCATGCCCGGCGCACCATGATCGGCCGCAGCGCGGAGGAGGTCGACCACGCTCCGCCGCGCGGCCGGTACGCCCCGGTGCCGTCACCCGATGCGAATGGTGCGGGCGCCACGCTCCGCTGGGTGGCCCCCGCGGCCGCGCTTGCCCTCGCCTCCGCGGTGGTGGTGGGCCGGGCGCTGCGGCGCCGGAGGTAGCGGCGCCAGTAGGGTCGTCGTGTGAGCAGCAGCGAGAAGGACGTCCGGCTGTCCGTCGGCGACGCAGAGTTGACCGTGAACCCCGCCAACGGCTGCCGTATCAGCAGCCTGCGGATCGGCGGCATCGAACTGCTGCGGCAGGGGGAGCGGTACGGCTGCTTCCCGATGGTGCCCTGGTGCGGGCGGACGGAGAACGGGCAGTTCCACAACGGTGGTGTGCTGCATCAGCTGCCGCTGACCGCCCCGCCGCACGCCATCCACGGCACGGGCCGTGACACGGCCTGGCGCACGGCGCGGGAGAGCGGGACGGAAGCCGCCTTCTACTACGACCTGACCGACCCCTGGCCGTACCCGGGGCGGGTGACCCAGACCTTCGAACTCACCGAGTCCTCACTGACCTTGGCTTTCGGTGTCGAGACGTACGGGGACTCGTTCCCGGCCCAGGCCGGCTGGCACCCGTGGTTCCGGCGCAACCTCGGCGACGGCGAGGACGTCCGTATCGACTTCGACGCCGCGTGGCAGGAGGAGCGGGGCGAGAACCACCTGCCGACCGGGCGCCGCATCCCTCCGACGGCCGGACCGTGGGACGACTGTTTCGGTATGCCCGACGGCGTCGATGTGACCCTCACCTGGCCGGAGCAGCTGGAGCTCACGGTGAAGAGCCGCACCGAGTGGGTCGTGGTCTACGACGAGCAGGACGAGGCGGTCTGTGTGGAGCCGCAGTCGGGGCCGCCGAACGGGCTGAACACCGCGCCCCGCTATGTCACCCCCATCGAGCCCCTGGAGATCGCGACGACCTGGAGCTGGCGCACGCTCTGAGGCCGACGGCCCCGAGGCCTGTGCGGGAGCTGCGTTCGGGCGGCGGCCCGGAGGCCTGTGCGGGAGCTGCGTTCGGGCGGCGGCCGGGCGCCTTATTCTCGTAGCCATGACTGACGTACGTGCTGAGCTGTTGCAGCAGATCAAGGACAAGGCCGTGGTTCACGGCAAGGTGACTCTCTCCTCCGGCCTCGAGGCCGACTGGTACATCGATCTGCGCCGCATCACGCTGGACGGCAAGGCCGCTCCGATGGTCGGTCAGGTCATGCTCGACGCCACCGAGGAGCTGGACTACGACTGCGTGGGCGGGCTGACGCTGGGTGCCGACCCGGTCGCCACTTCGATGCTGCACGCCTCTGCCGCCCGTGGGCAGGAGCTGGACGCGTTCGTGGTGCGCAAGGCGCAGAAGGCCCACGGCATGCAGCGCAGGATCGAGGGCGCTGAGGTCAAGGGCCGCCGCTGTCTGGTTGTCGAGGACACCTCGACGACCGGCGGTTCGCCGCTGACCGCCGTCGAGGCGGTGCGCGAGGCGGGTGGCGAGGTCGTCGCCGTCGCCGTGATCGTGGAACGGGGTGCGGCTCCGGCCATCGCCGAGGCGGGCCTCCCGTATGTGCACGTCTACTCGGTTGCGGACCTCGACCTGGCCTGATGCTGCCCTGACCTGCGGTTTCCCTCAAGGGGGGCCGGTTTCACGTGAAACCGGCCCCCCTTGTCGTATCTCTGCAGCAGGAGGCCGGGAAGGCTGGGGGAGGACGCCAGGTGGAGCCGGGGCGAGAGTCTGGGAGGATGGGGGCGACGATGACGTCGCCCCCAGGTCAGGGAACCCGCAACGCACACCCGCACATCCCAAGGAGCGGACAGATGCCCATCGCAACCCCCGAGGTCTACGCCGAGATGCTCGACCGGGCGAAGGCAGGCAAGTTCGCCTACCCGGCCATCAATGTGACGTCGACGCAGACCCTGCACGCTGCGCTGCGCGGTTTCGCGGAGGCCGAGAGCGACGGCATCGTCCAGATCTCCACCGGTGGGGCGGAGTTCCTGGGCGGCCAGTACAACAAGGACATGGTCACGGGCGCTGTCGCCCTCGCCGAGTTCGCGCACATCGTCGCCGCCAAGTACGACGTCACGGTCGCGCTGCACACCGACCACTGCCCCAAGGACAAGCTGGACACGTACGTCCGTCCGCTGATCGACATCTCCGCGGAGCGCGTCGCCAAGGGTCTGAACCCGCTGTTCCAGTCCCACATGTGGGACGGCTCGGCCGAGACGCTGGCCGACAACCTGGCCATCGGCCAGGAGCTGCTGGCCAAGGCCGCCGCCGCCAAGATCATCCTTGAGGTCGAGATCACCCCGACCGGTGGCGAGGAGGACGGCGTCACCCACGAGATCAACGACGAGCTCTACACGACCGTCGACGACGCGCTCCGCACCGCCGAGGCGCTCGGTCTGGGCGAGAAGGGCCGCTACCTGCTGGCCGCGTCCTTCGGCAACGTGCACGGCGTCTACAAGCCGGGCAACGTCGTGCTCCGTCCCGAGCTCCTCAAGGACCTCCAGGAGGGTGTCGCCGGCAAGTACGGCAAGCCGGCCGGCAGCCAGCCGTTCGACTTCGTCTTCCACGGCGGCTCCGGCTCCACCGCCGAGGAGATCGCCACCGCGCTGGAGAACGGCGTCGTGAAGATGAACCTCGACACCGACACCCAGTACGCCTTCACCCGCCCGATCGTGGACCACGTGTTCCGTAACTACGACGGCGTCCTGAAGGTCGACGGCGAGGTCGGCAACAAGAAGGTCTACGACCCGCGCAGCTGGGGCAAGTCCGCCGAGGGCGGCATGGCCAAGCGCGTCACGGAGGCCTGCGCCAACCTGCGGTCCACCGGCACCAAGCTGAAGTAAGTCCGAACGGATGTCACCGCGGGCCCGGTACCCCCTTCGGGGTGCCGGGCCCATGGCATGTCCGTAGCGGCACGCACTCCGTACCGGCATGTACTCCGTACCGGCATGAACGATGTGAGGGAACAGCTGTGAGCACGTCCTACGACTTCGACACCGTCATCGACCGCCGCGGGACGTGGAGCGTGCAGTGGGACGGGGTCGCGGACCGGTTCGGAGTGGACGGACTGCTGCCGTTCACCATCTCGGACATGGACTTCGAGACGGCCCCCGAGGTGCTGGCCGCCCTGCGGGCCCGGCTCGACCACGGGGTCTTCGGCTACACGGACTGGAGACTGGGTGATTTCCGCCCGGCGGTGGCCCATTGGTTCGCGAGCCGGTACGGCACCACGATCGACACCGGCCGGCTGGTGTACGGGCCGTCCGTGCTGAGCCAGTTGTCGCAGCTGCTCCAGATGTGGACGGCCGAGGGCGACGGCGTGGTCGTCCACACCCCGACGTACGACGGCTTCCGCAAGGCGGTCACCGGGCTCGGCCGCGAGCTGCGGGGCGTGGGCCTCGGCGACACGGCCGCGCTGGAGCGGGAGCTCGCGCGTGAGGACAGCAAGGTCCTCGTGGTCTGTTCGCCGCACAACCCGTCGGGACGGGTGTGGACGGAGGCGGAGCTCGCGGAGATGGCCGCGCTCGCCGCGCGCCACGGTGTCGCGGTGATCAGCGACGAGATCCACGCGGACTTCGTGCACGAAGGGCGCGTCCACGTGCCGTGGACGCGGGTGGGCGGCGACGGGCGCTGGGCGCTCATCACCTCGGCCTCGAAGGCGTTCAACTTCCCCGCGCTGACCGGCTCGTACGGGATCATCGGCCGCGCGGAGGACCGGACGGAGTTTCTGCGCCGGATGGAGACCGCGGAGGGCCTCGCCTCGCCGGCGGTGCTCTCGCTGGCCGCGCACATCGCCGCGTACCGGGACGGCGCGGCCTGGCTGGACGCCGTGCGCGCCTATGTCGCCGGGAACCTGGAGCTGGTCGCGGAGCGGCTGAACGCGGCGTTCCCCGGGCTGGAGTGGGAGCCGCCGCAGGCCGGGTACCTGGCCTGGATCGACCTGCGACGGGCGGGTGTCGAGGACGACGAGGCGCTCCAGCGCGTGCTGGTCGAGCGGGAGCGGGTCGCTGTGATGCCGGGGAGCGTGTACGGGGCGGAAGGCTTCGTACGGCTGAACGTGGGGTGCGCGCGGAGCAAGGTGCTGGCGGGGGTGGAGGCGTTGATCCGGGGGGTGGAGGCGGTGCGGGGCGGCGCGTAGCGGCGGGGCGTGGGTGTGCGGCGCGGTCCGGTTCGGGGGCGCTGCCCCCGGCCGCCCGCTCCCCCCGCTCCTCGATCGCCGGAGGGGCTCGCCTCTGCCCGGCTGGCCCCGTGGCCCGGCGGCGATGATGCTGAGGCCATGGAGAAGTCAGAGGCGGAGGGGCCCGGTATCCGCGTCGCGTCCCCCACCGGCCGCTGGGTCGTCCTCACGACCGTGCTCGGGTCGAGCATGGCCATGCTCGACTCCACCGTCATCAACGTCGCCCTGCCCCGCATCGGTGAGGACTTCGGCACCGGCCTGGCCGCGCTCCAGTGGACCGTCAACGCCTACATGCTGACCCTCGCCGGGCTGATCCTCCTCGGGGGAGCGCTCGGCGACCGGTACGGGCGGCGACGGGTCTTCGTCGTCGGCGTGATCTGGTTCGCCGCCGCCTCGCTGCTCTGCGGTGTCGCACCGAGCGCGGAGGTGCTCATCGCCGCCCGTGCCCTCCAGGGTGTCGGCGGCGCACTGCTCACCCCGGGTTCGCTGGCCCTGATCCAGGCGAGCTTCCACCCGGACGACCGGGCCCGCGCGGTCGGGCTGTGGTCGGGGTTCGGCGGGGTCGGTGCCGCCGTCGGGCCGTTCGTCGGCGGGTGGCTCGTCGACGGCCCGGGCTGGCGGTGGGTGTTCCTGCTCAACCTGCCGGTCGCCGCGATCTGTGTGCCCGTCGCCCTGCGCCACGTACCGGAATCCCGTGACCCGTACGAGCACGGCCGCTTCGACGTCCTGGGAGCCGCTCTCGCCGCCCTCGCGCTCGCTCTGGTGACGTACGCGCTGATCGAGGCGCCGGGGCAGGGGGCCTCCCCGGCCGTGATCGGTGCGGCGGTGGGCGGGGTGCTGCTCGGCGTCGCGTTCGTGCAGGCCGAACGGCGGCGGCCGGACCCGATGCTGCCGCCGTCGGTGTTCGCGTCCCGGCAGTTCACCGCCGTCAACATCGTCACGCTCTGCGTGTACGCGGCGCTCGGCGGCTTCTTCTTCCTCTCCGCCATCCAGCTCCAGGTCGTGGCGGGCTACTCCGCGCTCGGCGCGGGCACCGCCCTGCTGCCGACCACCGTCCTGATGCTGCTGTTCTCGGCCTCGTCCGGCGAACTGGGCCGGCGCATCGGCCCCCGCATCCCGCTCACCGCCGGCCCCCTGATCGCCGCCGCCGGGATGCTGCTGATGCTGCGCGTGGGGCCGGGGTCCGGTTCCGTGACCGGGTATCTGACCGATGTGCTCCCTGCCGTCGCTGTTCTCGGTGTCGGGCTCGTCACCCTCGTGGCACCCCTCACCGCGACCGTCCTGGCCTCGGTGGACACCGGCCGGGCCGGCCTCGCCAGCGGCATCAACAACGCCGCCGCCCGCGCCGCCGGTCTGATCGCGGTGGCCGCCCTGCCGCTGCTCGCCGGCATGGGGCCGGAGGCCTACCGGGACGCCGGAGAGTTCGCAGCGACCTTCCGGCGGGCCATGCCGATGTGCGCCGGGCTGCTCGTCCTCGGCGCCCTCATCGCGTGGGCGACGGTGCGTACGCCACCGGCCGCCGTGCAGGACACCGCACAGCCGGAGTGCACCGTGCACTGCGGCGTCACGAGTCCCCCGCTGGAACCCGCCCGGGACAGCCCTTAGACGATTCGTGGGTTCGTGCGCACCGGATGCCCCGTGCGGCGCCGGTGCCAGGCACACTTGAACCCATGTCGATCCACGAGAACCTGCTCGGGGGCCCTGCCCCGACCCACCTGCCCGACGACCCGGAGCCGCGCGAACTGCTCGCCGCCGGCACCGCGCCCGCTGAAGTCGCGGCGAAGTACCCGACCTCCTCACTGGCCTGGGCACAGCTCGCCGACGAGGCGTTCGAGGGCGGCCGGGTCATCGAGTCGTACGCCTACGCCCGCACCGGCTACCACCGCGGCCTGGACTCCCTGCGCCGGGCCGGCTGGAAGGGCCACGGGCCCGTGCCGTTCGAGCACGAGCCGAACCGTGGCTTCCTGCGCGCCCTGCACGCCCTCGCGCGCGCCGCACAGTCGATCGGCGAGCAGGAGGAGTACGAGCGCTGCTCGACGTTCCTCCGCGATTCCTCGCCGACCGCCGCCCAGACGCTCGGCTAGCCGACGCGCACCCCTGCCGGGCCCTGTGGACACTCACGTCCGCGGGGCCTTCGCGCTGTCCTGTCCGTGGGCTCCGCGCCGTCGCGGCCGTAGGACTGCGGGCTGTCGCGTCCGCCGGGCCTCCGGGGCGTCGCGGCCGCCAGGCCTCTGCGCTGTCGCGGCCTGCGGATCTCCGCTTAGGATGCGGGCAGGGGACCGGAGCTCCACCACCTCAGGGTGGGGGCGGACCGCTACCCGGAAGCTCGTGTCGAGGAGACAGCAATGTCGACGATCCACCCCGACCCCGAAGCCACCGGTGCGCAGACCCCGCACCTCGACTTCGCGGGAACGACTCCGTACGAGGACTACGTCCAGGCGGATGTCCTGACCCACCTCCAGCACCTCCGCTCGGACGACCCCGGCGAGATGGTCTTCCTGGTCACCACCCAGGTCATGGAACTGTGGTTCACCGTCATCGTCCATGAGTGGGAGACCGCCGCGCACGCGATGCGCGAGGACCGGCTGGACGTCGCGCAGGACGCGCTGAAGCGGTCCCTGCGCGAGCTGGAGGCGCTGAACGCCTCCTGGACGCCGCTCGCCCAGCTCACCCCCGCCCAGTTCAACTCCTACCGCTCCTCACTCGGCGAGGGCTCCGGCTTCCAGTCGGCCATGTACCGGCGGATGGAGTTCCTGCTCGGCGACAAGTCCGCGTCCATGCTCGTGCCGCACCGGGGCGCTCCCCGCGTCCACGCCGAGCTGGAGAAGGCCCTCGGCGAGCCCGGTCTGTACGACGAGGCACTCGCCCTCCTGGCCCGGCGCGGCCACGCCGTGCCGCAGGAGGTGCTCGGCCGCGACCTCAGCCTGAAGTACGAGCCGTCGCCCCAGGTCGAGGCCGTGTGGGCGGAGATCTACGCCAACCCCGACCAGAACGATGAACTGGTCCGCCTCGGCGAGGTGCTCACCGACGTGGGCGAGCTCGTCTGGCGCTGGCGCAACGATCACCTCGTCGCCACCAGGCGGGCCATGGGCTCCAAGACCGGGACGGGTGGCTCCGCCGGTGTCGCCTGGCTGGAGAAGCGCGCCACGAAGAACGTGTTCCCCGAGCTCTGGACGGCCCGCAGCCATGTCTGATCTCCAGGAGCGCGCACAGGCGCTCGACACCGCGGACGAACTGGCACCGCTGCGGAAGCTCTTCACCCTCGACGACACCGTCTACCTGGACGGCAACTCCCTGGGCGCCCTGCCCCGCCACGTGCCCGCCCGGTTGCAGGAGGTCCTCACCCGTGAGTGGGGCGAGCTGCGCATCCGGTCCTGGGACGAGAGCGGCTGGTGGACCGCGCCGGAGCGGATCGGCGACCGCATCGCCCCGATCGTCGGGGCGGCCCCGGGCCAGATCGTCGTCGGCGACTCGACGAGCGTGAACGTCTTCAAGGCCGTCGTCGCCGCGACCCGGCTGGCGCCGGAGGGCCGCGACGAGATCCTGGTCGACGCCTCGACGTTCCCCACCGACGGGTACATCGCCACGTCGGCGGCCCGGATGACCGGCCACCGGATCGTTCCGGTCGCCCCCGCCGACGTGCCGGGCGCGCTCGGCACGCGTACCGCCGCCGTGCTGCTCAACCACGTCGACTACCGCTCCGGCCGGCTCCACGACCTGCCCGGCCTCACCGCCGCCGTGCACGCGGCGGGCGCGGTCGCCGTCTGGGACCTGTGCCACAGCGCGGGCGCGCTGCCTGTCGGGCTGGACGCCCATGGGGTGGACCTTGCGGTCGGCTGCACGTACAAGTACCTCAACGGCGGCCCCGGTTCGCCGGCGTACCTGTACGTCGCCGAGCGGCACCAGGCGGCGTTCGACTCGCCCCTGCCGGGGTGGACGTCGCATGCCGACCCGTTCGCGATGACGCCCGGGTACGCGCCCGCGGACGGCGCTGTACGGGGCCGGGTCGGGACCCCCGACATCCTGTCCATGCTGGCCCTGGAGGCGTCCCTCGACGTCTGGGACGGGGTCGGCATCGACGTGGTCCGGGCCAAGTCGCTGGCGCTGACGGACTTCTTCCTGGAGTGCGTGGCCGCGTACGCCCCCGAGGGCCGGGTCGTGTCCGTCACCCCGGCTTCCCACGCGGAACGCGGCAGCCAGGTCGCGCTGCGGTGCGAGGACGCCGAACCCGTGATGGGCGCGCTCATCGCGCGCGGTGTCGTCGGGGACCTGCGACGGCCGGACGTGCTGCGCTTCGGTTTCACTCCGCTGTACGTGGGGTTCGCCGACGCGGAACGTGCGGCGCGGGTGCTCGCGGACGTGTTGACCGCTTCGGCCGCTCCGGCGGCGTAGGCTGCCGGATCAGTCCGGCGACCGGCTCGCCCCGGTCGCCGGACGGTTCACGGAACTGCCGTGCGACCCGCAGAACGGGGTGGGACGACAGCCGACGGCCAGGGGGTTGCACGGAGATGCTTTTCGACGCCGACGGTGAGGGCGGGGCCGCGAGCGACCGCGTCGGCTACATACGGGCCTCGCGCGAGGTCCTCGACGATGTGGTGCACCGCCCGGAGGATCTCCGCGCCCTGTGCGACATCGGTTTTCCGCAGCGCCCCTTCTGGATGGCCCCGGCCCTTGCGGCGGACGGCTGCGCGGTCGAGGGGGGCCGCCCCGTCGTGGACCTCGATGACGAGGTGGTGATCATCGAGGAGGAGTTCGGCAACATCCTGCTCCTCGGCGCCGTTCAGGGCTGGTACCTCTTCCTCGGCCTCGATGACGGCACGGTGCACGCCCTCCCCGGCGAGATGGAGCTCTTCGACGGGGACCTGCGCCTGGTGCACACGGACCTCTCGTCCCTCCGGCACCTGCTGGAACTGCTGCACCAGCGGGTGCTGAAGGTGGACCGTGAGTGGGCCGGTGGCGACCAGTCCGCGCCGTACGCCGAGCTCGCCCGCTTCGCCGACGGGATCCAGGAGGAGTTCGCTCGCGTCGACCCGGTGGCGTTCTCCGAGGAGGAGTCCAGCGAGAGCCCCTGGGTCTTCTTCTTCGGTGATCTCCGGGACGGTCTGTACAGCACGTACTACTCCCGGCCGGGCAGGGTCTGAGGCCGGGGCGGGTCTGACGCCGGGTCCGTTCCGGGGCCGGGACTGCCGCCGCCGGGGAGGGGAGGGGCTCCGTACTGATACCGTCCCCGCAGGTCAAGCCAGTTGGGCATGTCACAGGGACGGTTGGAGCAGCATGTCGGATTCTGCCGCGCGTGATCAGGACGCAGCCGAGACCGAGTCGGCGTTCTCGCATCCGGTGGTCGCCCCCGATGTCTGTGCCGCCTACGGCAGCCACCCGGACCAGGTGATCGACTTCTACGCCCCGCGCGACGGGCGTGCCGGTGCCCCGGTCGTGGTCGTCCTGCACGGCGGGGCGTGGCGGGCACCGTACGACCGGCTCCATGTGTCGCCGTTCGCGGACTTCCTGGCCCGGCGCGGCTTGGCCGTCGCCAGTGTCGAGTACCGGCGCGGCAGCGAACTTCCGCAGCAGCGGGGCTCCGGCCCCGTCGCCGGGCGCTGGCCGGAGACGCTCGACGACGTCGCGGCGGCGATGGACGCGCTGCCGGAGCTGTTGGCGCTCCACCTGCCCGCAGCGGACGCCCGGCGGATCGTCGTCACCGGGCACTCCGCGGGCGGGCAGCTGGCACTGTGGGCCGCTGCCCGGCACGTCCTGCCGGAGGGCTCGCCGTGGCGGCTGCCGCGCGCGCCCGCGCTGCGCGGAGTGGTCGCGCTCGCCCCGATCGCGGACTTCGCCGCGGCCGTCGGGCTCGATGTGTGCTCCGGCGCGGTCGGGCAGTTCCTGGGGCGCGCGGAGGACTTCGCCGAGCGCGGCGCGCACGCCGACCCGGCCCTGCTGCTGCCCACCGGCATCGCGACGGCGGTGGTGCAGGGCACGGCGGACTTGACCGTGCCGCAGGCGGTCTCGGAGGCATTCGTCGACGCGGCGGCGAAGGAGGGCGAGACGGTGGGGCTGACGCTGCTGCCGGACGTCGGACACTTCCCGCTGATCGACCCGGCGGCCGACGCGTGTGCCGTGGTCGCCGAGGAGATCGCCCAGCTGGCCTGGTAGAACCGCCGCCGAAGCGGCGCGACGGACCTCGGTAGTACTTGCGACGGACGGTTCAGGATCCGTATCACTGCTGACGACCCGGGGCGCCGCGCCGCCTACCGTGGAAACGTGACCGAGACCAAGACCAGAAGCCCTGAGTACCGGGTGGCCGCAGGGGCGATAGGCGGCCTGCGCCAGGACCTCATCCATGACGCGTTCGCCTACCGCCCGCTGGGGCCGATGCGGACCGACGGGGCGCTGACCCGGAGGCTGTCGGAGCGGCTCCGGGCGCGTGTCGAGTGGACTCCGCACGCGGTGGTCCTGGCGGCCGCGCTGCTCGCCTTCATGATCGGGTTCTCCAGCACCGGCAACGCCGGAGTCCTCGTGTCGGGGCTGCTGCCCGCCGCGTGCGTCGGGATGACGCTGGTGCGGCCGGTCGGGGCGTTCTGGATGTCGATGGCGCTCATGCCGGTGAGCATGGTCGCCGGCACGTCCGACGGGCCGTGGGTGCCGAGCACGTTCTTCGCGCACCTGGTGGTGCTGGTCGTCGTCGCTGCCAGGACCAGGCCGCGCACAGCGGCATGGATGTGGGGCCTGACCGTGCTGTTCGGCACGGTCCTGGAGAACGTCGGCGGATGGGACGCCGGGCCGTCCACGGCTGCCATGGCGGTGACCTCCGCGTTCGCGCTGCTCCTGGTGAGCGTGGTGCAGATCCGTCGTGAGGCGGAGCGCGAGGTGACCGTGCAGCGCACCGTCACCGCCGTCGAGCGCGACCGGCGCACGCTGCTGGAGGAGCGCACCACCATCGCCCGCGAACTGCACGACGTGGTCGCCCACCACATGTCGGTCGTCGCCATCCAGGCCGAGGCCGCCCCTTACCGGGTGGAGAACCCGCCGCCCGAGCTGGAGCAGGCCTTCGTCACGATCCGGGAGAACGCCGTCGCGGCCCTCACCGAACTGCGCCGGGTCCTCGGCGTCGTCCGGGCCGAGGACTACGAGGCGCCGGACGCCCCGCAGCCCACCCTGGCCGAACTGGACAGGCTGCTCGCCAATGTCGGCGAGGCCGGCCTACCTGCGGAGAAGACCGTGACCGGTGCGGTGCGCGAGCTGCCGCAGGGCGTCGAGCTGTCGGCGTACCGGATCATTCAAGAAGCCCTCAGCAACAGCCTGCGGCACGCGCCGGGTGCCACCGCCAAGGTCGAGATCGGCTATGTGCTGGGTGGGCTCGGGCTGCGCGTCGTCAACGGTCCGCCGACCGGTCCGGTGAAGCCCTCGCCCGGGGCCGGCCACGGGATCACGGGCATGCGGGAGCGGGTGGCGATGCTGAACGGTGAGATGACGGCCGAGACGACCACGGAAGGCGGTTACGAGGTCACCGCCTTCATCCCCGTGCTGACGGCCCCGTCCGACGCTTCCGCCGCGGAGCAGTCATGACGGCCTCCGCCGGTACGCCGATCCGGGTGCTGATCGTCGACGACCAGATGATGGTCCGCGAGGGCTTTTCGGTCCTCCTCAACGCCATGCCGGGCATCGAGGTCATCGGCGAGGCCGTCAACGGACGCCAGGCCGTCGCCCAGGTCGCGGCGCTCCGTCCCGACGTGGTGCTGATGGACATCCGGATGCCGGAGCTCAACGGCATCGAGGCGACCCGTGAGATCGTCGCCGCCGACGCGGACGCGAAGGTGCTGGTGCTCACCACCTTCGACCTCGACGAGTACGTCTACCAGGCACTGCGCGCCGGTGCCTCCGGCTTCCTGCTCAAGGACGCCTCGGCCCGGCAACTCGCGGACGGCGTGCGGGTGGTGGCATCGGGCGAGGCGCTCTTGGCACCTACGGTCACCAAGCGCCTGATCGCGGAGTTCTCCAAGCTCGCCGCGGCCCCGCGGCCGCCGGCCCTCGCCCAGATCGGTGATCTCACGGAGCGCGAGACGGAGGTGCTCGTGCTGATCGCCCAGGGGCTGTCGAACGCGGAGATCGCCTCGCACCTGGTGGTCGCCGAGTCCACCATCAAGACGCATGTGAGCCGCATCCTGGTGAAGTTGGGCCTGCGCGACCGCACCCAGGCGGCCGTCTTCGCCTACGAGGCCCGGCTGGTCACGCCGTCCTGAGAGTCGTGGGGCCCGGGAGCGCGCGCGTCATGGGGGACGGATCAGGTGTTACGGGGGACGGAGCGGGTCCGCCTGTGCGGTCGCCCCGGTCCTCGTGCGTCCCGGTCCTCGTGTGTCCCGGTCCTGGTGCGTCCCGGTCCTCGTGCGCCCCGTGGTCAGCCGAGCTTGGCGACCTGCGCGTCGACGACGTCCGCCGCGACCTGGAATTCGGCGCCGGTCATCATGGAGGAGAGGTTGACCGCGCTGAAGGAGGCGAGCGTGGCGCCCTTGCGGACCACGACGAGCTTCATGAGCCCGTTGGTGTCCTTGCCGATGTCCACGCCGATGTTGATGGCGACCGCCTCGTCCCCGCCCTTGGGGGCACTGGCGGTGGTGACTTCGGCGATCTTCAGCTTGTCGTCGCCCGAGGTTGCGACGAAGCCCCCGGCGCACTTCTCGGCGGCCGTGCGCAGCTCTTGCAGCGCCTGCTCGGCGCCGCCGTCCGCGTAGGAGGCGAGGTTCAGCATGATCTTGTCGACGCTGATGGTGGTCATGTCCCGGCCGTCCGGGCCCTTGCTCCGGGAGGGCGCCTCCGTCTGGCCATGCCAGGAACGCTTCACGCTCGCCGCCGGTTCGCCCTGGGCCACCGCGGACTGGCCGAGGGCGAGCGGCAGGCAGGCCTTGTCGTCCGTCGAGACCTGGTCCTTCGCGATGTCGTCCTTCGCCGGGACCTTGGTGGTGACCTCGCCGTTCTTGACGTCGGACGGGGTGAGAGCGACCTTCTCCAACTCGGCGGCGGTCAGCGCCCTGCCCGCCGGGGCGGACTCGGCGGACTTGTCCGCGGCGGGGGCGGACCGGTCCGCCTTGACCTTGTCGTCACCGGCCGCACCGTCGTCGTCGGACGACCCGCCACAGGCGGTGACGAGCAGGGCCAGGGCGGTGGCCGAGGCCGCGAGGGCGGTACGGCGGACAGCGGTCGAACTCACGTCTGCACTCTTTCGTCGGGTCATGGTGGGGTCGCGTCGGAGTCCGTCCGGTCGCATTGATACCGATGCTCGGCTCCGGTCGACTTTGCCCGCACCATACCTACGGCAATCGTACGCATGATCGATAATGGGCCACCCGAGGCCCGCCCGTGACGCCCGTGACGCCCGTGACCCCTAGGAGGTCGTCCACTCCGGCGGACCGGCCGAGGGTGGCCATCCGCTCGTCGTATGACGCTCCGACATCTCTCTCGCCGAGGGCCTCGGCGTCCTTCAGCCCGCACTGCCTGGCAAGGACGGCCGGACGGGTGGACGGGTGGACTGGCGGACAGGGCCAGTGCGGGGGCCGTGGCAGGGCTGGCCCGGGCGCGGATGGCCGGTTAGCGTCGGTCCATGGATCAGCCCATGCGCTCCGCCTCCGGCTCCGCCGCCCCGTTCGATCCGTGGTCGGAGGGGTTCGTCGCGGACCCGTACCCCGCCTACGCCGAGTTGCGCGCCACCGGCCGGGCGCACTACTTCGAGCCGACCGACCAGTGGCTCGTCCCGCACTACGCCGACGTGGCGGCGCTGCTGCGCGACCGGCGGCTGGGCCGGACGTACCTGCACCGGTTCACGCACGAGGAGTTCGGGCGGACGCCACCGCCCGTCGCGCACGAGCCGTTCGAGACGCTCAACGGGCAGGGGCTGCTGGACCTGGAACCGCCGGACCACACCCGGATCCGGCGACTCGTCTCCAAGGCGTTCACCCCACGCACCGTCGAACAACTCGTCCCGACCGTCCAGCGGCTGGCCACCGGACTCGTCGACGACTTCGTCGCGCAGGGCGGGGGCGACCTTCTGACGGCGGTCGCGGAGCCGCTGCCGGTCGCCGTGATCGCCGCGATGCTCGGCATCCCGGAGTCGGACCGTGCGCCGTTGCGGCCCTGGTCGGCGGCGATCTGCGGGATGTTCGAGCTCAACCCGTCCGAGGAGACCGCCCGCGCCGCCGTCCGCGCGTCGCTCGACTTCTCCGCGTATCTGCGCGAGCTGATCGCGCAGCGGCGCGGGAATCCCGGTACGGATCTGATCTCCGCGCTCATCGCCGCCCATGACGAGGGCGAGCGGCTGACCGAGCAGGAGATGGTCTCCACCTGTGTGCTGCTGCTGAACGCGGGACACGAGGCGACCGTCAACACCACGGCGAACGGCTGGTGGACGCTGCTGCGCCACCCGGAACAACTGGCCGCGCTGCGGGCGGACCACGGGCTGCTGCCCACCGCGGTGGAGGAACTGATGCGGTACGACACCCCCTTGCAGATGTTCGAACGCTGGGTGCTCGACGACATCGAGATCGACGGCACGGTCATTCCGCGCGGCTCGGAGGTGGCCCTCCTCTTCGGCTCGGCCAATCGCGACCCGGCCCGCTTCACAGACCCGGACTCGCTGGACCTCGCCCGGCGGGAGAACCCGCACATCACCTTCGGTGCGGGCATCCACTTCTGTCTCGGGGCGCCCCTGGCACGGGTGGAACTGAACTCCTCCTTCGGTGAGTTGCTGCGCCGGGCGCCCGGTATGCGGCTGGTCGCGGAACCGGAGTGGAACCCGGGCTACGTGATCCGGGGAGTGAAGGAACTCCGGGTCGAGCTCTGACGACACGCGAGCGGGGGCCGGGGCTCGTGGGGCCGGGGGCTTGAGGCCGACGAGGTCTGTACGTGGGGCGGAAGCGTGTGGTGCCGCGGTGCGAGGGGCCGCAGTGCGAGGGGCGTAGGACGTGGGCAGGGTGCGGGGCCGTCCGGCCCACCCGCGCGTCGTCCCAGGTCCAGGCCGTCCCAGGTCCAGGCCGTCTCAGGTCAGCATGTCGCGTCTCCGAAGCGCCGCCAGCCCACCCGCCACCAGCACCACCGCGACCGCGGTGAGGAGCACCACCGGCCCCCACTCCATGGCCGCCGCCCCCGGCAGCCTGGGCAGGTGCGTGAACGGCGACACGTCCATCACCGGCTGTGGCAGATCCAGGGCGGGTCCTATCCAGCCCAGCGCCAGGCACAGCCCCACCAGCGCCCAGCCCGCCGCAGCGGCCCTGGGCAGCGCCCCGTACAGCAGGACCGTCACCCCGCCCAGCAGCCAGACGGCGGGCAGTTGCACCAGCGAGGCAGCGAGTACGGCCGGGAGTTCGTGTCCGTAGCCCACCGCCAGGCCGAGGCCGCCGACCGTCATGATCTGTGCCGCGCCGCCGAAGGCGATGAGCAGATGGCCGGTCGCCCAGCCCGTCCGGCCGACCCCGCCCGCGAGCACAGGTTCCGCGCGGCCGGCGGTCTCCTCACCGTGCAGCCGCAGTACCGAGGAGACGATGAACAGCGCCGCCACCGTGCCGAGGACGGACACCATGGAGGCGAGGAACGCATCGGTCAGGCCGGACTGCCCGCCCATCCGCTCGAAGATCTCCCTGGTCTTCTCGTTGTCCCCTACGAGGTCCGCAGCGCCGCCGGTCAGCCCGCCGAAGACGACACCGACCGCGGCGAACGACACCGTCCACCCGAGGAGCGCGCCGCGCTGGAGGCGCACCGCCAGGCCGAAGGCGGTGGAGATCCGGCCCCTAACAGGCCCGGGCCGGGTCGCCAGGAAGCTCATGCCGACATCACGGCGCCCGGTCAACGCGTATGCCACGGCGCACTGCACGGCCGCGCCACCGGCTATCAGAAGGAGCACCCACCACCGTTCGTCCGCGTACGGCCGGGTGTTCTCCGCCCAGCCGAGCGGGGAGAGCCAGGTGAGGACCGACGAGCCGTCGTCCGTCGCGGAGTCGCCCGCCGCCTTCAGGACGAACGCGGCGCCGATCACCGCCGCCGTCAGCCCCTTGGCGAGCCGCGCGCTCTCCGTGAACTGAGCGGCGATCGCGGCGGTGCAGGCGAACAGCGCACCGACACCGGCGACGGCCGATGCGAGCGCCACCGCCCCGGCTCCGCCCGCCCCCGACCCGGCCATCCCCGCAACGATTACCAGGCCCAGCGCGGCGTTCGCGATCAGGGCGGCGAGCAGCGCGGCGGTGAGCGGCGCCCTGCGCCCCACCATGGCGGAGAACAGCATCTCCTGACGGCCGGTCTCCTCTTCCTCCCGGGTATGCCGCACGACGACGACCAGGCTCATCACCGCGGCCAGCGCGGCACCGAACGCGATCATGCGCCAGCTGACGAGCCCGCCGACGGAGTCTCCGAAAACGGGTCCGTACATCGCGCGCACCGAGTTGTTGCCGTTCATCGAAGCGGCGAGTTCGGCGCGCTGAGCCGCCGTGTCGTAGAGCGAGGCGATGGACTGCCCGACGGAGGAGAACGACCCGCCGAGCGCGATCACCCAGACCGGCATGACGACGCGGTCGCGCCGCAGGGCGAGCCTCAGCAGGGACCAGGTCCCCGCGAGCTGCCCGGTCCGGGCCCGGCGCCCCGCCCCGGCCCCGGCGGGCATGGTCAAGGCAGTCATCGCGCCGCCACCCCCGTGCCCTGCTTCGCGCTCCGTCCGGTGCCCTGCTCCGCGTTCGTCGTGTAGTGCCGCAGGAAGAGCTCCTCCAGGGTGGGCGGGGCACTGGTCAGGGACCGGACCCCGGAGGCGGAAAGTGACTTGAGGACCGCGTCCAGCTTGTCCGTGTCGACCTGGAGCGAGACCCGCCGTCCGTGGACGTCGAGGTCGTGCACCCCGGGAAGCCGCGCCAGGCCGCTGGGGATGTCGACCAGTTCGGCGGTGAGGTTCGTGCGCGACAGATGACGCATGCCGGCCAGGGAGCCGGTCTCCACCGTCCGGCCCTGCCGGATGATGCTGACCCGGTCGCAGAGGGACTCGACCTCGCTGAGGATGTGGCTGGAGAGCAGCACCGTCCGCCCGCGGTCGCGTGCCTCGGTGACGCAGCTCCGGAAGACCTCCTCCATCAGCGGGTCCAGCCCGCTGGTCGGTTCGTCCAGGATCAATAGGTCCGCATCGGAGGCGAAGGCGGCGATCAGGGCCACCTTCTGCCGGTTGCCCTTCGAGTACGTCCGTCCCTTCTTGGTCGGGTCGAGCGCGAACCGTTCGACGAGGTCGGCGCGCCGGGCGTCGTCGAGGCCGCCGCGCAGCCGCCCGTACAGATCGATCACCTCGCCGCCGGAGAGGTTGCGCCACAACGTGACGTCCCCGGGGACGTATGCCACATGCCGGTGCAGCTCCACCGCGTCGCGCCAGGGGTCGCGGCCGAGCAACTGGGCGGCGCCGGAATCGGCCCGCAGCAGGCCCAGGAGGACCCGGATGGTGGTGGACTTCCCCGACCCGTTCGGTCCGAGGAAGCCGTGGACTTCACCGGACTCGACGGTCAGGTCGAGCCCTTCCAGCGCGTGCGTCCGGCCGAACGACTTGTGCAGCCCAGCCACGGTGATTGCCTTCGTCATGATTTTGAACGTACGGTACTTTCACAAATTTGTGAAGTTAAAGAAGCGTATAAACTCGGATGAGTGACCGGGGCCGGGTGAAGGAAGGGCGAGGGACCGATGAGCAGCGACACCGCAGAGGGCGCACGCGAACCGCGAGGTGCTGCCCGGGGGCGTGAGGGGCGGGACGCAGAGGCGGTCTCACGGTTCGTCGAGCGGTTCGCGTTCGAGATGACCGAGGCGGGGATGCAGCGCATGGCGTCCCGCGTGTTCGCCGCGCTGCTCGCCGACGACGACGCGTCCATGACCTCGGCCGAGCTGGCCCTTGCCCTGCAGATCAGCCCGGCAGCCGTGTCCGGTGCGATCAACTACCTCACGCAGGTCAGCATGGTCGGCCGCGAACGCGAACCCGGCTCGCGCCGCGACCGCTATCGCTTGCACAACGAGGTCTGGTACACCACGTTCGCCGGCCGAGACCGGGTGCTCACCCGCTGGGAACAGACCCTGAGGGACGGTGCGCGGACGCTCGGCGAGCACACGCCGGCGGGCGCCCGGATCGCCGAGACGGCGGCGTTCTTCGAGTTCATGCAGTCGGAGCTGGGCGCCATGATGGACCGCTGGGAGGCCCACCGGAAGACCCTGGACCTACCGGCGGCCGAGGGCCCGGGGGAGGCCTGATCGGCGCCGGGTGGGGCGCGGCAGCCACCCCCGACGCGGACCGCTACCCCTCCGCCGCCACTGGGAGCATCAGCCCCCATGCCCCCGCCCGCACCGTCCACGTCCGGGTCCGCACCGGGCCGCCCACCTGTATGTCCGCCCGGTAGCGGAAGTCCGCGCCCGAGACGGTGACGGCCTTGGCCTCCGTGGTCACCGGAGCGTCGCCCGGCGCCTGGATCGTCACCTCGGCGGTGCCGCCGCCGCATCCCGAGGTCACCGTCACCGATTCGACGGGGCGATCCAGATCGTTCAGCACGACACCGTCCGCCTCGACGCGCAGCCGGTGCGTGCCGGACGGTACGAGCGGAGCCGGTGCGGGGCGTACCAGGGTGCGGACCAGGGAGCGGCAGGTGTCCCAGACCGCGTTGACGCCCGCGCGGTCCGGCTGCGTGCCCGGTGCGCCGGTCAGGGGCGGGATCCGCAGCGCGCCGAGGACGACGCCGTCGCTGTCGTCGACCAGCAGGTCCAGTCGGCGCACCGCACCGTCGAGCGCCGTGCGTGCCGCCGCCACCGCGCCCCTCGGCACGCCGAGCGAGTGCGTGAGTTCCAGCGCCGCCGCGGCCCCGACCGGGATGAGGGAGAGGGCGTTCATGGCTGGTTCTCGCTCCCGGTGGAGCAGGGCGACCGCACGCCGCAGCGCCCGGTCGTCGCCTATCACCACTGGCCTCCTGGCGCCCCTGCGGGACAGGGCCCGGGCGAACTCCGCGGGCCCGTCCGGAAGGCAGATCTTCGCGTGCGCACCGGCGCTCAGCACGTCTTTTGCGATCCGGACGGACTCGCCGTCCGTCCGGCGGGCGACCGGATCGATCACCACCAGCAGATGGGGCGCACCGTTACCGGGGGGCTGGGCAGCCGACACCTGGGTCCTTCCTCGGGTAGCATCTTGGTGCAAGAGCCCCTTGCGCTATTGCGCCAGGGGCTTCGTCTATTCCGGGGCACCCGGTTCGACGGTTCAGGCCTTGTCGTACAAAGTCGTACGGCATGTACGGCGTTTACGTACGCCCCCTGACCTTGGACATGCCCCGCCCGGAAGGGGTGTACGCCTGTGCCCGCACTTGTGCTGCTCGGTGCTCAGTGGGGTGACGAGGGCAAGGGAAAGGCCACCGACCTCCTCGGTGGATCCGTGGACTATGTGGTGCGCTACCAGGGCGGCAACAATGCCGGCCACACGGTGGTCGTCGGTGACCAGAAGTACGCACTTCATCTCCTCCCCTCCGGAATCCTTTCACCGGGGTGTACCCCGGTCATCGGTAACGGTGTCGTCGTCGACCCTGCGGTCCTGCTCTCCGAGCTGAGTGGGCTGAACGACCGCGGCGTGGACACGTCCAAGCTGCTGATCAGCGGCAACGCTCATTTGATCACCCCGTACAACGTCACCGTCGACAAGGTGACGGAACGGTTCCTCGGCAAGCGCAAGATCGGTACGACCGGGCGCGGCATCGGCCCGACGTACGCGGACAAGATCAACCGGGTCGGCATCCGTGTCCAGGACCTCTACGACGAGTCGATCCTGGAGCAGAAGGTCGAGGCGGCCTTGGAGCAGAAGAACCAGCTTCTGGCCAAGGTCTTCAACCGGCGTGCCATCGAGGCCGGCAAGGTCGTCGAGGACATGCTCCAGTACGCGGAGCAGATCAAGCCCTACGTCGCCGACACGACGCTGATCCTGAACAACGCCATCGACGAGGGCAAGGTCGTCCTCTTCGAGGGCGGTCAGGGCACACTGCTCGACGTCGACCACGGCACGTACCCCTTCGTCACCTCGTCGAACCCGACCGCGGGCGGCGCCTGCACCGGTTCCGGCGTGGGCCCGACGAAGATCAGCCGGGTCATCGGCATCCTCAAGGCCTACACCACCCGCGTCGGCGCCGGTCCGTTCCCCACGGAGCTGCTCGACGAGGACGGCGAGGCGCTGCGCAGGATCGGTGGCGAGCGCGGAGTCACCACCGGCCGTGACCGCCGCTGCGGCTGGTTCGACGCCCCGATCGCGCGGTATGCGACCCGGGTCAACGGCCTGACCGACTTCTTCCTCACCAAGCTGGACGTGCTGACCGGCTGGGAGCAGATCCCGGTGTGCGTGGCGTACGAGATCGACGGCAAGCGCGTCGAGGAGCTCCCGTACAACCAGACGGACTTCCACCACGCGAAGCCCATCTACGAGCTGCTGCCGGGCTGGTCCGAGGACATCACGAAGGCGAAGACCTTCGGTGACCTGCCGAAGAACGCCCAGGCGTACGTGAAGGCGCTGGAGGAGATGTCCGGCGCCCCGATCTCCGCGATCGGTGTCGGCCCGGGCCGCACCGAGACCATCGAGATCAACTCGTTCCTGTAGGCACACGGGATCGAGGGAGGGCCGGGGCGGCATCGTCGCCCCGGCCCTCCGGCATGTGCGGACTCCGTCCTCGCCGTGCATCCGCGGCCCGTCCGGCGCCTAGGACGCGGCGCTGGAAGAACTCGCGGGTGCCGCAGGCCACTGGCATCGTCAGCGCCAACTCGAGTTCCCGGCTGATCTGTTGATGCCCGAGGATCGGCATCGAACGGTCGGGCGGTCCGTGCTCCGCGTTCTCGGCGGGGTCAGAAGGGTTGAGTTATCCGGACTTTGGTCTAGACCTTGACAGGTCCAGGCCAATGCCGCTTGAGTGACGGCACCCCCCATGGCGGCGCACCGATGAGTCCGGTGCGCCGCGCCGAAGGAGTGCTCGCATGATCAAACGCATCACGGGCCTGCTCGCCGCGCTGGTCGCGGTCGTCGCAACCGTCGTCATCCTTCCCGCCACCACCGCCTCGGCGGCCGAGTGTGCGGCTGCCTGGAACTCCTCCTCCGTCTATACGGGCGGTGGCGCCGCCTCGTACAACGGGCACAACTGGACCGCCAAGTGGTGGACGCAGAACGAGAAGCCCGGCAGCTCCGACGTCTGGGCCGACCAGGGCAGCTGCGGAAGCGGCGGCGGTACGGACCCGGGCGGTCCGGGCTCGTCCACCGGCTTCGTCGTCAGCGAGGCGCAGTTCAACCAGATGTTCCCCGGCCGGAACTCCTTCTACACGTACAGCGGCCTGACCGCCGCCCTGAGCGCCTACCCGGGCTTCGCCAACACCGGCAGCGACACGGTGAAGAAGCAGGAAGCCGCGGCCTTCCTCGCCAACGTCAGCCATGAGACGGGCGGCCTGGTGTACGTGGTCGAGCAGAACACGGCCAACTACCCGCACTACTGCGACACCAGCCAGTCCTACGGCTGCCCCGCGGGCCAGGCCGCGTACTACGGGCGCGGACCGATCCAGCTCAGCTGGAACTTCAACTACAAGGCGGCCGGCGACGCGCTCGGCATCAACCTGCTCGCCAACCCCTACCTGGTCGAGCAGGACGCGTCCGTGGCGTGGAAGACCGGCCTCTGGTACTGGAACACCCAGAATGGCCCCGGCACCATGACGGCCCACAACGCCATGGTGAACGGAGCCGGATTCGGCGAGACGATCCGCTCCATCAACGGCTCCATCGAGTGCAACGGCGGCAACCCCGCCCAGGTCCAGAGCCGGATCAACAAGTACCAGGCCTTCGTGCAGATCCTCGGCACCACGGCCGGAGCGAACCTCGGCTGCTGACCGGCCGGACTGCCCGCGGGGGGTGCGCCGGGCCCTACGGCCCGGCGCACCCCCCCGCCCTGTCCGCTCATCCGTCGTGGGCGAGGTCCATCGCCCGGAACGCCAGCCACAGGTCGTAGCGGGCGCTGGGGGTCCGCAGGAGCGAGCGCTGGAGGACGGTCTCCAGCCGCGTCAGCCGCTTGCGCGCCCCGGGGACGGAGATGCCCAGCGCCCCGGCCGTCGGGCCCAGTTGCACCTCGTGCTCCAACCAGGTGCGCAGCGTGGTGTACGGGTCCGCGGGGCCGAGGGCCGGCCCCGGGTCGCCCAGCGGCCGAAGCTGCTGCAGCGCCCAGGAGTGGACCGCGGGCGTGCGCAGTATGCGGTCCAGCGAGTGCACGGGCTCCGTCGAGCCGTCGGCCGGCCGGGGCAGAGCGGGCGTGGCACGGATGGACAGGGCCAGGTCGAGCGCGGACTGGTCGGCGACCTTGTTCAGATCCATGTCCAGCAGCTCGCTGATCAAACGCAGCCGCGCGGCCAGTGTGTTGCGGTGGATCTTCAGGTGATCGGTCGCGTGCGAGGAGAACGCGAGCCAGGAGGCGAGAGTGGCCGCGAGTTCCTGGCTTCCCGGGTCCTGGCCGCGCCGTGGCAGATGGGTGAGCAGCGGGGCCAGCACGGTGTCCGCCCACCGGGCGCCCTCCGCACCGGCCACCAGGGAGAGTTCGGGGGCCGAGCCGAAGTGGGCGTGCCGCTCCGGCAGCCCGCGGGCGACGGCGAGTGCGTGGAACGCCTGGCGGTACGCGGTCGCCGTGTCGGCCAGCGTCACGTCCTCGCTGATGCCGACGACGCAGTCGTCCACCACCGAGGCGACCCGCGGTCCTAGCCGGCCGTCCGCCTGCCCGGGTTTCGCGGGCACGATGAGGATCAGATGGCGTGCGTACACGGGGCACCGCACGATCCATGACCGCCCGCCGGAGAGCTCCCCGCAGACGCGGGCCACCTCGTCCCGGTCGCGGCCCGAGCACTCGACGACGCATACCCGGACCGGGTCCGGCAGGCTGGGCTTCAGCGCCCCGGCGACCTGGTGCGCGATCGACAACTGGCCGGTCATCAGCAGGTGCAGCACCGCTTCCCTCCCGCGGGACTCCGCCAGGTCGACGCGACGGCGCTTGCGCTCGACGGTCTCGGCCGCCCAGCACATGGCCAGCGGCAGGGCCGCGTCGGCGAGGAGCGTGGACAGGCCTTCGGGCAACGGTCGTCGGCCGACCACGGCGAGCACCGGCGCGAGAACGTCCGGCGGAGCGTCCAGGGAGTACAGCAGTGCGGTGTGCGCGCCCTTGTCGAAGGAGGAGGAGCGCGCCCCTAGTGCGGTCAACTCCCTGGCGCACGCGGAGGCGAGGGCGGCCGACCCGACACCTGCGGGATCGGGGGTCCGGGCGACGCCGTGCAGAATGGTGCCGTCACCGCCGAGCAGCCCCGCCCAGCCGTCGGCACGTCCCGACACCCAGCGCAGCAGCTCCTGCGAGCCGCCCGTCCGGGCGAGACCGTGCATCCGTATGACGTCGTCGGCCCGCTTTCGCGCGTGCACTGCTCCGCCGCTCCCGTCCCCTGCCTGCTCGTTCCCCCTGCCTGTTCCTGACCCCGCTCCTGCCAGAAACCGGAGTGCAGCGTACCGGTTCGGCTGTGCGCACTGATACCTCTGTCCGACCCCACAGTGCGAACTGAATCTTTCCCATGCCTACCCCGCGACCTAGAGTCCGAACGCGGTTGCGGGCCTTCGGGGGAGGGCACGGGGGACGACGGCATCGGCTCACGGGGGTGGCCGCTGTCGTCGGCCGCAACCGCCCTTTCGCCGCGTTGTCAGTGGTGCCCGTTAGCGTCGGAGACCAGAGAGGGTCGACGCGCGAGGAGAGGTCACCACCATGGAGTTCCGGATCGAACGGGGCGAGCTCGCGGACGCCGTGGCCTGGGCGGCCCGGGTGCTGCCGACGAGGTCGCCCGTTCCGGTGCTGGGCGGTCTGCTGCTGGAGGCGGCGGACGGCCGGCTCTGCATCTCCGGCCTCGACTACGAGGCGTCCGCCCGCATCGAGGTGTCGGCCGAGACGGTACGGCCCGGCAGGGTGCTGGTCATGGGCCGCCGGCTGCTGGACGTGTGCCGGGTGCTGCCCGAGGGCGCGGTGGAGTGCGCGGTCGAGGGGTCCCGGTTCACGGTGACGGGCAGCGGCGCGGGCTTCGGCCTGTCGGTCCTGCCGCTCGACGACTATCCCGCCCTGCCACCCCTGCCGGGGGTGCTCGGAGCGGTGGACGGCCAGGAGTTCGCGGCAGCCGTCGCCGATGTGTCGGTGGCCGCGGGGCGGGACGACACCCTGCCGACGCTCACCGGGATACGGCTGGGGCTCGACGGGGACCGGATGACGCTGGCGGCCACGGACCGGTACCGCTTCGCGGTCCGCCGGCTCGTGTGGAAGCCCGCGTCGGCGGACGTCTCGGCGGATGTCGTCGTCTCGGCCCGCAGACTCACCGAGATCGCCCGCTCCTTCGGCCGGGCGGGCATGGTCAGCGTCGCGTTGGACCAGGGTTCGGCCGGTTTCGAGCGGGACGGGATGCGCACGACGGTCCGGCTCCTGGACGGCCGGCTCCCGCGCCACGACAAGCTGTTCGCCATGACGGACCCGGTCGCGGCGGTGACCGACCGCGAGCCCCTTGTCGAGGCCGTGAAGCGGGTCTCGGTGGTGGCGGACGGGGACAGCCCGCTGCAACTGGCCTTTCGCGCCGACTCGGTGCTTCTCCAGGCGGGGTACGAGGACGATGTGGCGTCTCAGCGGCTGCCGGCCGATCTGACGGGCACGGACGAGTTGACGGTCGCCTTCAACCCTTCCTACCTGATGGACGCGTTGGCCTCGTTCGATGCTCCGGTGGTCCGGTTCCACCTGATGGGCCCCGGGCAGCGCGCCATGGTCACCGGGCACGCGACGCACGAGGAGGCGACGGGACCGGCGGAAGGGGCTCATCAGCACCTGCTCATGTCGGTCAAGCCGCTGGTGTAGGGCGGGGGCGGGCGGCCCTGTTCGGGTCAGCCGGATTTCGTGTACGTGAGCTTCTCGCCGGAATCCGTGTTGACGCGGCTCAGGGTGCCGTCCGGGAGCAGGGTGAGGGTGGTGGAGCTGCCCGGGGTGCAGGACGTCGCCGGTTCTCCCACTGTCACCGTGGACGGGCCGAGACTGACCGGTGCGCCCTCGGACGGCTCGGCCGCGAGGTCCGCCTCGAAGACGCAGTGGTAGGTGCCGCCGGTGTCGAGCGGCCCCTCCGCGGTGAGGGTGAGGACCGCGTCGCCCACCTTGCCCTGCTGGATGACGAGTGCACGGGTGGAGTGGCCGGTGGCGTTGTCGATGCTGCTGGACCAGTTGCCCAGATAGGCCTCCGGGACGAGTCCGTCCCCGTCCTCGCCGCCGTCTCCGTTCTGTCCGTCGGTTCCGGGCGAAGAGTCCTGGGGGCCGTCCGAAGAGGGGGAGCCGGAGGAGCCGTCCATGGGGGAGGGGTCGGTCGAGTCGGTGGGGGAGGCCGTGGTGTCCGCGCCGCGGTCGTTCATGAGGGCGTAGACGGACCCGCCGGCCCCGATGGCGACGAGCACCGCGATCGCGACGAGGGCGATGGTCGAGCCGGCGCTACGGCGCGCGGGTGCGGGGGCGGCCGCGGGCGGCTGGACACCGGCCGGGTGGAGCGGGCCGTACGGGGGCGTGGGGCCGAAGCCCGGCTGCTGCGGGTAGCCGTACGCGTAGCCCTGGTTGGGGTTCGGCTGCTGCGGTATGCCGTACCCCTGGCCCGGGTGCGGCTGCGCGGGCAGGTGGTGCGGATAGCCGTACATGGGGGAGGGCATTGGGGGCGGTGGCGGCTCTGTGGCCGGCGAGGGGGCGGGAGTGGGAACGGGTGTGGGGGGTTCGACCATGGTGGGGAGTGCGTGGACGGGGCCGGCGGCGGAGGGCTCCGGTGGCGCGGGGGCCACGGGGGACACGGGGGGCATGGGGGGCACGGGGGAAAAGTGCGGCGCAGGCGGTGCGGCTTCGGCGGGTGTCGGAGCCGCTGTCGGAGCCGCTGTCGGAGCCGGAACCGGTGTCGGTGCAGGTGTCGGTTCAGGTGCCGGGACCACGGTCGGCCCGGCGTCGGCCGGGGTGGCGTCGCTGGGGGCGGTGTCGGCCGGGGGCGCGTCGCGCGGGACGGCGGTGTTCGGGGTGGCGGTGTTCGGGGTGGCCTCGCTCGGGACGGTGTCGGCGGGGGCCCCATCCCGAGGGACGGTGTCGTGCGGTGCCCTCTCCATCGGATCCTCGGAGTTCAGCAAGCCCACCGCGTGACGGCCGAGTTGGGCGATGAGCGCGCCCGGCAGCCAGGGCTCGGCGGTGTCGCCCTCGTCCAGTCGCTCCAGGATCTCGTCCGTCGACGGACGGTCCGCGGGGTCCTTGCGCAGGCAGCCCCCGATCAGCTCCACGAGATCGACCGGCACCCCGGTCAGATCCGGTTCCTCCTGCGCGATCCGGAACAGCAGCGCGTGCACTCCGCTCGCCGCCGCGCCGAACGGAAGGCGCCCGGTCGAGGCGTACGCCAGCACGGACCCCAGACAGAACACGTCGCACGCCGTCGTCACGCGTTCGCCGCGCACCTGCTCGGGCGACATGAATCCGGGCGAGCCGACCAGAGCACCGGTCCGGGTGAGACCGCCGTCCGTGAGGGTGTCGAGCGCCCGGGCTATGCCGAAGTCGATGACGCGCGGGCCGTCGATCGTCAGCAGGATGTTGGAGGGCTTGAGGTCGCGGTGGATGAGCCCGGCGGCGTGAATGGCCCGCAGCGCGTGGGCGAGGCCGGTGCCCAGAATGTGGACGGAGCGGTCGGGCAGCGGTCCGAACGCCCCCGGGGCCGGGCCGGCCGAGGTGCTCGCGCGCCCCGAGACGGTGGCCTGGAGGGAGGGGCCGGCGACGTAGCCGGTGGCGACCCACGGCACGGCGGCCTCTGTGTCGGCGTCCAGCACGGGGGCGGTCCAGGTGGAGCCGACCCGGCGGGCGGCCCGTACCTCCTGCCGGAAGCGGTCGCGGAACTCCTGCTGTGCGGCGAGTTCCCCGCGGACCAGTTTCAGCGCGACCACGCGTCCGCGGTCCGAGCGGGCCAGGTACACCTGGCCCATGCCACCCGCGCCGAGCCGGCCCAGCAGGCGGTAGGCGCCGATGCGTTGCGGATCGGTGGGCCCGAGCTTCTCCATGGTGTGCAGTCCTCCCCCGTACGGCGACACGCCGGACGGGACCGAGAATAGCGGCGCGGATCGCCCCGGCGGGGGCCCGGTGGGCGGGGCGGTCCGGGTCCGTCGCCCCGCAGCGACCCGACACCCTGCCGAACGAGGAGGCTCACGCCATACAAGGTGGCCATACCGGGCGCCGCACGTCGCCGCCTACGCTCGTCGCATGACCCCTCATCCCCCTGTCGACTCCGCTGCCGGTGCGGCCGTCAAGGCCGCCGACCGCGCGCACGTGTTCCACTCCTGGTCCGCCCAGGGCCTGATCGACCCGCTCGCCGTCGCCGGCGCCGAGGGGTCGTACTTCTGGGACTACGACGGCAACCGCTACCTGGACTTCACCAGCGGCCTCGTCTTCACCAACATCGGGTACCAGCACCCCACCGTCGTCGCCGCGATCCAGGAGCAGGCGGCGAAGATGACGACGTTCGCGCCCGCCTTCGCGATCGAGTCGCGCTCCGAGGCCGCACGTCTCATCGCCGAGCGGACCCCCGGCGACCTGGACAAGATCTTCTTCACCAACGGCGGTGCCGAGGCCGTCGAGAACGCCGTTCGGATGGCCCGGCTGCACACCGGCCGCACGAAGGTGCTGTCCGCCTACCGCTCGTACCACGGCGCCACCTCCACCGCGATCAACCTGACCGGCGACCCGCGCCGCTGGGCGTCCGACAACGGCTCGGCGGGTGTCGTGCGGTTCTGGGCCCCGTACCTCTACCGCTCGCCGTTCTACGCCGAGACCGAGGCGGAGGAGTGCGCCCGCGCGCTCCAGCACCTGGAGGACACCCTCGCCTACGAGGGTCCTTCGACCATCGCCGCGATCATCCTGGAGACCATCCCGGGCACCGCCGGCATCATGACGCCGCCGCCCGGCTATCTCGCCGGCGTCCGCGAGATCTGCGACCGGTACGGCATCGTCTTCGTCCTCGACGAGGTCATGGCCGGTTTCGGGCGCACCGGAAAGTGGTTCGCCGCCGACCACTTCGACGTCACACCCGACCTGATGACCTTCGCCAAGGGCGTCAACTCCGGGTACGTCCCGCTCGGCGGCGTCGCCATCTCCGCCGAGATCGCCGCGACCTTCGAGACCCGCCCCTACCCGGGCGGCCTCACCTACTCCGGCCACCCGCTGGCCTGCGCTGCCGCCGTCGCCACCATCCACGTGATGGAGGACGAGAAGGTCATCGAGAACGCGGCCCGCATCGGCGAGAGCATCCTCGGTCCCGGCCTGCGTGAACTCGCCGCGAACCACCCGTCGGTCGGCGAGGTCCGCGGCCTCGGCGCGTTCTGGGCGCTGGAGCTGGTCCGTAACAAGGAGACCCGCGAACCGCTCGTCCCGTACAACGCGACGGGCGAGGCCAACGCGCCGATGGCCGCCTTCGGTGCCGCGGCGAAGAAGAACGGACTGTGGCCCTTCATCAACATGAACCGTACCCACGCCGTTCCTGCCTGCAACGTCACCGAAGCCGAGGCCAAGGAGGGCCTGGCCGCTCTGGACGCCGCGCTGTCCGTGGCCGACGAGCACACCGCGTAACGCTGCGCGCCCCTCCCCCACGGCCCTCGTCTAAGGTGACCCGAGGCCGAAACAGGGGAGGGGCGCCATGCGCGCGAGCGGAGCCGTCACCCGCAGTACGCTGCGGCAGCAGATCGCGGACGCGCTGCGTGACGAGGTGCTCGCCGGGCGTTTGCAGCCGCGACAGGAGTTCACCGTCAAGCAGATCGCCGAGCAGTACGGCGTCTCGGCGACGCCTGTCCGTGAGGCGCTCTTCGATCTCTCCGCGCAGGGGCTGCTCGAATCCGACCAGCACCGCGGCTTCAGAGTCCACGAGTTCACCGTGGCGGACTACCGCGCGATGGTGGAGGCCCGCGCCCTGGTCATGGACGGGGTCACCCGGGACGTCTTCCGGGGACCGGGCCCGGCGCCCGGGCAGCAGACCGGCTACCGGGACGCGCTCGTCTCCGTACGCCGCCGGGCCGAAGAGGCCTCCCGTGCGGCGCGCGGCGGTGACCTGGACATCCTCATCGGTTACGACCTGCGCTTCTGGCGCGAGCTCGGCGCGCTCGTCGGCAACAGTTACATCAGCGACTTCCTCCACCGACTGCGCGTCCAGGCCTGGGTGTTCGCCGTGCCGTACCTGCGCGGCGACGCCGACGTACGGGAATGGCTGTGGAACGGGCACTCCGAGCTGGTCGCCGCGATCTCGCACCGCGACCGCGAGGGCCTGCGCCGGGCTGTCGAGGACTACAACAACCACGCCCTGAGCTGGGCCGACCGGCTGGCAGCCGAAGAGTCGGCGCCCCCGGGACACCCGCCGCGACCGGACGACCCGGACGGACCCACGGCCCGGGCTCACCCCAGGCCCTGACCGGGTGGGACGGGCAGCCGGCGAACAACGACACGACCGGCGGCCCCGGCGAAAGGCGAAAGACGACACGACCGGCAGCCCTGCGAAAGACGACACGACCGGCAGCCCTGCCTACCCGGCGCAACCGGCAGGCCGGTACAACCGGCAGGGTCGGCCGGGCGGACGCGTCGAGTCGGTCCTGATGGGCCACTGTCCGCGACGTCCCGGCCGCATTACGCTGTCCCGACCATCGCACCACCGCACGCATCCCCGTATGAGAGCGAGACTTCGTGGCCTGTGACCTGTGGCTGGTCCCCCTCGTCGATGTGCTGTGCCACAGCCCCGACAACCCCTTCGCCGAAGAGATAGCCGTCTACGACAAAGCGCTCGGCGAGGCAGGGCTGCCGCCCGTTCCCGTCTACGCGTACATGCCCGGACTGACCGGTGACGTGGCCCCGGTCGCGGGTTTCGACTACGACGCGCTGCACTTCCTGCGCCGCGCCTATCTCCTCCTCCTCAGCGGCCTCGCCGTCACCCCCGTCGACGAACTGGGAGGGGACTACGAGCAGTTGCTGGAGATGTTCGAGCCGACAGCCCAGCAGTCGCACCTGGTGTGGCACTACGACCACGCGGGCGCGTACGTCCCCGTGGACTTCGCCGTGCCGCTGGCCACCGACGCCCTGCTGGAGGGCGGCGGTCCGCTCGGCTCGTCGCACGGGCTGCTGCGGGAGCTGCAGTTCGTCGCCCCGTCCATCGGCATCGACCCGGCCAACCCGCCACCGGCCCCGCTGCCACCCGCGGCACCCACCTCGCTGGAGGAACCGGCGAGGCCCATTCCGTACGACGACAACCCGTTCGCGCGCGAACGCCACGTCTGGCTGGGCCTGCACGCGGCGGTCACCCGCAGCCTCGCCCAGGGCTCGATGATCATTTTCAGCTGAGAGGCGGGCGGGTACGGGCCCCGCCGCTCCCCGCGGTGCTCACCGGTGACCGGTCACCGCGGGGACTCCGGCGGCCGCTGCCGCGGCATGTTCGGCCGGCTCATCGACTGCAGCGGGAACCTGCCCGGCTGGGCCCCGGGCTCCGTGCGCCCGCCGCCCGAGCCGCCCGAGACGAGCGCCTGCATCCCCATGGGCGCGGGGCCGGCCCGGAACTCCACCATCCAGTCCGCGGTCTCCGAGCGCACAAGCTCCGTGATGTCCTCCGAGAAGCGCCGCAGCACCCCCAGGCACCGCTCGGCCGCCTCGCTGGCCGTCCCCTCGGTCGGGCCGAGCACCTCGCGCACGCACTCCGACGCCCAGTCGAACTGGAGCACCTGGAGCCGCCGCTGTACGGCCTGCGCCGTGGCGAGATTCCTTATCCAGCCCGACGTCAGGCCGAAGTACCGGTCGCACGCCATGCACGCGGCGCCCAGCAGCAGCGACAGATACCCCCAGCCCGCGGCGCCGTGCAACGGGCCCGTCAGGTCCAGCAGTGGCAGCGCGGCGCCCGCGATCGCCCCGGTCGCGGTCCCCATCCGCAGCGCCCTGGCGCCGCGCCGCTTCCACACCCGGTCGCCCAGGTACCAGTCGGCGGTACGCAGCGCATCGGCCTCCACCCATCGGTACAGCTCGTCGAGCCGCTGGGCGGGCTCGCCCCAGTCACCGAGCGGGAAGGGCGTCCCCGTCAGGTCCCTGCCCTGTGCCTCACGGTTCCGAGCGCCGGAGCCCGCACCGGGAGAGACGGCCGGACCGGGCACACCGGATTCGTTGCGGGGCGGCCCCTCGGGCTGCATCTCCGGCTGACTCACCGGGGTACTCCTCTGCATGCTGCATAGCGACGCGTGTTCTCGACCGCGTACTCGACGATGGGCGGATCTCTGCTCTCTGTGCACTCGCTGCTCACTGCCCCGGTGCGACCCGCAGTCCCCCGTACGTAACCTTGCGTGACGGGGGATGAGCGTGCGCGTACCGGGACGCACCCCTTCCTACCGCCGAATGGTGGGCCGTGGGGTCGAAATCGCTGTATTCCTGGGTGCACAGGGCCTCTGGTCAGGTATAGGAGTCCTGCCACGGCCCGCCCGAACTCACTCGAAAGAGTTGCTCGCCGACGGGTGGGGCGCGCCGCCTGGGGAACACGTAGGCTCGGTTTACCGAAACATTTGTCGTCGAAATGCCTGGAGTGACCGTGATTCCCGGTGGTGGTCAGCCCAATATGCAGCAGCTGCTGCAGCAGGCCCAGAAGATGCAGCAGGACCTTGCCGAAGCGCAGGAGGAACTGGCCAGGACCGAGGTCGAGGGCCAGGCGGGCGGTGGCCTCGTGAAGGCCACGGTCACCGGCTCCGGCGAGCTGCGCGGTCTGGTGATCGACCCCAAGGCGGTGGACCCGGAGGACACCGAGACGCTCGCGGACCTCGTCGTGGCGGCGGTCCAGGCGGCGAACGAGAACGCCCAGCAGCTCCAGCAGCAGAAGCTGGGACCGCTGGCCCAGGGCCTGGGCGGTATGCCCGGCCTCCCCTTCTGACTCCGCACGCACCACCCACGACCGCGGACGCACCACCCCCGACCGCGGACATACCCAAGACCGTACGTACCCCCTACGGTACGTACCACGACGCAGCCGACCCGGCCCGAAAGGCGTTCCGTTGTACGAAGGCGTGGTTCAGGACCTCATCGACGAGTTGGGCAGGCTGCCCGGCGTCGGTCCCAAGAGCGCGCAGCGGATCGCCTTCCACATCCTGCAGGCCGAGCCCACGGATGTGCGCCGTCTCGCCCACGCGCTGCTGGAGGTCAAGGACAAGGTCCGCTTCTGCGCGGTCTGCGGCAACGTGGCCCAGCAGGAGGAGTGCGGGATCTGCCGCGATCCGCGCCGGGACCGGACGGTCATCTGCGTGGTCGAGGAGCCGAAGGACGTCGTCGCGATCGAGCGGACCCGGGAGTTCCGGGGCCGCTACCACGTCCTGGGCGGGGCGATCAGCCCCATCGAGGGCGTCGGCCCGGACGATCTGCGCATCCGTGAGCTGCTGGCCCGTCTCGCCGACGGCTCCATCACCGAACTGATCCTGGCGACCGACCCCAACCTGGAGGGCGAGGCCACCGCGACGTACCTGGCGCGGATGGTCAAGCCGATGGGCCTGCGCGTCACCCGGCTGGCCAGCGGCCTGCCGGTGGGCGGCGACCTGGAGTACGCGGACGAGGTCACCCTCGGCCGCGCCTTCGAGGGGAGGCGCCTGCTCGATGTCTGATTGTTCCCCGACCGCCGGACGGCGGTCTCACGACGGCTTTATGTTCAGCGCAGCTATCTTCTTCTCACCGTCTGCGACCGTGCCCACGGGAGGTCTCCTCGATGTCTGACGCCACGCTGAACACTGTCACGCAGGACCCCGACGACTTCGCGGTCCAGATCGCCGACCAGATCAAGACGTTCATCGTCGCGGTCACCGAGGTGTCCAGGGTCGAGGAGCCGGAGGAGGCCGTCCCGGTCCTGCTCCTCCAGGTCTCCCAGCTCCTGCTGGCCGGCGGCCGGCTCGGCGCGTACGAGGACATCCTTCCCGACGAGCGCTACGAGCCGGATCTGGGCGCCGAGCCGGACGCGGACGGTCTGCGCGAGCGGTTCGCGGCCCTGCTGGAGCCGATCGACGTCTACTCCGAGGTCTTCGACCCGTACGAGCCCCGCAAGGCCCCGGTCCCGGCGCGCATCTCCGACGACCTGGCCGACCTGGTCACGGACCTCCGCCACGGCCTGGCCCACTACGACGAGGACCGCACCACGGAGGCCCTGTGGTGGTGGCAGTTCTCCTACTTCTCCAACTGGGGCTCCACCGCCTCCGCCACCCTGCGCGCGCTCCAGTCCCTGATCGCGCACATCCGGCTGAACCAGCCCCTCCAGGAGCTCGACGGCCTGGACACCGACCAGGACGCCGGTGACGAAGACCTGGCCGAGGAGGCGGGCCGCGTGATGGTCCAGGAGATCGCGGGACCGCTGGGGCTGCGACCGGTCAAGTAGGGCCGCTCGGGCGGTCCGGAACAAGATCGCCACGGAGCATCCCGGGACCTATCATCACCGGATGATTCAAGGCGAGCTGGTCCGGCTCCGCGCGCTGCGCGCCGAGGACGCGGAACACCACCTCCGGTGGCGCAACGACCCGGAGGTGGTCCACTGGGCCACGGGTGGCGACCCGCTCTTCGGTCCGGTCACGGCGGAGGCCATCAAGATCGCCTTCGAAACGATGCTGCGGCTGGTCCCGAGGGATTCGGCGGTCCTCACGGTCGAGGATCTGACCGACGGCGCGGTGATCGGCATGGTGGACTACCGCGACCTGGACCCCTTCGCCGGGCAGGTCACGGTGGGCGTCACCATCGGCAGCCGGAGCCACTGGGGCAGCGGGTACGGCTCGGAGGCGTTGCTGCTGTTGGTGGGGCACCTGTTCAGTGCCTTCGCGCTGCACCGCATCGAGCTCGACACCTGGAGCGGCAACGAACGAGCCGTCCGCGCCTTCACCAGGGCGGGCTTCCGGGAGGAGGGCCGCCGCCGGGAGACCGTTCTGGTGCAGGGGAAGCGGTACGACACCGTGCTGTTCGCGATGCTGCGCGAGGAGTGGGAGGACGCGGCGCGCTGAGGAGGCGTCGCCGCGCGTGTGGGCTGGACCACAGGGGGTGGGAGGCGCGGCCCTGCGACGGACCTGGCTCGGGTGGGTGGAAAACGCCGAGGCCGTTGTCGGTGCCCGCTGCTAGCCTCCCCGAGCCCGTGATCACCACGGGCTCGCCAGGGGAGGGGACTCGAAAGCATGACAAGCGGGAGAAGACGTAGGAGAGCCCGGTGGCTCGGAGCGCTGTCGGTCGGCGTGGCGGTCGTGATGGCGGTGCCGAACGCGGCCGTTGCCGCGGACAATCTGCCGCCGCTCCAGCCGGTCGCCACAGATTTGACGACCGGTTCGAAAGCGTGTGTCGCGGGGGACGACCGGCCGTACGTGTCGTCGGCTCCGCGGGTGACCGCGGTGCTGAATGACCCGGTGGAGGACGACGGCCCTGCGGAGGGGAACTTCGTCACCGCCGAGTTCGAGGTGTGGTGGACGGACGGGGACGGCATCGAGCAGCGGCGGAGCCATCACTCTCCAGGGCTGGTGGATTCCGGTACCGCCGCAACGTGGCAGCTTCCCCCGGACCTGCCGCCCTGGACGGTTATCTCGTGGCGGGTACGGGCCGATGACCGCGATGCCGTCTCGCCGTGGAGCGCGGCCGAGGACGGTGGCGCCGGATGTGAGTTCGTGATCGACGACGTGAGCCCGGACAAGCCCACGGTGACTTCGGCCGAGTACCCGGAGGACGCTGACTGGACAGACGGCGTCGGGGTTTACGGTACGTTCCGCTTCGACTCACCGTCCGACGACGTCGTCGCCTACACGTACAGCTTCGTTGGGGGTGCCGGCGGAACGGTGGCGGCGGACGGGCCGGACGGGTCGGCTGAGATCCGTTTCATGCCGGAGTCGGCTGGACTGGGGTATCTCCAGGTGTACGCGGTCGACCGCTCGGGCCGCCGCAGTCCGGGCGCCGTCTACTACTTCCGCGTAAAGGGAGGTCGCTCCCCGATCGGGCAGTGGACGCTGTCCGACCCTGCGGGTTCCAGGTCCGCCGCACCCACGGCGGGGCCCGCTGCCCGTGCCGGAGCGGGTGTCACCTTCGGTGGTCCCGTGCCCCCGGGCACCTCGCTCACGTCCACGGCGACGCTCGACGGGACGGGGCACGGCTTCCTGACGCCCGCTACGCAGGTCGTCGACACCGGAAAGACCTTCGCGGTCGGCGGGTGGGTACGGCCCGCGGCGCTGGAGCACGACATGACGATCACCAGCCAGGACGCGGGTACTGCTCCCGGGTTCACCCTCGGTACCCGTGGCGTCGGCGGCGAGCCGGTCTGGTCGTTCGGCATCGGCATCGGCGGTACGCGGGTCAGTGGCGGCCGTCCCGAGACCGGAGAGTGGGCGTATGTGCTCGGGTTGTACGACACCGAGACGGGCCGGGCGCATCTGTACGTGAACGGCCAGGAGGCGGGCACCGCTGCCGAGGCCACACCGTCGACGGTCACTGGTGACTTCCAGATCGGCCGGGCACGCGGCAAGGCGGGCTACCGGAACCGCTGGCAGGGTGAGATCGGTGACGTCCGGACGTACGATCGGGTCGTCGTCCCCTCCGAGGCTGCGGATCTGGCCCGTCGCACCCCGCAGGAGCGAGGGCACTGGTCCCTGGAGGCCGCGCCCGAGGGGCTCAGTCCGGAGCTGCACGGTGGTGAGCCGTTGAAGCTCGGTGGGGGCGCCTCGGTCTACAGGGAGCCCGTCCAGGCGTGCGAACCGTGGATCGATCCGGACTGCGACCCCGTACCGGTCGTCTATCCGCTTGTCGGCTCCGGGCACCTGGATCTTGACGGGATCAGCGGTCACGCGGCCACGGCCGGCCCGGCCGTCGACACCGGCGACAGCTTCACCGTCGCTGCGGTGGTCAAGCTGGCGGACCAGGAGCCCGCGCACCCCATGACGGTGTTCTCGCAGGGCGGCGAGCACAGCGACGCGTTCAAGGTTCGATATGTTCCCGCGGCGCTGAGGTTCGAGCTCGTGATGAGCCACGCGGATGCGCAGGGAGCCGACGAGACGGTCGTCGGCATCCCGGCGCCGCCGGAAAGCAGCAGCGGGCAGTACCGCATAGCGGTCGTGTACGACGCCGCATTCGACCGGATCACGCTCTATCTGAACGGCTGGGAGAGTGCCGTTGCGCCTTTCCGTTCTTCCTGGAAGAGCGCGGGCGGTCTTCAGGTGGGGCGCGGTCACGCCGCCGACGGCTGGGGCGAGTACCTGCACGGATCGATCGACGAGGTGCAGGCCTACTCCGGGGCATTGGGCGAGGCACACCTCGCGCAGCTCGGGTTGGGCGTGGAGCCCTGCCTCGCCTGCTGATCAAGCTCCGTGTGACCCAGCCGGCCCAGCCCTTCCGTGTGGGCTGGGCCACATACGGGAGTGGCCGGGCGATCGGCGGGCAGCAACCTCGTACGAGCAGTTCGGGACGACACGCCGATGATCACTTGGTGAGCGGGACATCTCAGCATGTGATATCAACGGGGCGTTTCCGGACTGCTCGTTAAACTGAGCCGACCGCGATAAATGGATTGAGCGAGGAGCGCACGTGGGCCTTGTCGTGCAGAAGTACGGAGGCTCCTCCGTAGCCGATGCCGAAGGCATCAAGCGGGTTGCCAAGCGAGTCGTCGACGCCAAGAAGAACGGCAACCAGGTGGTTGTCGTGGTGTCCGCGATGGGTGACACGACGGACGAGTTGATCGATCTCGCCGAGCAGGTATCCCCGATGCCGGCAGGGCGTGAGTTCGACATGCTGCTGACCGCCGGGGAGCGGATCTCCATGGCCCTGTTGGCGATGGCGATCAAGAACCTGGGTCATGAGGCCCAGTCGTTCACGGGCAGCCAGGCCGGTGTCATCACCGACTCGGTCCACAACAAAGCGCGCATCATCGATGTCACGCCCGGCCGCATCCGGACCTCGATCGACGAGGGCAACATCGCCATCGTCGCCGGGTTCCAGGGTGTCAGCCAGGAGGGCAAGAACATCACGACCCTCGGCCGCGGCGGGTCCGACACCACCGCGGTGGCGCTCGCGGCGGCGCTGGACGCCGAGGTCTGTGAGATCTACACCGATGTGGACGGTGTCTTCACCGCCGACCCCCGGGTCGTGAAGAAGGCCCAAAAGATCGACTGGATCTCCTTCGAGGACATGCTGGAGCTGGCCGCGTCCGGTTCCAAGGTGCTGCTGCACCGCTGTGTGGAGTACGCACGCCGCTACAACATTCCGATCCACGTCCGCTCGTCCTTCTCGGGACTGCGCGGAACCTGGGTCAGCAACGAGCCGCAAGGGGACCAGCAGGTGGAGCACGCCATCATCTCCGGAGTCGCCCACGACGTCTCCGAGGCCAAGGTCACGGTCGTCGGCGTGCCCGACAAGCCGGGCGAGGCAGCAGCGATCTTCCGTGCCATCGCGGATGCCGAGATCAACATGGACATGGTGGTCCAGAACGTCTCCGCCGCGTCGACCGGTCTGACGGACATCACCTTCACCCTTCCCAAGGCGGAGGGCCGCAAGGCCATCGACGCCCTGGAGCGCAACCGGGCCGGCATCGGCTTCGAGTCGCTGCGCTACGACGACCAGATCGCGAAGATCTCCCTGGTCGGCGCGGGCATGAAGACCAACCCGGGTGTCACCGCGGGCTTCTTCGAGGCGCTGTCCGACGTCGGTGTGAACATCGAGCTGATCTCGACGTCCGAGATCCGCATCTCGGTGGTCACCCGCGCCGATGACGTCAACGAGGCCGTGCGCGCCGTGCACACCGCCTTCGGTCTCGACAGCGACTCCGACGAGGCAGTCGTCTACGGGGGCACCGGCCGATGACCGCACGCCGCCCTTCGCTCGCGGTCGTCGGCGCGACCGGGGCGATCGGCGGCGTCATGCTCCAGATCCTCTCGGAACACGCGGATGTCTGGGGCGAGGTGAAACTGATCGCCTCACCGCGCCTCGTCGGCCGCAAGCTGGTCGTGCGCGGTGAGGAGGCCGAGGTTCTCGGCCTCACCGAGGACGTCTTCGACGACGTCGACGTGGCGCTCTTTTTGGTGCCCGACGAGGTGTCCGCACGCTGGGCGCCGATCGCCGCCTCCAAGGGCGCCGTCGTCATCGACGACTCCGCCGCCTTCCGGAAGGACGGCGAGGTCCCGCTGGTCGTGCCCGAGATCAACCCCCATGCCGTACGGATGAGGCCGCGCGGCATCGTCGCGAACCCGAACTGCACGACGCTGTCGCTGATCGTCGCGGTCGGTGCCCTGCACGCCGAGTTCGGGCTGCGGGAACTGGTCGTCTCCTCCTACCAGGCGGTGAGCGGGGCCGGGCGCGACGGCGTCGCTGCGCTGCGCGAACAGCTCTCGATGGTGGCGGGCACCGAACTCGGTACGAAGCCGGGCGACGTGCGCCGTGTCGTGGGCGACACGAACGGCGGCCCGTTCGCCGCGCCTGTCGCCCTCAACGTCGTGCCGTGGGCCGGCACGGACGCGGGCGACGGCTGGTCGTCCGAGGAACTGGCGATCCGCGACGAGTGCCGCAAGATCCTCGGTCTTCCCGACCTGAAGGTCTCGGCGACCTGTGTGTACGTGCCCGTGATCGCCACGCACTCGATGTCCGTGCACGCCCGCTTCGAGAACGAGGTCGCGGTGGACCGCGCCCACGAGATCCTGGCCACCGCGCCGGGTGTGGTGCTCTACGACAGCCCCGGGGCCGGCGATTTCCCCACCCCGTCCGACGTGGTGGGCACCGATCCGACCTGGGTCGGCCGGGTCCGCCGCTCGCTGGACGACCCCAATGGGCTGGAACTCTTCGTCTGCGGCGACAACCTCCGTAAGGGGGCCGCACTGAACGTCGCCCAGATCGCCGAAATGGTGGCTGCCGAATTTCCCCGGTCCTGATCGAACCTGTTTTGTACGCTCTGTGAACGCCCTGTGAGCAAGTTGCTGGTCTGAACCTCTTGAGCTGGGGTGTCGCGGTGGCAGACGATGACCTAGGAGTCCGTTGCAACCGCCGGTCGGCCGGCAGGCGTCTCAGCGGTCACTTCTTGCGCGGCGGGGCGCAAATTCGGGGCATTTGGGGAAGAACGGGTACGCATGACGGCATATCGCATGGTGACAAACGCGGTGCCGGACGCGTACAACCCTGACGGGGGGAAACGTGTCCAACTGGCGTGGCAGAGGTTCTCGATATCACAGTGGTGGGCCCCCTGCGCGGCGCTTCGGTGCGACCGCTCGGACGGCCCCGCGCGTCCGGTGGTATGCCGGTGATCGCGCCCATGCCCGCAGCACGCCCTGCGGGGCTGCCGGCGCAGCGCGAGGGCGCTGAGGAGAGCGTGGCAGCCGGAACCACCGTCGACCACCTCACCGAGACCTATCGCGCCCACTACCGTTCGCTGCTCGGCCTGGCAGCCCTGCTGCTGGACGACACGGCGTCCTGTGAGGACGTCGTGCAGGAGGCGTTCATACGCGTGCATTCGGCGCGCAACCGGGTACGTGAGCCCGAGAAGACGCTCGCGTACCTGCGCCAGACCGTCGTCAACCTCTCCCGCTCCGCGCTGCGCCGCCGCATCCTCGGACTGAAGCTGCTCTCCAAGCCCATGCCGGACATGGCGAGCGCGGAAGAGGGCGCGTACGACCAGCTGGAGCGGGACGCGCTGATCAAGGCGATGCGCGGGCTGCAACGGCGCCAGCGGGAGGTGCTGGTGCTGCGCTACTTCGCGGACATGACCGAGGCGCAGGTCGCCGAGACGCTGGGGATATCCCTGGGCTCGGTGAAGGCGTACGGTTCCCGCGGCATCGCGGCGCTGCGCGTGGTGATGGAGGCGCAGGCATGAGCAGGCGCCACGACGAGCACGAGCACGGGCGCGGCAACGGGGACGGAGACCGGCGCCGGCCCGCTCGCGGACCCGGGAATGACCCGACTGGAAACGGAACTGTGAACCACGGGCCGGAGAACACCCCGCACACGGACGGCGACTCGGGGCAGGACGCGCACCTGGGTGCTGCCGGTGATTCCCCGTCCTCCGGTGGTGGGTTCGGCGATTCCCCGTCCGTGCGCGGCCCCTCCGCGCTCTTCGGCGCGGGTGCCGGCTCCTTCGGTGGTGATGCCCTGGACGAGGCCGCGCTGCGCAGGATGATGCGCGGGGCCGTGCAGGACCTCGAACCGGGCGAAGGCACCCTCGACCACCTGTACCGCGCGGTGCCCGCCCGGCGGGCGCGCCGTCGGCAGGCGCTCGTCGGGGTGGCGGCGGCCGCTCTGCTCATCGGCACCGCGGTCCCCGCCTTCGTCCACGTGGCCAACTCCGAGGGGTCCAACACCGCCAGCCCCGCCATCGCCGGTCACGGCGAGCAGGCGCAGGGCGGCAACGGTGAGGATCCCGGTGCGGAATCCGGCAACGGGGGCGGCACCGGCGGTGGCGAGGGGCAGCAGTCCGGTACCCAGGGTCTCCCGGACAGCACCGCCACCCCGTCCGACAGCACCGGCCAGGGCGCGGACGAGAAGACGAACGGCGGCTCCGCGGAAGGCCCGGTCGCCAGTGAGAAGCCCGCCATGCCGGCGTGTACTCCCGACCAGCTCGGGGTCGCCTCGGCCGGCACGAGTGCGGCCGGTGCCGACGGCACGGTGTACGGGAGCTTCCGCATCGCCAACGTGTCCGGCAAGAACTGCTCGGTGAGCAGCAGTGGCACGGTCGGCTTCGCGGCGACGGGCGCGGCCGACCCGGCCAAGATCGTGGTCGTGCGGCACACCCAGGGGGACCCGGCGTCCGAGCTGCCCGATCCCGCGAAGGAGGAGGCCACGGTCCTCCTGAAGCCGTCCATGGTCTACGAGGTGCGGTTCGCCTGGGTGCCCCAGGAGACCTGCCCGACCACCGGCGGTTCGCCCTCCCCGACGCCCACGGACGGAGCGGCCGGCAGCACCGGGGTCGCGGCCGGGTCCACGACGGGCAGCGGGACCGGGGACGGGGAAGCGGGTACGGAGACGCAGTTCGGCAGCGACGAGGGCGACGGTGCGGCACAGGGAACCGTCTCCGTGACGCACACCCCGGAGCCGGGGGCGCCGGTCGCCGAGACGACGATCCCCAACGCCTGTGCGGGCACGATCTACCGGACGGGCGCGCTCGAACCCGCCTCCTCGTAGGCAGGCGGCGGGGCGGCGCGCGGCGGTCAGCTCGCGGGGGTGCCCTCGTCGGGGATCAGACCGAGCCTCAGGTCCCGGGCGGCTTCGGCCTCGCGCCGGAGCAGCCGGAAGTACATGAAGACGACGAACGCGGCGAAGACGAACCACTCACCCGTGTAGCCGAGGTTCTGGAACGCCTTCAGATCGAGTCCGCTGCCCTCAGGCGCGGCGGCCGGTACGGGACGCAGCTCACCGCCGCCCCTGCCCGGGGTGCCGGTGAGGGCGGCGTCGGCGCTGCCGGACGTGCCGGTGGCGGACGCGCCCGTGCGGGCGTCGGTGTCCTGGAGGGTCACCCAGGCGTCGTAGACGTCGTACGGGACCAGGTTGACCAGGGACGCGGCGCTGATCATGCCGACCTGTCCGTCCGGCAGGCCGCCCTTGGCGTCGACGCCGTCCGTGCCCGTGTTCTCCGAGGCCTGGAGGTCGCCGGTCACGGTGACCCGGCCGGTCGGCGCGGCCGGGACCGGGGTCTGTCCGGCCTTCCCGGGCAGCCAGCCACGCACCACCGGCAGGGCCTTGCCGCTGTCGGTGCGCAGCATGTCCAGCACGTAGAAGCCGCTGCGGTCGTCCAGCTTCCGGCCGGGCACCAGGAACTGGTCGGCGTACCGGCCGCTCGCGGTGGCGGGACGGCCGGAGGTCACCGTGTCGACGGGAAGCAGCTCGTCGAGCGGCTCGGCGGCCATCGTGCCCGGCGCGGGCTGCTCCTCGACGGCCTGGTGTGTCTGCACACGGTCTTCGAAGCGGCCGAGCTGCCAGGTGCCCATGAACACGCAGAACGGGATGGCCAGCACGACGAAGAGGGTGATCCCCCACCATCGCGGGGTCAGCAGGATCCGGTACACCCCTCCACGGTACGGTCCCCGCTCCGGCCCACCCGGAGCGGGGGCACCCAGGACGCCGCCCTTTATGCGGCCCCTACGTCACCGCTGAGCGCCTTCGACCGGGTGTCCGAGGTGGCGTCGGGCGAAGTCGAGTTCCAGGCGGACCTGCTTGATGCGCTCCTCCACGACGAGCGAGCCGTGGCCCGCGTCGTACCGGTAGACCTCGTGCACGGCGTCACGGCCCTTCAGCCGGTCGACGTAGTTCTCCACCTGGCGGATCGGGCAGCGCGGGTCGTTGACGCCCGCCGAGATGTAGACGGGTGCCCGCACGGCGTCGACATAGGTGAGCGGCGACGAGGCCTCGAAGCGCTCGGGCACCTCCTCCGGGGTTCCGCCCAGCAGGGTGCGGTCCATCGCCTTCAGGGCCTCCATCTCGTCGTGGTACGCCGTGACGTAGTCCGCGACCGGGACCGCGGCCAGGCCCACGGCCCAGTCGTCGGGCTGTGTGCCGAGGCCGAGCAGCGTCAGGTAGCCGCCCCAGGAACCGCCCGCCAGGACCAGCTTCGCCGGGTCCGCGAGCCCGGACTTCACCGCCCACTCCCGCACCGCCGCGATGTCCTCCAGCTCGATCAGGCCGACCCGGTGCTTGAGCGCGTCCGTCCACGCCCGCCCGTAGCCCGTCGAGCCGCGGTAGTTGACCCGGACGACGGCGTACCCGTGGTCCACCCAGGCGGCCGGTCCGGCCGCGAAGGCGTCACTGTCGTGCCAGGTCGGTCCGCCGTGGATCTCGAAGACGGTCGGGAAAGGGCCCTCGGCCGGAGCGGCCGGGCGCTGGACGAGCGCGTGGACCCGGCCCCCGGGCCCGTCCACCCACACGTCCTCGACCGGGACGGACTCCGGGGCCTTCGCGCCGGGCGGATCGAGCACCACCGCACCCGTCGTGGAGCGGACGACGGGCGGCTGGGCGGCCGACGACCACAGGTACTCCACCGTGCCGTCCGGCCGGGCCGTGGCACCCGAGACCGAACCCGTCGGCGTCTCCACCCGCTCCAGGGCCCCGTCTTCCGTGGCCGGCTCGTACCGCCACAGCTCGCTGCGGGCCTCGAAGCCGTGCTCGACCAGCAACGCGGAACCGTCCGCATACCATTCGGCGCCCACATCGCCCGGCAGGTCGATGGCGAGGTCCGTCTCCGTACCCGCGACCGGATCCCAGATCATCGGCTCCCAGCGGCCGCGCCTCTGGTGCCCGACCAGCAGCCGGGTGTCCCCGGCGACCGGCGCGAAGCCGAGGACCGCGAGACCCAGCTCCTTCGTGCCGCCCTCGGTGTCGTCCAGCTCCGCGACCGTCGTGCCGTCCGGCCGCACCACGCGCAGCGCCGAGTGCATCGCGTCACCGTGCTCGGTGTGTTCCAGGGCGATCAGCGAGCCGTCGTGCGACAGGTCGCCCACCCCCGCCGACTCGCGGTGGCGGTAGATCTCCACGGGTGCCGCCCCGGGCCGTACGACGTGGACCGTCGTGCCGTCCTCGTCCGTCGAACGGCCGATCACCGCGCTCCCGTCCCGTCCGATCGCGAGACCGGCCGGGTAGGAGGGATCGAGACCGGGAGCCGCCGGCTCGTCCACGGCCTCCTCGCTCCCGGCGCCGAACGGCCGGCGCATCCACACCCCGAACTCGTCCCCGTCGGTATCGCTGAACCACCACACCGCCTCGCCGTCGGGGGTCAGCACGCCGTCCGTCGTCCCGTTCGGCCGGTCCGTCACCTGGCGCTGCTCGCCCGTCGACCTGTCCCATGCGTACAGCTCGTACGTCCCCGTGGCGTTGGAGACGAACAGCGCGCGGTCCGGCGCGTCCTCCGCCCAGTCGGGCAGCGACACCCGGGGGGCACGGAAGCGCTGCTCCCACGCCGGGACGGACTCGTCTCTCGAACCAGTGGTCTCAGTCATGCCCACCATTCTGCGCCGGACGGCCGACAAACCGTTCGCCTCGTCCGCAGCCTGTGGATAACCTCGCCGACATGCCTGCTCCGATACCCGCCGACTGGCGCGAGGCCAACCGCGCGATGTGGGATGAGCGTGTGCCCATCCACGCCGACAGCGACTTCTACGACCTCGACTCCTTCCGCGCGGGCAAGGACGCCCTGCGGGACTTCGAGCTGGCCGAGGTCGGGGACGTGACCGGCCGGACGCTGCTGCACCTGCAGTGCCACATCGGTGTCGACACCCTGTCCTGGGCCCGGCACGGAGCCGCGCAGGTCGTCGGCCTCGACTTCTCCGAGCCGGCCGTCGAGACCGCCCGCTCGCTTGCCGAGGAGCTGGGGCTGGGACCGGACCGGGCGGCGTTCGTCACCGCCGACGTACACGACGCCGCCGAGGCCGTCCCGGACTCCGCGTACGACATCGTCTACACGGGCATCGGCGCGCTGAACTGGCTGCCCGACATCGACCGCTGGGCCGAGACGGCGGCCTCGCTCGTCGCGCCCGGCGGGTTCCTCTACCTGGCGGAGTTCCACCCACTGACCGACTGCCTCGACGACGCGACCGGTTCGCAGGTCGTGCACGACTACTTCTCCCGCGACGCGTGGGTGGACGAGACGCCGGGCACGTACGCGGACTTCGACGCACCGACCGTCCACAACCGCAGCGTCGAATGGCAGCACCCGGTGGGCAGTGTGGTCTCCGCACTGGCCGCGGCCGGTCTGCGCATCGAGTTCCTGCATGAGCACGACGTCTCGCTCTTCGCCCGCTTCCCGGTGCTGGAGCGCCGGTCGGACGGCTTCTACCGCTTCCCGGCGGACCGGCCGCGCGTTCCGTTGATGTACTCGATCAAGGCGACCCGGCCGGACGACGCGGGCGGCAGCCGCCGGTAGCGCGACGGGGGTGCCGGGTGGGGGCGTCCGCCGAGGACCGGACCGGTTGTCAGTGGTGGGGTTCAGACTCGGACCATGACCACGACTGGTGATTCGATGGCTGATCCGCGTGCCACGGTCGAGCGCTACTGGACCGCGGCCGACCTCCGTGACTGGGACACCTTCGAGCGGACACTCGCCGACGACGTGCTGTACGACCTGCCCCAGACCCGCGAGCGCATTCGCGGCAAGGAGCGGTACATGGCCTTCAACCGTGAGTACCCCGGGGACTGGCGGGTGCGCGTCGAGCGGATCGTCGCCGACCGGGACGGACGGCAGGTCGCCGTTCGGACGCTCTTCACGGACGACGGCCAGGAGTCGCACGCCGTCCACTTCTTCACGTTCGACGCGCGGGGGCGGATCAGTGGGATCACCGACTTCTGGCCCGAACCGTACGAACCTCCGGCCGGGCGGGAGCATCTGGTCGAGCGGTACTGAGAGTGCGGCGGTCCGCCCGGGACGGAACGGCCACCCCGGCCGGGGCGCGGCACCGCTCCGGCCCGGATCGGACCCGCCCACCTCGCCGAACGCGGCACCGCTCCGGAGCCGGGAACCGGCGAAGCGATGCCGCGCGTCCGTGACCGTCCGGGCGCCTACGCGACCGAACGGAAGGCGGGCAGGTAGCCGTTCGACTGACCCACGGCCTTGGGGTGGTACGAGTTGTAGACCGGGATCGAGACGCTGTGGAGCCATGCGTCGCCGGAGCACAGCTCGTGCCCGGTGAACTCGTCGACGACGCTGGAGAAGGTGAATCCGGCATTCGCCGCCTGCTTGGCGATGACGCCGTTCAGCACATCGGACGCGCCGTTGATCGCGGTGCGCTCCTTCTCCGTGAGACCGGCGATGCAACTGCCGCCGATCTTGTAGAAGCGGGGATAGCCCAGCACCACGACATGGGCCTGCGGGGCCTTGGAGTGGATCGACGCGTACAGCGAACCCAGCCGCGACGGCAGCGTGTTGTTCATCTGGCCGACGGCCGAGTTCACACCGGCGAGGCAGGCGGCCTCGCCGGACAGCACGCAGTCCTGCATGACGTCGGCGAACCCGACGTCATTGCCGCCCGCGGTCACGCTGACCAATGAGGTGGAGGAGCTGAGCGAACTGAGCTGGCCGCTCGCCACGGAGCTCGTGGTGGCGCCCGAACAGGCGACGAAGGTGAACGACGAGGGGGAGTTCGCCGCCGCCCAGAGGTAGGGGTAGGCCTTGGTGCTGCGGCGGCAGTCGCCGCTGTCGGACAGGTAGCTCCCGGCGCCGACGCCGGACGAGTACGAGTCGCCCAGGGCGACGTACCCACCGGCGGCGGCCGAGGCCGGCTGAGCCAGGCCGAAAGCAGCCGCGGCGGCGAGGAGCAGAGTGGATGCGGACGCCCAGAATCTCCGTACTGACATAGCTGTCAGCCCTCCGAAGTGTGGGGGGTGGGTGGGGGATTGATGAAGCGTCACCTGTTGTAGCAGCTCCCGGTACCCACCGGTAATAGTCATGCGAGAACGTGCCGGATTTGCCCGAATGATCATTCGGGAGTCATAGCTCCGCGCGTAGATAAACCTGTAACTGGCCCTGAAACGAAGGTTTGAGGACCACCTGCTCATCACTTCGCAGGCGGTGGGGAGTGCGTCGTGGAGTACTCAGCGCACGCTGCTGCGCCCGACCACTGTGCCCGCCCGGTCGACGCAGATGACGTCGACGGCGACCGGCGCGCCCCGCAGCACCGACAGCGCCTCGTCCCGCGCCGCGGAGGCCACGAGGTCCCCGAGCGGAACGTCGCGTGCCAGGCAGGAGCGGAGCGCCGCGAGACCGGTGTTCGACGCGGCCACCTCGGCGGCCAGGGTCTCGTCGGCCCCGCCGCGCAGGGCCAGTGCCGCCAGGAACGACGGATCGACCTGGGAGCGCCCGGAGTGCAGGTCGAGATGACCGGCGGCGAGCTTGGACAGCTTGGCGAACCCCCCGCAGACGGTGAGCCGCTCCACCGGATGACGGCGTATGTACTTGAGCACCGCGCCCGCGAAGTCCCCCATGTCCAGCAGGGCGATCTCCGGCAGCCCGTACTCGGCCACCACGGTCTTCTCCGAGGTGGAACCGGTACAGCCCGCCACATGTGTCTGCCCGGCGGCCAGCGCCACGTCCACACCGCGCCGGATCGAGTCGATCCACGCCGAGCAGGAGTACGGCACCACCACACCGGTCGTCCCGAGGATGGAAAGCCCGCCCAGGATGCCCAGACGCGGATTCCAGGTCGAGCGCGCGATCTCCTCGCCGTCGTCCACGGAGAGCGTGATCTCCACGTCCCCCGCGCCCCCGTGCTCCGCCGCGACCCGTGCGACGTGCTCGCGCATCATCCGGCGCGGCACGGGGTTGACGGCGGGCTCGCCGACGTCGAGCGGCAGGCCGGGCAGCGTGACCGTCCCCACGCCCGGTCCGGCCCGGAACACCACGCCCGAGCCGGGCGGCAACACCCTGACGGTGGCCCGTACGAGAGCCCCGTGCGTGACGTCGGGGTCGTCGCCCGCGTCCTTGACGATGCCGGCCGTGGCCCGCCCGTCGCGCATCTCCTCCACCGCGAGCGCGAAGGCGGGGGTCCGGCCGCCGGGCAGGCTGACGGTCACGGGGTCGGGGAAGTCACCGGTCAGCAGGGCCGTGTACGCGGCTGTGGTGGCCGCGGTCGCGCAGGCGCCGGTGGTCCAGCCGGGCCGCAGACCGGTGTGTTTGAGTTGGGCGCCGCGGCCACCCGCCGCCTCCGCCTCACCCATGGAGGGACCCGATGCACGTGCTCGTACTGGGCGGCACGACGGAGGCCCGTCGGCTGGCCGGGCTGCTGGTGGCGGAGCTGCCCGCGGGGGCCAGGGTGACCAGTTCGCTGGCAGGCCGGGTGGCCGGGCCGACGCTGCCGCCCGGTGAGGTGCGCGTCGGTGGGTTCGGCGGAGCGGACGGCCTGGCCGCATGGCTGCGTACGCACCGGGTGGATGCGCTCATCGATGTCACCCATCCTTTCGCCGGGAGGATCAGTTTCCACGCGGCCGACGGTGCCGCTGCCGCCCATGTTCCCCTCCTCGCTCTGCGCCGCCCCGGCTGGGTGCCCGGCGCGGGCGACGACTGGCACCCGGTCGCCTCCCTGGAGGAGGCCGCGGCGGTGCTCCCGGCCCTGGGCCGGCGCGTGTTCCTCACGACGGGGCGCCTCGGCCTTGCGGCCTTCGCGGGGCTGGACGCCCTGTGGTTCCTGTCGCGGTCGGTGGACGCGCCCGAACCGCCGTACCCCGCCCGGATGGAGACGCTGCTGGACCGGGGGCCGTTCACCCTCGACGGCGAGCGCGAGCTGATCCGCCGCCACCGCGTCGACGTCCTCGTCACGAAGGACAGCGGAGGCGCTGCCACCGCCCCCAAACTCGCCGCGGCCCGCGAGGCCCGGCTGCCGGTGGTCGTGGTGCGCCGGCCCCCGGTCCCGGAAGGCGTGGCGGTGGCCGGTACACCGGAAGAGGCCGTCACCTGGCTGCGCGCCCACCGCGGCAACCCGGACTGACGTGCGGTCGGCTCACTCCTCCTCGCTCGCCAGGGCGTTGACCGCCGAAGCCGCCATCGCGCTGCCGCCCCGCCGGCCCCGCACGATCAGGTGCTCGAGTCCCGACGGGTGCGCGGCCAGGGCGTCCTTGGACTCGGCGGCGCCGACGAAACCCACCGGCACGCCGATGACGGCGGCGGGCCGCGGCGCCCCCGCCTCGATCAGTTCGAGCAGCCGGAACAGCGCGGTGGGCGCGTTTCCGACGGCGACGACCGCACCGTCCAGCCGGTCACGCCACAGCTCCAGCGCGGCGGCGCTGCGGGTCGTGCCCAGCTCCGCCGCGAGACCGGGGACGGCCGGGTCGGACAGGGTGCACACCACCTCGTTGTCCGCGGGCAGCCGCCGCCGGGTGATGCCGCTGGCCACCATCGCCACGTCGCACAGGATTGGCGCCCCGCCGCGCAGCGCCGCACGGGCCCGGCTCACCACGTCCGGAGTGAAGGCGAGGTCGCGCACGAGGTCGACCATGCCGCAGGCGTGGATCATCCGGACCGCTACCTGGCTCACGTCGGCCGGCAGCCCCGTCAGATCCGCCTCTGCCCGGATGGTGGCGAAGGACTGGCGATAGATGGCCGGTCCGTCCTTCTCGTACTGGTGCACAGCGCTGTCGCTCTCTTCGTCGGTGCGTGGGGGAACGGCCGTACCGGCGCGTCGCCTCTGCGTTGGTTCGCGGCCGTAGGGCGCGGTCGCGAACCCCTGGAGTCCCACGAACCGCCACCGCCCCCACGAGCACCGCGGGACACCGCACCGGCAGTATCCCCGGAGCGCGGGCCCGGCAGCCGTCGTCGGCGGCGGGTGTGACGGTTCGCTCATGTCGTGCGTCGGGGGAGGGGCCGGCAGAGGCCCCGGGCTCAGCGGCTGACCGCGGTCTCCCGCCCGACGCGCGACAGCTTCTCGGGGTTGCGCACGGCGTAGAGCCCGGTGATGAGGCCCTCGTCGACCCGCATCGCCACGACGGTGTCGATCTCGCCGTCGAGCCGGACGATCAGCGCCGGGTCACCGTTGACGTGGGCCGGCTGCAAGGTCGTCGTGGCGGCGATCCTGCACAGCACGCCGGCCACCGCCTCCGCCCCCACGACAGGTGCCAGGGCGGCCCGGACGACTCCGCCACCATCGGTCAGCAGGACGACGTCGGGCGCCAGGACGTCGAGCAGCCGTTGCAGGTCGCCCGTCTCGACCGCCCGGCGGAATGCTTCGACCGTGTGGCGGGCGTCGGCGGCGGAGACACTCCCGCGCGGCCGGCGCGCGGCGACGTGGGCACGGGCCCGGTGGGCGATCTGGCGGACCGCGGCGGGGCTCTTGCCGACGGCCTCGGCGATCTCGTCGTAGGCGACGTCGAACACCTCGCGCAGGACAAACACCGCCCGCTCGGTCGGCGCGAGGGTCTCCAGGACGAGCAGCATCGCCATCGAGACGCTGTCGGCCAGCTCGACGTCCTCCGCCACGTCGGGCGCGGTCAGCAACGGCTCGGGCAGCCAGGGGCCGACGTAGGACTCCTTGCGCCGGCCGAGCGTGCGCAGATGACCGAGCGCCTGGCGCGTGGTGATCCGTACGAGGTAGGCCCGTTGGTCCCGCACGATGCCGGGATCGACGCCCGCCCACCGCAGCCAGGTCTCCTGGAGCACGTCCTCCGCGTCGGCTGCCGAGCCGAGCATCTCGTACGCGACGGTGAACAGCAGATTCCGGTGGGCGACGAACGCCTCGGTGACGTCGTTCCTACGGCTGCCACGGTCCTGCGGCCCTGCGGTGTCCTTCGTCCGGTCGCTCATCCTCGGCTCCTGCCCGTCGGCGTACGGCTGCGTCTCACGGCTGCGTCGTACACGAGACGCCGGCGACCGCTGTTCTGTGACACCAACGGCCGGTGGGACACGTCACAGACCACGCGCCGTCACAGGAGGCGGGCCGTCGGCATCTTGTGTTCGTTCAGTGCCGCGGCACGTATCCACAGGAGTGAGGACGCCGTCATGGAAGCTCGTTTCAACCTCTTCGAGAGCCCGACCGCCAGCAAGGTCGCCAAGCGCTTCTACACCACAGCGCTGGCCCTGGAGCAGTCGACGCTGCCGAAGTCCCTTCGGGAACTGGTGCAGTTGCGGGTCGGTCAGCTCACCGGCTGCGGATTGTGCGTCGACGCCCACGCCAAGGAGGCCGCGGCCGCCGGCGAAACCGCGCTCAGGCTCAACCTGGTCGCCGCCTGGCGCCACACCACCGTGTTCACCGAGGCCGAGCGCGCCGCGCTGGCGCTCGCCGAGGAGGGCACCCGGCTCGGCGACCACGGCGTGTCCGACGAGACCTGGGCCGGGGTGCGCAAGCACTTCGACGACGACCAGGTGGGCGCGCTGGTCTGCCTGGTCGCGCTGATCAACGCGGCCACCAGGATGAACGTGATCGTGCACAACCAGGGAGGCTCCTACGAGCCCGGCGTGTTCGCGGCCATGACGGACTGACTCGATGGGCGCGGGATGCCCGCTGCCCTGCCGAGAAGGGCCCGGGTGCCTGGACCACAGGAGGGGCAGGCGCCCGGGAGCCCGCTTCTTCCTTCGCGTCGCCGCCACTCGGTCGCGTCCCGGGCGATGCGTCGTGGACGCGGTGCTGGAGGTACGAGGCGCTTTCATCGGCCCGTACCGGCCGAGGACTTCGCTCCTCACGCCCGCAGTACGACGTCGTGGTGGAAGCAGTGGCGGGCATCAGCGATACAGTCGACGTCGTGGTAAGCGCGCGCACTCTGCTGAGAGACCTCCTCCTTCGGGCCGATCGCCTGGACCCGCACGCCGCGGCCGATCAGGGCCCGCGAAGGCTGCTGCCGGGCGAGCGGGCCCGGTTCCGTGTGACCGGCTCCGGTCCCGTGGAGGCGAAGAGGGCGCGGACGGCACTTCTCTGCGCGGACGCGAGGTGAACGGTCCCGCACGTGTGACGATCAAGGACGTGGCCGCCCGGGCAGGCGTGTCCAAGGGAGCCGTCTCGCTGGCGTTCAACCAGAAGCCGGGTGTCTCGGACGCCACCCGCCGGAGGATCTTCGAGGCCGCGAAGGACCTGGGCTGGGCGCCGAACCTGACCGCGCGCAGCCTGTCCAGCCAGAAGGTCGACATCATCGGACTGGCCCTGTGCCGCCCCGCCCGGCTGCTCGGACTCGAACCGTTCTACATGGACTTCATCTCCGGCATCGAGAGCGTGCTGGCCGACCGGTCGTACTCGCTGCTCCTGAGACTGGTGCGGGATCTCGACGAGGAGACCGAGCTGTACAAGTCCTGGTGGCGCAGCCAGACGATCGCCGGCGCCATCCTGGTCGACTTCCACGAGGACGATCCGAGGGTTCCGTCGCTGCAGTCCATCGGGCTGCCGGCGGTGGCCGTCGGGCACCCGTCCCTCACCGGTTCGTTTCCCGCGGTGTGGACCGACGACGCCACGGCCGCGGCCGAGGCCGTCCGCTATCTGGCGGCGCTCGGGCACCGGCGCATCGCACGCGTCGGCGGTCCGGTCGGTCTCGGGCACAGCGCCATCCGGGCCGCTGCCTTCGCGGCCACGATGCGGGAACTGGGCCTCGAGGAGGGCCGCCAGATCGCGACCGGTTTCGACGGAAGCGAAGGGGCCAGGGCCACCCGCTCGCTCCTGATGTCGGCCGGCCGGCCTACGGCTATCGTCTACGACAACGACATCATGGCCGTGGCGGGAGCGGCGGTCGCTGCCGAGATGGGCTTCGTGGTCCCCGACGATGTGTCGCTGCTCGCCTGGGACGACTCGCAGCTGTGCCGGATCACGCATCCCACCCTGTCGGCGATGAGCCACGACGTGCACAGCTTCGGGGCTGAGGTGGCCCGCACGCTGTTCGCCGTCATAGAGGGCCGGCACGCCGGTTCCGTACAGGTACCGACTCCGTCGCTCACCCCGCGCGGCTCGACGGCGCGGGCGCCCGGCCGGAGTTGAGCCCGAGACGCCGCCCTCTCCGCCCAACCGGCCGGAGAGGGCGACAGCCTTGGCCGCCCCGGAGCGGGCGGATTGCGGCGGACCGGCAGAACGCCGGCGACCGCACTACGGAACGCGGAGACGGGTCACGGGCGTGGTCCTGCCACCAGCGCGGGAGCACCGAGCCGCGAGGAGGCGACGGCAGCCGCCCCGATGAGCCCGGCGTCCAGAGCCAGTAGCGCCGGTACGACGGCCAGCCCGCGGGTGAAGTCGAGGACGGCGTAGTCGGCCATGCGTCGTCGCAGGGGAACGAAGAGCGTGTCACCGGCCTGCGCCACACCGCCGCCGATCACCACGAGATCGAGCTCGACGAGAGCCGCCGTCGCCGCGATGGCCGCCGCGAGTGCCTGGGCGGCCCGCTCGTAGGCCCTCAGCGCATGGGGGTCCCCCGCCCGCGCGGCCTCCGCGACCGCTGCCGCGGTGGGGGCCACCCCGGCCGGCGCGCGCCACCCGGCCGCCCGGGCGTGCGCGGCGATGGCCGTACCGCTGGCGAAGCCCTCGACGCAGCCGGGAGCCCCGCACGGGCACAGCGAACCGTCCAGATCCACGGTGATGTGTCCGATGTGACCCGCGTTCCCCGTTCGGCCGGTGTGCAGGCGGCCGTCGAGTACCAGGCCGCCGCCCACCCCGGTGGACACCACCATGCACAGCGCGTTCTCGCACCCCCGCGCGGCACCCAGCCAGTGTTCCGCGGCGGTCATGGCCACCGCGTCCCCGACCAGCACGGGCCGCAGTCCCGCGGGCAGACGCGGGTGCGCCGCCACCTGCTGGGTCAGTGGAAAGCGCCGCCATGCGGGAATGTTGACCGGACTGACCGTCCCCGCGGCGGTGTCGACCGGTCCCGCACTGGCGATACCGAGACAGGTCAGCTCGTCCCACAGGGGGTGGACGGCCAGTTCGTCGAGCACCGATGTCACCGCCGCCATGAGCTCGTCGGCGGACTTCTGCGCGGGTGTGGGCCTCTGCGCGCGTACGAGCAGAGTGCCCGCGTCGTCCACGAGCGCTCCGGCGATCTTCGTGCCGCCGATGTCCAGTGCTCCGTACACCGTCACGTCACCACCCCTTTCGTGAAGGGAGCAGGTTCGCTTCGCTCCCGGAGCACACTCTGACGGGTGGTGACAACGTTGTCTAGTGAACGGTTTAGTTAAGGTCAAGGTTTAGTAAAGTCACAAGCCCGGTCGATGCTCCCTTCGCATCACCGGGCGCGCGCATCAATGGGCGGTCAGCGGGCGAACTTCTCGATGGCGGCCGGCGTGACGGGAGTGAAGAAGTTGACGAGATTGCCGTCGGGGTCACGGAAGAGGAGCGCGCGGTTTCCCCAGGGCATCGTGGTGGGCTCGTTGACGAAGTCCTCCACGAAGCCGCTCAGGTTCTCGTACACGCTGTCCACGTCATCGACGAGGAACTCGAGGATGACGCTGTGGTTCGCGGCCGGGCGGGCGGAGCCGGGCGCGAAGAGGGGGACGGTGCGGGTGCTGCCGATCGCGAGGGCGCCCGAGGCGGTCGTGAGCTCGGCGAAGTCCTCGGTGGCCCACTGGGCGCGTACGCCGGTGGCGCGCTCGTAGAAGGAGACGAGGCGGGCGACATCGCCCGTGATGATGCGTACAGAGACGAAAACCATGGTCTTCTCCGGGGTCGTTGGGTGCTGACGGGCTTCCGAAGCACACGCTATGACGTATACCGGGCGGAACCCGCCCGGTATGAAGGGGATACTTTCGGTCATGTCCCGCCCCATTGCCCGCGTCCTCACCCTGCTGGAGCTCCTGCAGTCGGGTGGCCTGCGCACGGTGTCCGAACTTGCCGACCGGCTCGGCGTCGACGAACGCACCGTGCGGCGCTATGCCGGCCACCTCGTCGACCTCGACGTGCCCGTCGAGTCGGTACGGGGCCGCTACGGCGGCTACCGGCTCGCCCCCGGCTACCGGATGCCCCCGCTCATGCTGAACGACGACGAAGCGCTCGCCGTACTGCTCGGCCTGGTGGCGGGCCGCCGGTCCGGCCTGACGACGGCCATGGGCACGGCCGGTGAGACGGCGGCGGCGAAGATCCGGCGCGTGCTGCCCGAACGGCTGAGAGCCGGGCTCGACGCCGTGCTCGCCACCCTCGCCTTCACGGCTCCGCCCGGCGAGGAGGACCCCCCGGACTCCGCGGTGCTGCTCCCGATCGCCGACGCGGTGACCCGCCACCGGCCGATCTCGATCCGGTACACCGGCGCCGACGGCCGTCGCAGCGAACGCACCCTGCACCCGCACGGGATCGTCGCCCACTCCGGGAGGTGGTACGTCGCGGCTGCGGATCCCGAGATCGGCGAGGACCGGACGTTCCGCCTGGACCGCATCGGCGGCGTCAGGACCCTGCCCGGCTCGTTCGAGCCACCTGCCGGAACGGATCCCGCGCAGCGCGTACTGACCGGGCTCGCCACGGCTCCGTACCGGCACGAGGTGACCCTGCGGGTCCGGGGGACGGCCGAGCAGATCCACGCCCGGCTTCCCGCCGGCATCGCGATCGTGGAGGAACTGCCGCCCCCGGACGACGCGAGCGCGGAAGCCGAGCGCTGGGCCCGCGTCGACCTGCGCGTGGAGCGGCTCGACTGGCTCCCGGCCGTACTCGCCTCGCTGGACCGGCCGTTCGTCATCGAACGCCCGGACGAACTCCGCGGCCTCGTCGAAGCCCTCGCCGCACGCCTCGCGCACTCCGCCCGGCGGACCGCGCCCGATGCGTGAGGGACCGTGGACCGGCAGGTCCTGGCCGAGACCGGGCTCCGCCACTCGGCCGAGGAAGAACCGCAGACCGGCAGGCTCGGCGACGTCCCGCACGGACCGGGACGTCGCAGGCGGCCCCCCGAATGGCCCCCGGAAACCACTCAGGGGCCTGATCCACTAAGTGGATCAGGCCCCTGACCTGGTCTTACGGCTGTCGGGGTGGCGGGATTTGAACCCACGACCTCTTCGTCCCGAACGAAGCGCGCTGCCAAGCTGCGCTACACCCCGATCGCCGCCGGTCTCCCGGCGACATCGATTACTTTAGCCCACCGGCGCCCGGAGACGAAATCCGCTTTTTACCGATGGGCGGACCGGTGAGCGGGCCGATGGGCGGACCGGTGGACGCTCCGATGGGGGCGTCGTCGGTCAGACGTCCCGTGCCGTCAAGGTCAGCAGGGTCGCCTCCGGGGGGCAGGCGAAGCGGACCGGGGTGTAGCGGTTGGCGCCGCAGCCGGCCGAGACGTGGAGGTAGGCGCGGTGGCCGTCGGCCGTGTGGCTGGAGAGGCCCTTCACCCGGTCCGTGTCCAGGTCGCAGTTGGTGACCAGAGCTCCGTAGAAGGGGATGCACACCTGGCCGCCATGGGTGTGGCCGGCCAGGATCAGCGGGTAGCCGTCCGCGGTGAAGGCGTCGAGTGAGCGCAGGTACGGGGCGTGGACCACGCCGATGGAGAGGTCGGCCCCCGTCTCGGGGCCGCCCGAGACCTCCGCGTAGCGATCGCGCTTGATGTGCGGGTCGTCGAGGCCGGTGAAGGCCAGCTCCAGGCCGTCGAGCTTCAGACGGCCGCGGGTGTTGGACAGGTTCAGCCATCCCGCGTCGTCGAAGGCGTCGCGCATCGGTTCCCACGGGAGGTGGACGACGCCGACGGCCGGGGCGTTCCCGTTCAGCCCGTGCTTGCCCGCGATCTTCTCGAAGAGGTAGCGGGCCGGGTTGCGGAAAGTGGGGCCGTAGTAGTCGTTGGAGCCGAAGACGTACACACCCGGGTACTCCATCAGCGGTCCGAGTGCGTCGAGCAGCTCCGGTACGGCTTCCGGGTCGGAGAGGTTGTCGCCGGTGTTCACGACGAAGTCCGGGCGCAGGCCCGCCAGCGACTGGAGCCAGGCGCGCTTCTTGCGCTGGCCGCTGACCATGTGGATGTCGGAGACCTGCAGCACGCGCAACGGGCGTGCCCCGTGCGGGAGTACCGGGATGGTGACCCTTCGCAGACGGAACGAGCGGGCCTCGAATCCGGCTGCGTAGGCGAGACCGGCGGCGCCGGCCGCGGCGGTGACCGCCGTGATTTTCAGGGGTACTCCGTAACGTGCGCGCATGCGCCCATCGTCGCAGACGGGGCGTGCCCCCATGAAAACCAATGGGCGGTGGGCGCCCCGCACCTGCCACAATCACCCCATGACCACGCTCAAGTCCAAGCTCAAGGAAGACCTCACCACGGCCATGAAGGCGCGCGACGAGCTGACCTCGTCCACGCTCCGGCTGACCCTCACCGCGATCACCAAGGAGGAGGTTGGCGGCAAGACGGCCCGCGAACTCTCCGACGACGAGGTGCAGAAGGTGATCGCCAAGGAGGCCAAGAAGCGCCGCGAGGCGGCCGAGGCCTTCGCCAAGGGTGGCCGGACCGAGCAGGCCGAGCGGGAGAAGAGGGAGGGCGAGCTCCTCGACGCCTACCTCCCGCAGCAGTTGAGTGACGACGAGCTGACCGCGATTGTGGCGTCCGCCGTCGACGAGGCGAAGTCCGCCGGGGCCGAGGGGCCGCGCGCGATGGGTGCGGTCATGAAGATCGTGAACCCGAAGGTCACGGGGCGCGCCGAGGGTGGCCGGGTGGCCGCCGCGGTGAAGAAGCTCCTCGCGGGCTGAGGCCGCGAAGGGCAGCACGCAGCGGACATGAAGGTGGGGCGCCCCCGGACCGGGGGCGCCCCACCTTCATGTCCGACGTACGCCGGGTCCGGCCGGGTCAGGGGCCGTTCTGACCACGGCCGTCGCCGTCGTTTCCGCCGATCAGGTTCGGCGGGATGCTGATGCCGGGGAAGGGGTCGTCGTCGCCGGGCTTGTCGTCGCCCTCGCCCGGCTTCTTCTTGTCCTTCTTGTCCTTGTCCTTGTCCACCTTCGGCTTTGCCCGCGGTACGTCGACCGGGGTGAACGCCGGGGTCTCGGAGGCGTTCAGGGCGCCGGTCATCGCCGTTTTCCAGATCGGACCGGGCAGACAGCCACCGCAGACGTCCTCGTAGTACTGCCCGCCGATGGTGATGTCGCTCATCGGGATCTGATGGGCACCGTCACTGCCGACCCACACCGCCGTGGAGAGGTTGGGCGTGTAGCCGACGAACCAGGCGTTGATGCGCTCGTCGGTCGTACCGGTCTTGCCCGCGTTGTCACGGTCGCTGAGGCCGGCCTGCTGTCCGGTGCCGTCCGCGATGACGCCCTTGAGCATCTGGTTGATGCTGTCGGCCGTGTGCTCGCTCATGGCGCTGTCGCACTTCGACTTCGGTACGGCCATCTGCTTGCCGTCCGGCTTGGTCACCGACAGGAGGGCGATCGGGGAGCAGTACGTGCCCCGGTTGGCGAAGGTCGCGTACACCGAGGCCATCGCCAGCGGTGTGGACTCCTGGCCGCCGAGCGTGGTGTTGGCGACCTGCCACAGTGGCTTGTTGTCGCCGCGGATGTAGCCGACCTTCTTCGCCATCGCGAGCGTCTCGCACAGGCCGGTCTTCTGTTCCAGCTTCGCGAAGTAGGTGTTGATCGACTTGCCCAGCGCGCTGGTCATGTCGAACATGCCCTTCTCCGACTCGAGCTCGTTCCCCACTTCCCACGGCTTGTCGTCCGCCGGCTGGTTGTCGCAGGTGCGGAAACTCTCGCCCGGCAGGGAGATCTCGTGGGGCGTGGTGAAGCTCTGCGCCGGGCTGATCCCCTTCTCCAGTGCCGCTGCCGCGGTGATCGGCTTGAAGGTCGATCCCACCTGGAAGCCGGCGTAGCTGCCGCCCATCTTGTGGTCGACGGAGAGGTTCAGCACGGTCTGGTGCTTGGAGGCGTCCAGTCCGTAGGGGCGGGACTGGGCCATCGCGAGGATCTGGCCGCTGCCGGGCTGGACCTGGACGACCGAGGTCGCGACCTTGTCGTCCTCGTTGACCCGGGAGGTGGCTGCTTCGTTGGAGGCGGCCTGGGAACGCGGGTCCAGGGTCGTCTTGATGGTCAGTCCGCCGGTCGCCCAGAGCTTGGCGCGGTCCTTCGCGGTCTTGCCGAAGGCCGGGTCGTTCGTGACGATCTGACGGACGTAGTCGCAGAAGAAACCGGAACCGCTGACCGCGGTGATGCAGCCGTTCTTCGGCCGCTTCACCTTCAGCTTGATCGGGGTCGCCTGGGCCTTGGTGGCCTCCTCCGGCGAGATGTCCCCGACGTCCGCCATCCGCTGGATGACGGTGTTGCGACGCTTGGTCGCCTCTTCCTTGTCGTTGACGGGGTCGTAGCGGCTGGGCGACTGCACGATGCCGGCCAGCATCGCGGCCTCCTCCAGCTTCAGGTCCTTCGCCGACTTGGAGAAGTAGCGCTGGGAGGCCGCCTCGACGCCGTACGCCTGCTGGCCGAAGAACGTGATGTTGAGGTAGTTCTCCAGGATCTTCTTCTTGCCGAGCTCTTCCTCGACCTGGATCGCGTACTTCAGCTCCTGGACCTTGCGGCCCAGCGTCTGCTGGGTGGCCTGGGCGACCTTGGTCGGGTCGTCACCGGCCTCCTCGACGAAGACGTTCTTCACGTACTGCTGGGTGAGGGTCGACGCGCCCTGCGCGGTCCCGCCCGCCTGTACGTTGCGGTTCATCGCGCGCAGGATGCCCTTGAGGTCGACGGCACCGTGCTCGTAGAAGCGGGCGTCCTCGATCGCGATGATCGCCTTCTGCATGTACGGGGAGATCTTCGTCAGTGGCACGACGGTGCGGTCCCGTGAGTACACCGTGGCGATCTGGCCGCCCTGGTTGTCCAGGATCGTGGTGCGCTGGCTCAGCGGCGGAGTCTTCAGATTGGCCGGGATTTCGTCGAACCCGTCGACCGTTCCCTTGGCGGCGAGACCCAGTGCTCCGGCGGCCGGCAGCGCGATGCCCGCCAGGACCACTCCGGAGAGTGCGGCGACACCGAGGAACTTGGCGGCCTGCTGGGTCGTCGTGAGACCCCCGCCCGAGCGCTTCTTTGGCATGGGGGCAGCCTACGTTCTCATTCGCCGGACACACGTATATGCCTTGGCCTAAGCTGCTCTCAACTGTCACAGCAGTCCGGTTTTGTATCAACCCCCCTGCATGACCCTGTGCATGACCCGGCCACGAGTTCAGGCGCTCACGAAATCGCCTCGTGTGTCATCGACCGTCCGTTATGACTCAGGTGGTCTGTCCCGATTCCGGCGGGATAGTCGCGCATGTCCTCACCTCACTCCCCTGGGTGATCTGCCGCATACGCATAGTCCGTTCGGGCCATTCAAGATTGGGCCCGAAGGGGGTGTTGTGCTGTCGCCACCTTCCGTAACGTCCTCAACTGGCAGCGGTGAATATGCCGCTACCGCCGTGGGGGAGCCTCGATTCGGGAGAGGACGGCGCCGGGATGGGCTGGGTAACCGACTGGAGTGCGCAGGCAGCCTGCCGCACTACCGATCCGGATGAACTGTTCGTACAAGGGGCAGCGCAGAACAGGGCCAAGGCGGTGTGCACCGGATGCCCGGTGCGGACCGAGTGCCTTGCCGACGCGCTCGACAACCGCGTCGAATTCGGCGTGTGGGGTGGAATGACCGAGCGGGAGCGCCGCGCACTGCTGCGCCGCCGCCCGACGGTCACGTCCTGGCGCCGGCTGCTGGAGACGGCGCGCAGCGAGTACGAGCGGTCCACGGGCATCCTGCCCGTGGCGATCGGGCTGGAGGACGACGAACTGCACGAGACATTCGCCGCCGTGGGGTAGCCCGGGCGGCAGGACGGACGACGGGGAGACTACGCGACTCCGGCCGAGGCAGAACCGGCCGCGAGCCGGTCCCCGATGGCTCGCAGCCCTGCGAGGTCATGGACATCTCCGGGCAGCGCGGCCACCGCGGTCACGGCCACCTCGGGGTGCAGTGCGGTGAAGCGGTCGCGTGTGCGCTGTTCGCGCGCGACCACCTGCATCCGCTCGGCGTGCAGACGCAACAGACCGGCCGTCAGCTGTTCGACGGTCACCGGGGGTGTGGTCGCGGGTTCTGTGGTCGCCGGGTCCATCTCGGCGTTGGTACGGGCGTCGGCATCCAGCTCCGGGACGTCGGCGGGCTCGTGCTCCGAGGCGTGCTCGGCCGGTTCGGGGGTGGCGGCTCCTGCGGGGTCCGGGGTCGGTGCGGAACCGGCCGCGGGGGATTCGGCGGGCTCACGAAGTCCAGCCTTCCCGGCCCCCTGATCCACAATGCCGTCGGCATCAAGATTTTCTGCGGCGGCCAGCGCGCGCTCCGCGGAGAGCCGGGCGGCGTCACTGCCGTGGACCCGGTTGAGCACCAGGCCGGCGAGCGGCATGTCCTCCGCGGCCAGCCGCTCGACGAAGTACGCCGCTTCGCGGAGCGCGTCCCGCTCCGGGGTCGCGACGACGAGAAACGCCGTGCCGGGTGCCTGGAGAAGCTTGTACGTGGCATCGGCGCGGGTGCGGAATCCGCCGAACATGGTGTCCATCGCGGCGACGAACGTCTGGACGTCCCGCAGGAACTGGCCGCCGAGCAGCTTGCCCAGCGTCCCGGTCATCATCGACATGCCCACGTTGAGGAACTTCATTCCGGCCCGGCCGCCCATTTTCGCCGGGGCCATGAGCAGCTTGATGAACTTCCCGTCCAGGAAGGAGCCGAGCCGTTTCGGTGCGTCCAGGAAATCCAGCGCGGACCGCGACGGCGGGGTGTCCACGACGATGAGGTCCCACTCGTCGCGCGCCCGGAGCTGACCGAGCTTCTCCATCGCCATGTACTCCTGCGTGCCCGCGAAACCGGCCGACAGGGACTGGTAGAAGGGGTTCTCCAGGATCGCCCGGGCCCTCTCCCCGTCCGCGTGCGCCTCGACGATCTCGTCGAAGGTCCGCTTCATGTCGAGCATCATCGCGTGCAGCTCGCCGGCGCCCCGCGTTTCGATGCCCTTCACCCGGCGGGGGATGTTGTCCAGGGAGTCGATGCCCATGGACTGGGCGAGCCTGCGCGCAGGGTCGATGGTGAGGACGACCACCTTGCGGCCGCGCTCGGCCGCGCGTACGCCGAGGGCCGCCGCGGTCGTCGTCTTGCCGACGCCACCCGAACCGCAGCACACGACGATCCGGATGTCGCGGTCGTCGAGCAGGGCGTCGGTGTCCAGGGCGGGGGCCGTGGCCGGAGCCCGGGCCGTACCGGCGTCCGTGCCGCTGTCCGCGTCCGTACCGGCGTCCGTCTCCGTCCCGGTGCCCGTGGCCGCGCCGGTGTTCGATGTCATGAACCCACCCCTTGTTCCGCCGCCCCTTCGCCCACGCCCTGCTTGCGCAGCTCCTCCGCCAGCTCGTACAGCCCGGCCGGGTCCACGCCCTCGCCGATCAGCGGGAGTTCGTACCCCGCCAGTCCGAGCCCCGCCAGCACGGCGCGCTGCTCCCGCTCCAGCTCGACCCGCTGGGCGTGCTCGGCCGCCTGCTCGACCAGGGGACGCACGAGCCCCGCGGAACCGGTCACCCCCGCCCTGGTGAGCGTCTTGGCGATCTCCTTGCGCCGCCCGCCCGCGGCCGTGCGCAGCGCGTCCTCGTCCAGCAGGTGCGGGCGCACCATGTTCACGATGACCCGGCCCACCGGCAGTTCGGCGGCCCGCAGCTCCGCGATGCCGTCGGCGGTCTCCTGGACCGGCATCTCCTCCAGGAGGGTCACCAGATGCACCGCCGTCTCGGGGGACTTCAGTACCCGCATCACGGCCTGCGCCTGGTTGTGTATCGGGCCGATCCTGGCCAGCCCCGCCACCTCGTCGTTCACGTTGAGGAAGCGGGTGATGCGGCCGGTCGGCGGGGCATCCATGATCACGTAGTCGTAGACGAACCGATTCCGCTTGTCCTTGCGGCGCACCGCCTCGCACGCCTTGCCCGTCAACAGGACGTCCCGGACGCCGGGCGCGATGGTGGTGGCGAAGTCGATCGCGCCGAGCTTCTTCAGTGCCCGGCCCGCGCTGCCGAGTTTGTAGAACATCTGGAGGTAGTCGAGGAGGGCGCGCTCGGCGTCGATCGCCAGCGCGTACACCTCTCCGCCGCCCGGTGCGACGGCGATCTTGCGCTCTTCGTAGGGGAGGGACTCCGCCTCGAAGAGCTGGGCGATGCCCTGTCTGCCCTCGACCTCGACGAGGAGGGTGCGCCTGCCCTCGGTCGCGAGGGCGAGCGCGAGGGCGGCGGCGACCGTGGTCTTACCGGTACCGCCCTTGCCGCTGACGACCTGGAACCTGCTCACGTATTCGAGCCTAACCAGTCGCGCCCCGGGCTACGCACGAGGCTGCGCGTCCCTTGGATTACTCAGGCATTACAGTCGGGCCATGACCAAGTGGGAATACGCGACTGTGCCCCTTCTCGTGCACGCGACCAAGCAGATTCTGGACACCTGGGGCGAGGACGGCTGGGAGCTGGTCCAGGTCGTTCCGGGCCCGAACAACCCCGAGCAGCTCGTGGCCTACCTGAAGCGGGAGAAGCAGTAGTGGCGGGCGCCGTCGAGGCGAAGCTCGCCGAACTCGGTCTTGCCCTGCCGGACGTCGTGCCGCCGCTCGCCTCGTACCAGCCGGCCGTCCGTTCCGGGGTGTACGTGTACACCTCGGGCCAGCTGCCGATGGTGGACGGCAAGCTCGCCGTCACCGGCAAGGTCGGCGCGGAGGTCACGCCCGACGAGGCGAAGGAGCTGGCGAAGACCTGCGCGCTCAACGCGCTGGCCGCCGTGAAGTCGGTCGCGGGCGACCTGGACCGGATCGCACGCGTCGTGAAGGTCGTCGGCTTCGTCGCCTCCGCCACGGACTTCACCGGCCAGCCGGCCGTGATCAACGGCGCGAGCGAACTGCTCGGCGCGGTGCTCGGTGACAAGGGCGTGCACGCCCGCAGCGCCGTGGGCGTCGCGGTGCTGCCCCTGGACGCGCCGGTCGAGGTCGAGGTCCAGGTCGAGCTGACCGGAGCCTGAGCCGAAGTCGTACCGCTGCCGGTGGGGACACCGGCTGAGCAGTGATCCCGTCCGGTCGTGACGACCGGGCGGGATCGTCTGTGTACAGGGCATGTACGGATCACCGCGCCACTCGAACATCGGCGCGGTTCCGGATAGCCTCCGGCCATGTCCAATGGTCAGTGGTACCCCCCGGAATGGCCCGACCGGATCCGGGCCCTCGCCACAGGTGAACTGACGGCAGCCACCCCCAGGCGCGCCGCCACCGTGATGCTGCTCCGGGACGCCGCCACGGGGACCGGGGACGGGCCAACGGTCCACATGCTGCGCCGGCGCACCTCGATGGCCTTTGCCGGAGGGGCGTACGCCTATCCGGGTGGCGGGGTCGACCCGCGCGACGACGACCGGCTCGTCGGCTGGGCCGGGCCCGCGCTGGAGAGCTGGGCGCGGCGGCTCGGTGTCGGGACCCCGGCCGAGGCGCAGGCGATCGTCTGCGCCGCCGTGCGCGAGACGTACGAGGAGGCGGGCGTGCTGCTCGCCGGTCCGACCGCGGGCACGGTCGTCACGGACACCACCGGCGAGGACTGGGAGGCCGACCGCGAGGCGCTCGTCGCGCGGGAGCTCTCGTTCGCGGAGTTCCTGGACCGTCGCGGGCTGGTGCTGCGCTCGGACCTGCTGGGCGCGTGGGCACGCTGGATCACTCCGGAGTTCGAACCGCGCCGCTACGACACCTGGTTCTTCGTCGCCGCGCTGCCGGCCGGCCAGCGCACCCGCAACGCCTCGACGGAGGCCGACCGGACGGTGTGGATCGCGCCGGGCGAGGCGGCCGAGGGGTACGACCGGGGTGAGCTGCTGATGATGCCGCCCACGGTCTCGACGCTGCGTGCGCTCAGGCCGTACACCACCGCCGCGCAGGCGCTGGAGGCGGCATCGGGCCAGAACCTCGCCCCGGTGCTCGCACAGGCCCGTCTGGAGGGTGACGAGCTGGTGCTGAGCTGGCCGGGGCACGAGGAGTTCACCAAACACATCCCGGCGGGCGGCGCGGCCGGTGCGGACGGTGGGGCGGCATGAGCGACGCGGCCGCGCTGCCCGGACAGCCGCGCGGCGGGGTGCTGTCCGGCCCCGCCACGACCCGTGCGGTCAACGTCCTGGCGCCGAACGCGTCAGCGATGACGCTGGACGGCACCAACACCTGGATCGTCGCCGAGCCCGACTCGGACCTGGCGGTGGTCATCGACCCGGGCCCGCTGGACGACGCCCACCTGCGGGCCGTCATCGACACGGCCGGGCGGGCGGGCCGCCGGATCGCGCTCACGCTCCTCACCCACGGGCACCCCGACCACGCGGAAGGCGCGGCCCGGTTCGCCGAGCTGACGCGTACGAAGGTGCGGGCGCTGGATCCGGAGCTCCGCCTCGGTGACGAGGGCCTGGGCACCGGCGACGTGATCACGACCGGGGGGCTGGAGATGTACGTGGTGCCGACCCCGGGCCACACCGCGGACTCGCTCTCCTTCCACCTGCCCGCGGACCGCGCGGTGCTGACGGGGGACACGATCCTGGGGCGCGGGACGACGCTGGTGGCGCACCCGGACGGGCGGCTGGGAGACTACCTCGACTCGCTGCGACGGCTGCGCTCGCTGACGGTCGACGACGGGGTGGACACGGTGCTGCCCGGCCATGGCCCGGTGCTGGACGACGCGCAGGGCGCGGTCGAGTTCTACCTGGCGCACCGCGCCCACCGCTTGGCCCAGGTGGAGACGGCCGTGGAGGCCGGCCACCTGACGTCGTCGCAGGTGGTGGCGCATGTGTACGCGGACGTGGACCGGTCCCTGTGGCCTGCGGCGGAGCTGTCGGTGCGGGCGCAGCTGGAGTATCTGCGGGAGCACGGACTGATCTGACGGGCCCGCACCGGATACGTAGGCGGGTCGCCGCCGGTGTCAGGGGGACACCCGGGCGCCCCCGGACACGTACGCGAGGGGCCCCGCCGGTCTCGGTGGGGCCCCTCGGGCGTTGCGTACGACGACGGGTCAGCGGGACCGCTTGGCCAGCCGCTCCACGTCCAGCAGGATCACCGCACGGGCTTCCAGCCGCAGCCAGCCGCGGCCGGCGAAGTCGGCGAGGGCCTTGTTGACCGTCTCACGGGAGGCGCCGACCAGCTGGGCCAGCTCTTCCTGCGTCAGGTCGTGCACGACGTGGATGCCTTCCTCCGACTGGACGCCGAAGCGGCGCGACAGGTCGAGGAGGGCGCGGGCGACACGGCCCGGCACGTCGGAGAAGACCAGGTCGGACATCTGGTCGTTGGTCTTGCGCAGGCGCCGGGCAACGGCGCGCAGCAGTGCCGTGGCCACCTCGGGGCGGACGTTCAGCCAGGGCTGGAGGTCGCCGTGGCCGAGGCCGAGGAGCTTGACCTCGGTCAGCGCGGTCGCGGTGGCGGTGCGCGGGCCCGGGTCGAAGAGCGACAGCTCACCGATCAGTTCACCGGGGCCGAGGACCGCCAGCATGTTCTCGCGCCCGTCGGGGGAGGTGCGGTGGAGCTTCACCTTGCCCTCGGTGACCACATAGAGGCGGTCACCCGGGTCACCCTCGTGGAACAGCGCGTCGCCGCGCGCGAGGGTCACCTCACTCATCGAGGCGCGGAGCTCCGCGGCCTGCTCGTCATCGAGCGCCGCGAAAAGCGGGGCGCGCCGCAGAACGTCGTCCACGAGTTCTCTCCTTGTCGGCCTGTTCAGGGAACCGTGGTCCCCATCATGCCGGACGGTAAAACAGTGCGATCAATCACAAACCAGTTTGACGCACGCGCGTGCCGGACCGTACGGCAGGGGGCCGATTGGGGGTGGATCGCCGCTGAACGGGGTGGATGGCGGGGGTCGGCGCTGGGCCGGCCGGGTGAGCGGAATGCCGGTGAGAGCGCAGGCCGAGGGGGCTGACGGGGTGACAGCCGACGAGGATTCCGCTGTGGGCGAACAGGGTTGCCAGGGTGGGGAAAATGCGACAAATGGCCCGTCGGGGCGAGTGTGGTGCGGGGCCGTGGCTGTCGGGCGCGAAGTGGCCGCCTCGTGGCCGAAAGGTCGAGGGCGGGTCGATCGGGGCTGTCTGGGCGACTCTGCTCTGCATACCCCCCTCCAGTACCGAAATGCGGGTTGACTACATACCCCTGGGGGGTATTTAGTGTGTGTGACAAGGCTCCGGCATCGGCCAAGCCGGGTCGTCGTCGGAGTCACGCAGGCCTCCAGCTGTCAGCGACGTGAATCCGCATGAATGGGTGCGAACACGCGTGACTTGCCCGGACTTTCCGCTGCCCGATCCGTTGAGGAGCCCGCCATGAACTCTGCCCTGAAGATCACCGCCTTCACCGCAGGCCTCGCCACCGTCTTCGGCGCTTCGTACGGCATCGGCCACGCCACCGACGACACGTCACCGAAGCCGTCCACCGCCGCCCATGCGGGGCATGCCTCCACCGCCCCGCCCTCGGTTGCGGCGTCCCCTGGCGACGGCGACGGTGCGACGGGCGGTGCCGGCCACCTGCCCGGCGGGCTGCAGATCTCCGAACGCGGCTACACGCTCAGCCTCGGCGACTCCTACGTCACCGCGGGCGCCCCCGTGGATCTGCGCTTCCGGATACTCGGAGCGAACGGCGATCCCGTCACCGATTACCGGACGGCGCACGGCAAGGAGTTGCACCTCATCGTCGCCCCGCGCGACCTCTCCACCTTTCAGCACCTGCATCCCACCCGTTCCACCGACGGCACCTGGCGGACCACCGCAGCCCTGCCCGCCGCCGGCGCATACCGCGTCTTCGCCGACTTCACCCCGGCCGGCACCTCGCAGGGCCTCACCCTCGGTGCCGACCTGCACGCCGCCGGTGACCTGCGTCCCGTACCACCGGCCACGACCGGACGGACCGTCACCGTCGACGGCTACCGCGTCACCCTGACCGGCGACCTCGTCCCCGGCCGGTCCACGCGGCTCGGCCTCGCCGTCGCCAAGGACGGCAGGCCCGTCACCGATCTCCAGCCCTACCTCGGCGCGTACGGCCATCTGGTCGCCCTTCGTGCCGGCGACCTCGCCTATCTGCACGTCCACCCCGACGGTGAGCCGGGGGACGCCGGCACCGCCCCGGGCCCGGACATCTCCTTCACCACCACCGCGCCGAGCCGGGGTGGCTACCGCCTCTTCCTGGACTTCCGGCACGGGGGTGTGGTCCGTACCGCAGCCTTCACGGTCACCGCGGCCGATGGCCCGATGGACGCGGCCACCCCGGCCGCTTCGGCATCCGTGTCCCCGGCGCCGGAGCACGACGGGGATCACCAGCACTGAAGCGTGGCCGGCTCGATCCGCTTCCTTGTCCTGTTCGGCGGACGGCGCCACCCCCTCGCTCTCACCCTCCATACCCCGGCCCAGGGCAGGCGTCCTGGCACGTGCCTGCCGGGGGCTTCCGGTGGCCTCCGGGGCCTTCGTCCAGCGGCCGCGGAGGGAAAAACGCCGACATCGTGACCGGGGCAGGAACCGGCCCCGTGGGTTCGCCCCTTCGGCGTAGCCTTCGTGCATGGCAGAGAGCAAGGTCCGGAAGTCCGCGGTCGAACCGGCGGTGAAGGCGGCTGCGAAGCCGAGCAAACCGGAGTCGCGCCTGGCGATGGTGCGGCGGGCGCGGAAGATCAACCGCGTTCTGGCGGACACGTATCCCTACGCGCATCCGGAGCTGGACTTCGAGACGCCGTTCGAGCTGCTGGTGGCCACCGTGCTGTCGGCGCAGACGACGGACCTCCGGGTGAACCAGACGACGCCGGCGCTGTTCGCGAAGTACCCGACTCCGGAGGACATGGCGATGGCCGTCCCGGAGGAAATGGAAGAGATCATTCGGCCGACCGGCTTCTTCCGGGCGAAGACCAAGGCGCTCATAGGTCTCTCCACCGCCCTCCGGGACCGTTTCGGCGGCGAGGTGCCGGGGCACCTGGAAGATCTCGTGACGCTGCCCGGGGTCGGCCGCAAGACCGCCAACGTCGTCCTCGGCAACGCCTTCGGTGTTCCGGGCATCACGGTCGACACGCACTTCGGCCGACTGGTCCGCCGCTGGAAGTGGACCGACCAGGAGGACCCGGTGAAGGTAGAGGCGGACATCGCCGCGATCTTCCCCAAGAGCGAGTGGACGATGCTCTCGCACCGCGTCGTCTTCCACGGCCGCCGCGTCTGCCATGCCCGGAAGCCGGCCTGCGGCGCCTGCCCGGTCGCCCCGCTCTGTCCTGCGTACGGGGAGGGCGAGACGGACCCCGAGAAGGCCAGGAAGCTGTTGAAGTACGAGATGGGGGGCCAGCCGGGCCAGCGGCTGAAGCCGCCGCCGGACTACCCGGGCAAACCCGCCCCCGCGCTCGGCGCCGGCTGACACGGCGAGCCGCGCCGGAACGAAATGCGTGAGGACAGGCGTTGTGAAACGAGGGGTGCCTATGAAGACGCATGAACACAGCACGGACGCGTCACGCAACACCGCAGACACGTCACGCAGCTCCGCAAAGGGCGGACAGAGCACCGCGGACCATGCTGCGGTCCAGGCATCGAGGGACGCAGCGAGCGATGCCCCGGCCGACGCCGCGATCGAGGTCACGACCGAAGGGCTGCCCCAGTGGCTGGAGCCCGTCGCCCGAGCGGCGCGGACCATCGAGCCGCAGCAGCTCAGCCGCTTCCTGCCGCCCGAGAGCGGTGCCGGGCGGCAGTCCGCCGTGCTCGTCCTCTTCGGCGAGGGCGCACGCGGGCCTGAGCTGCTCCTGATGGAGCGTGCCGGAAGCCTGCGGTCCCATCCCGGCCAGCCCTCCTTCCCCGGCGGTTCCCTGGACCCGGCCGACGGCGACCAGGAGACGACGGGCCCGCTCCGGGCCGCGCTGCGCGAAGCCGAGGAGGAGACCGGCCTCGACCCGCGCGGGGTGCAGCTCTTCGGGGTGCTGCCCCGGCTCTACATCCCCGTGAGCAGCTTCGTGGTGACGCCCGTCCTCGGCTGGTGGCGTTCGCCCAGCCCGGTCGGGGTCGTGGATCCCGCCGAGACCGCCCGGGTGTTCACCGTCCCCGTGGCCGATCTCACGGATCCGGCCAACCGGGTGACCACACACCACCCCAGCGGCCATCGCGGCCCGGCATTTCTGGTCGAATCCGCACTCGTATGGGGGTTCACGGCAGGGGTGATCGACCGGATTCTGCACTTCGCGGGCTGGGAGCGCCCCTGGGACAGGGCCAAGCAGGTGCCGCTCGACTGGCGCGCATGACAGGCTGACTCCCGTGCTCCGCTGCTCCGGGCCTTCCCGGCCACGGGGAGACGTACGGGCCCGGTGACGAATCTGCGAGGCAATAGACGGTGAACGTGCTGGACATCCTGCTGCTGGCCGCCGCCGTGTGGTTCGCGGTCATCGGTTACCGCCAGGGGTTCGTCGTCGGCATCCTGTCGGTGATCGGGTTCCTGGGCGGCGGTCTCGTCGCCGTGTACCTGCTGCCCATTTTGTGGGACCAGGTGACGGACGGCTCCGAGGTCTCGTCGACCGCGGCCATCGTCGCGGTCGTCATCGTGATCGTGTGCGCCTCGGTGGGCCAGGCCTTCACCACCCACCTGGGGAACAAACTCCGCCGGTACATCACGTGGTCGCCCGCGCGCGCCGTCGACGCGACCGGCGGGGCCCTCGTCAACGTCGTCGCGATGCTGCTGGTGTCCTGGCTGATCGGCTCCGCGCTGGCCGGTACGTCGCTGCCGACGCTCGGCAAGGAGGTCCGCAGCTCCTCGGTCCTGCTGGGCATCTCGCGGGTACTGCCGCCCCAGGCCTCCACCTGGTTCACGGACTTCTCCTCCGTCCTCGCGCAGAACGGCTTCCCGCAGGTCTTCAGCCCGTTCGCCAACGAGCCCATCACCGAGGTCAGGGCCCCCGACCCGGCCCTGGTGGGCAGCCCCGTCGCGGCGCGCGCCAAGGAGTCGATCGTCAAGGTCGTCGGTACGGCCCCGAGTTGCGGCAAGGTCCTCGAAGGCACCGGATTCGTCTTCTCCGACCGCCGGGTGATGACCAACGCTCACGTCGTCGGCGGCGTCGACGAGCCGACCGTGCAGATCGGCGGCCAGGGGCGGCTGTACGACGCGAAGGTCGTCCTCTACGACTGGCAGCGCGACATCGCCGTACTCGACGTGCCGGACCTTGACGCGAAGCCCCTGCGGTTCACCGACACCGACCACGACGCCGCGACCGGGAACAGTGCGATCGTCGCGGGGTTCCCGGAGAACGGCTCGTACGACGTACGAGCCGCGCGCGTCCGGGCCCGCATCGATGCGAACGGGCCCGACATCTACCACCGCGGCACCGTCCGCCGCGATGTCTACTCACTCTTCACGACGGTCCGTCAGGGCAACTCCGGCGGCCCGCTGCTGACACCCGACGGCAAGGTGTACGGAGTCGTCTTCGCCAAATCGCTCGACGACCCCGACACCGGTTACGCCCTCACGGCCGATGAGATCAGACAGGACATCGCCCAGGGCCGTGCCGCCAACCAGCAGGTGGACAGCCAGGGGTGCGCGCTCTAGGCGCGTTCTTCCGTGAGGGTGGTGGCGCGGTCGGCCGGTGGGCGGCCGCGGGTCATTGCCGTGGATGGCGCAGCCGCGCCGATACCCAGCGGGCGCGGCGGCGGAGGATGCGCGGAATGCCGAGCCGGGGATCATGCAGAACATGCATAGTGTGCACCCGGCCCCGAAGGCCGCCCCCCTCATGAATGCTCGGTGCCGCCGTAGCGGTCGAGCGACGATTGCGTGCTGCGTCACCGAAGTCGTGCGTCCAGCCCATACCCGGACGTCTGCCCGTGACGCATGGTCGGTAATCGCCCATCTGCCAGCCAATTGGCCTATGCGGTAGGCAAGTGGCTGTTCGTCGGACGCGTGTACGCGTCGGTCAGCGGTCGGGCTCGGAATCCTTGAGCCAGTTGATGAGTTCGGCCGAGAATCCGGCCGGATCCTCCTCGTGGGGGAAGTGGCCCAGACCGTCGAAAAGTCGCCACCGGTACGGTGCCTCGACGTACTCGCCGGACCCCGCCGAACTCCGTGTGCGGATCGCCGGATCGAGTGAACCGTGCAGATGCAGCGTCGGCACCCGCACCGGCCGCTTCATGCGCCGGTTGAACTGGATGCCGTCCGGGCGTGCCAGCGAACGCACCATCCAGCGGTACGGCTCGACGGAGCAGTGCGCGGTCGACGGGATGGACATGGCGCGCCGGTAGACGTCCACCGCCGTGTCGTCCGGGAACTCCGCCGTACCGGGACCTGCCCACTCGTGGATCAGTCGCCCCACCAACGCGGCGTCGTCGGCGACGAGCTGACGCTCCGGTACCCACGGCCGCTGGAAGCCCCAGATGTACGAGCCCGCGCGGGACTGGGCGAAGTCGGAGAGCATCGAGGAGCGCCACCGGCGCGGGTGCGGCATCGAGGAGACCACCAGGCGGCGTACCAGCTTCGGGCGCATCACGGCGGCTGTCCAGGCCAGGTAGCCGCCCATGTCGTGGCCGACCAGGGCGGCGTCCGGCTCGCCGAGCGAGCGGATGACACCGGTGATGTCGAGCGCCAGGTTGGCGGGGTCGTAACCGCGTGGTGTCCGGTCGCTGCCGCCCACTCCGCGCAGGTCCATCGCCACGGCGCGGAAGCCCGCGTCGGCGAGTGCCGGAAGCTGGTGGCGCCAGGTCCACCAGAACTGCGGAAAGCCGTGCAGGAGCAGGACCAGGGGTCCTTCACCCATTTCAGCGATGTGGAAGCGCGCGCCGTTGGCCGCGACGTCCCGATGGGTCCAGGGTCCGTCGAGGCGGACGGGGCCGCCTACGGGGACCGGCGGACCTACGGGGGCCGCGGCGGACGGGGCCGGGGCGGTGGAGCCCTCCGGGCCGGCCTTCTTCTCGTGACCCGCCGCCCGGCCTTCCGGGCCCACCGGGCGAAATGCGCTGGAATCGGGGACCGTCATGTGGATGAGCGTGCCACAACAGATGCCTTGTCCTGGACCGGACGGTTCTCGATGGCCTTGTCCGCAAGTGTGCTGCCGCCGATCGGCAGAATCGCGTCCGCACCGACGCTCGCACGCGGGTGCGGCTTGACGCCCTGTAGGACGGCGGCGGTCTGCTTGGCCGAGGCGATGGACTTCTCCGGCGGCTTGACCTTCTTGAACTTGGCGTAGCCGAACAGCGCGAGCAGGATCCCCAGCAGGATGAACGCACCGCCCACGATCAGGAACGACCAGGCGAGCCCCAGCCCCAGGTTGTGGATTCCGTACGCGGCCGCGAAGCTCAGCACCGGGATCGCGAACAGAAGCAGCACGCCCGTGACGATGAACGCCGCGCTGCCGATGGCGCCGCGCTTGGCGTCCTGTCGCACTTCGGCCTTGGCCAGGGCAATCTCGTCGTGCACCAGCGCCGACAGTTCGGCCGTCGCCGAGGCGACCAGCTGGCCGAGACTGCGGTCGGCGCTGCCCGCGTAATTGCCGGGGTCGCTCATCCCTGACTCCCTCTCCTGTTCAACACATCCGATGTCAGATCATGCCGGACTGTCCGGCTTGCTGCTCGCTGCCCCCGCCAGTTGGGCAAGGCGGCGGTGCTCGGCCGCCTTCTTTTCGTAGAGAGCGGCCATCCGCAGGTGGTACTCCGGATCGTCCTGCTCGTAGACGTCCGGAACCCCGGACGCGTCCTCGTCGAGCTCCTCGGCGTCGAACAGCGCCCTGTATCTGCGTACCCGCAGTTTGAGCAGTACACCGGAGAGTACGGCGGCAATGAGGGAACCGATGAGAACCGACGCCTTGATCTCATTGATCATGTCGTCGTCGCCGGTGAAGGCGAGCTCTCCGATCAGCAGCGACACGGTGAAGCCGATGCCGGCGAGTGAGGCGACCGCGAAGACATCGGCCCAGGCCAGGTCCTTGTTCAGCTCCGCCTTCGTGAACCGGGTGGCCAGCCACGTACCGCCGAAGATGCCGATCGTCTTGCCGACGACGAGTCCGAGGACGACCCCGAGCGTTTCGGGCCGGGTGACGACGCCGGCCAGCGCGCCACCGGAGAGGGAGACTCCGGCGGAGAAGAGCGCGAACAACGGTACGGCGAGGCCGGCGGACAGGGGGCGGATCAGGTGCTCGATGCGTTCGCCGGGGGAGTGGTCCTCGCCTTCGCGCCGGGTGCAGCGCAGCATCAGCCCCATGGCGACACCGGCGATGGTGGCGTGGACGCCGCTGTTGTACATCAGGCCCCAGATCACCAGGGCGAGCGGGAGGTAGACGTACCAGCCGCGGACGTTGAACCGCAGCAGCAGATAGAAGACGGCCAGGCCGGCGAAGGCGCCGATGAGTGCGACGAAGTCGATGTTCTCGGTGAAGAAGACCGCGATGATCAGGATCGCGAAGAGGTCGTCGACGACGGCGAGCGTCAGCAGGAACGCGCGGAGCGCGGCCGGAAGCGATGTGCCGATGACAGCGAGGACGGCGAGTGCGAAGGCGATGTCGGTGGCCGTGGGGACGGCCCAGCCGGCGGTGGAACCGTCGCCGATCAGGTTCACCAGCGTGTAGACGACGGCCGGGACCGCCATGCCGCACAGTGCGGCGACGACCGGGAGAGCGGCCGCCTTGGGGTCGCGCAGCTCGCCCGCGACGAGTTCGCGCTTGAGCTCGACACCCGCGACGAAGAAGAAGACCGCCAGCAGCCCGTCGGCCGCCCAGTGTGCGACGGACAGGTGGAGACCCAGCACGCCAGGTCCGAAGTGGAAGTCGCTGACGGATGAGTAGCTCGATCCGAAGGTGTTCGCCCAGACGAGGGCGGCCACGGCGGCGACGAGGAGTATGACGCCGCCGACTGTCTCCGTACGCAGGGCTTCGGTCAGGTAGTTGCGCTCGGGGAGGGGGAGGCGTCCCAGAAAGGTGCGGCGGGGGGAAGGGGGTGCGGGGGTGGGTGTGGCCACGGGGGGAGACCTCCGGGTCGGTACGGCAGCGACGGCATGGCTGATGCACTTGCCGACCAGACTTCCCGGCACACCCTGTGGAGATTTCTTATCGTTTTATTGATCAGCTGCCACTGTACCCGGGGTGCGAGGGGCTGTGAGCGGTGATCGTCACCCTAAATGCGCGCAGGGCATCCGGCGCGTTACCGGATGCCCTGCGAGGCGTGCGCTGTCCCGGGGCGATCTGCGGGCCCTCGGGTCTCAGTTCTGCGGGCCCCCGAGGTCTCAGTCCCGCGGCCCCGGGGTCTCAGTACCGCCGGGTGCTCAGCCCTCGGGTCTCAGTCCTCCGAGGGGGTCTGGGGGAGCTGGGTCTGGATGAGGTCCATGACGGAGGAATCGGTGAGTGTGGTGACGTCGCCCAGGGCGCGGTTCTCGGCGACGTCGCGGAGCAGGCGTCGCATGATCTTGCCGGAGCGGGTCTTGGGCAGTTCGGCGACCGGCATGATCCGCTTCGGTTTGGCGATCGGGCCGAGTGTGGTGCCGACGTGGTTGCGCAGTTCGGCGACGAGTTCGTCGGAGGCGGTGGCGGTGCCCCGCAGGATGACGAAGGCGACGATGGCCTGGCCGGTGGTCTCGTCGGCGGCACCGACGACGGCGGCCTCGGCGACCGAGGGGTGGGACACGAGGGCCGACTCGACTTCGGTGGTCGAGATGTTGTGTCCGGACACGAGCATGACGTCGTCGACGCGGCCGAGGAGCCAGATGTCGCCGTCCTCGTCCTTCTTGGCGCCGTCGCCCGCGAAGTACTTGCCCTCGAAGCGCGACCAGTAGGTGTCGAGGAAGCGCTGGTCGTCGCGCCAGATGGTGCGCAGCATGGAGGGCCACGGCTCGGTGAGTACGAGGTAGCCGCCCCCGCCGTTGGGGACCTCGCGTGCCTCGTCGTCGACGACGGTGGCACAGATGCCCGGCAGGGCGCGCTGGGCGCTTCCCGGCTTGGTGGCCGTGACGCCGGGCAGCGGCGAGATCATCATCGCGCCCGTCTCGGTCTGCCACCAGGTGTCCACGATCGGGCACGTGTCGGCGCCGATGTGCTTGCGGTACCACATCCACGCTTCGGGGTTGATCGGCTCGCCGACCGAGCCCAGGACCCGGAGGCTGCTCAGGTCGAACTTGGCGGGGATGTCGTCTCCCCACTTCATGAACGTGCGGATCGCGGTCGGCGCGGTGTAGAGGATCGTGACGCCGTACTTCTGGACGATCTCCCAGAAGCGCCCCTGGTGCGGGGTGTCGGGCGTGCCCTCGTACATCACCTGCGTCGCCCCGTTGGCCAGCGGCCCGTAGACGATGTACGAGTGTCCGGTGACCCAGCCGATGTCGGCGGTGCACCAGTAGACGTCGCTTTCGGGCTTGAGGTCGAAGACCGCGTGGTGCGTGTACGCCGCCTGTGTGAGGTATCCGCCCGACGTGTGCAGGATGCCCTTGGGCTTCCCGGTCGTGCCCGACGTGTACAGGATGAACAGCGGCTGCTCCGCCTCGAACGCCTCGGGGGTGTGCTCGGCGGACTGGCGTGCGGTGATCTCGTGCCACCAGACGTCGCGCCCCTCGGTCCAGGCGGTGTCCTGGCCGGTGCGGCGGACGACGAGGACGTGCTCGACGCTCGGGATGCGGGCGACGGCGTCGTCGACCGCGGGCTTGAGCGCGGAGGGCTTGCCGCGGCGGTAGCCGCCGTCGGAGGTGATGACGATTTTCGCGTCCGCGTCCTGGATGCGTGCCGCGATGGCGTCGGCGGAGAAGCCTCCGAAGACGACCGAGTGCGCGGCGCCGATGCGGGCGCAGGCCAGCATCGCGACGGCGGCCTCGGGGATCATCGGAAGGTAGACGGCGACCCGGTCGCCCTTGCCGACACCGAGTTCGATGAGGGCGTTGGCGGCGCGGGAGACTTCGTCCTTCAGCTCCGCGTAAGTGATGGCACGGCTGTCGCCGGGCTCGCCCTCGAAGTGGATGGCGACCCGGTCGCCGTTGCCCGCCTCGACGTGACGGTCCACGCAGTTGTACGCGACGTTGAGCTCGCCGTCCGCGAACCACTTCGCGAAGGGCGGATTGCTCCAGTCGAGCGTCTCGGTCGGCTCGGTGGCCCAGGTCAGGCGGCGGGCCTGCTCGGCCCAGAAGCCCAGCCGGTCCGCCTCGGCCTGCTCGTACGCCTCCGCTGTGACGTTGGCGTTCGCGGCCAGATCGGCAGGCGGTACGAACCGCCGCTCCTCCTTGAGCAGATTGGCCAAGCTTTCGTTGCTCACGACATCTCCCATTCCCAGGGTGTCCGTTGTGTCCCGGGGCATAGCTCATCAGTCCAAGGGCCGGGTGACAAGTGTCTGCCGGGAATTGGTTTAGACCTGTGTCTTCGTGTATGGGGGCACGGTCCCGCTTCCGCGGCGGGGCGATGGTGCTTGCGCGTTGCTGAGGTGCGGAAGCGGGACCACAAGGTCTCACGGACCAAGGAGGAAGGTGGTTCAGGCGCCGGTACGCGCCAACTCGGCCGGGTGGGACGGATCGGCCGGCCCAGCCGGCCCAGCCGGATCGGCCGGATCGACCGAGCGAGCCGTACCCACCGGATCAGCTGCACCGACCGGATCAAGCGGACCGGCCGACGGAGACGGATGGGACGGGCTGATCGGGTCGAACACCTCGTCCAGCCCGCTGCCGGCGCTCGCGCCCTCCGTCAGCAGATACGACTGCGCCTCGGCCACATGGAAGTACATGCCATGGAGCTGGAGGGTGCCTTCGGTGAGGCGCCGGGCCACCGACGCATGGGCCCGTAGGTGGTCCAACTGCTGCATGACGTTGGTGAGGCAGAGCTGCTCCACCGCGTCCGCGGGCATCCGGCCGGAGATCCGCGCCCAGGCCCGCTCGCGCGATGCCATCCGCTTCAGGCTGGGGAGCCCGTGCCGGAGCCAGCGCCAGAGAGCCGTCTCCGGGCCCTCCGGCCTGGTGCCGAGCAACGCGTTCATCGCACCGCAGCCCGAGTGCCCGCAGACGGTGATGGACTCGACCCCCAGCACATCCACCGCGTACTCGATGGCCGCACCGACCGAGTGGTCACCGGTCTCGGAGTCGGGTGGCGGTACGAGATTGCCGATGTTGCGGACGGTGAACAGGTCGCCCGGGCCGCTCGCTGTGATCATGCTCGTGACCAGCCGGGAGTCTGCGCAGGTGATGAACAGCTGTGACGGGTTCTGTCCCTCCCTGGCCAGTCTCGCCAGCTCTTCCCGGACCAGCGGGGCCGTATTGCGCTGGAACGAGCTGAGGCCACTGATCAGCCGCTGACTGGCGGTCGGGAGCGGCCGGGGAGCTCGATGGTCGGGCGCGAAATCGCTTGCGCCCTCCGCCGTGGGGCCCGGCGTGGCTCCCTCTTCGTGGGCGGGCGACTCCTGGTCGAGGAAGGGACCGGTCTCTGCCCCGCCGGAGCCCGGTGCGCGGTCCTTCTTATGCGTCGGTGCGGTTGCGGTTGCGGTCGCGGGCGTGGCGGCGGATCCGGCTGCGGGTGTGGGGGTGGGCGCTGTTTCCTGTGCGTCCGGTGTGGGATGGACGGGAATGGCGTCGGCTGCCGCGGCAGCGGCAGTCAGCAGCGCCGCTGGGCTCGTGCCTGTGCTCGTACTGCTGTGCGCATGCGCACTCGTACTCTCACCGACGGCGGGCATGTGCTCGGCCCGGTCGTGGCAGTGGTGGTTGCGCCAGGGAGTCCAGGGGCGGCAGCAGGAGTGCGCCGCAGAGGGGGGTTCGGCGATTCTGCCCCCGGACCTGCCGGTGAAGGCGACTCTGCCGCCGTGGGCGGCATGGGCGATGCTCCAGTCATGGATCAGTTCGTAGGCGGCGTGATCCATGAAGAAGCCGTCCAACTCGACGACCACGTCAGCGTCCTGCGGCAGTTGGCCCAGCGCTCTGCTCAGGCGTGGCACGGCGAGGAAGGTCAACTGGCCGGTCACGACCACGAGATGTTGGCCTCCGTGATCGGAAACGGTGATTCGCGTCCGGGCCAGCCGGTGCAGTGCGACGGCCACCGACACAGCGATACCGATCGCCACACCCTTGAGTACTCCAAAGACCAGCACGCCGGTGATCGTCGCTCCGTACACCAGGAATTCCCGGTGTTTGTGCACGTTACGGATGTGGACGAAGTTCACCATCTGGACGCCGACCACCATCACGAGCGCACCGAGTGCGGCCAGTGGGATCCACTCCAGAGCGGTCACCAGAAACCCGGTGGCGAGCAGAACCCAGACTCCGTGAAGCACCGTGGAGGCGCGCCCGGTCGCGCCGGCCCGCACGTTCGCCGAACTGCGCACCGCCCCACCGGAGACCGCCAGCCCACCGAGCAGGCCGGAGACGCTGTTGGCGATGCCCTGCGCGCGGAGCTCCCGGTCCAGATCGGAGCGTTTGACCGGGGGTGCGGGTGTGGCCGAACCCGCCCCGGGGGCGTCGGTGCCGGGGCCGCCGGGCTGACTGCCGTCACCTTCGACGGCGGGCCCGGCCGACCGCTCGCGGCTCCGGTCCGCGGTCAGCTTGTCCACGGCGACGGCGGCGAGCAGGGATTCCAGGCTGGCCACCAGCATCATCGTGAAGACGGCTGTGGCAAGGCCGAGCACGGGCCCCTGAGGTACTTCCGGCAGTGCGTGCGAGCGCCAGGACGGCAGGTCTACCCGGGCGATCGAGGGGGCGGCGAGTGCGGCCACCGCGGTAGCCATGGCCACGGAGGCTAGGGCTGCCGGGATCCGCCGCATGATTCGTCCGGCCCGTCCTGGGATCCGCGGCCACAGCACCAGGACGACGACGGTGAGTCCACCGATCAAGGGTGCTGCCGGCCCCATTCGTTCCAACTGGCCCGGCAGGTGCAGCGCGTTGGAGACGGCCGAGCTCTGTGGTGAGCCGCCGAGCACGATGTGCAGTTGAGCGAGTGCGATCGCGACGCCGATGCCGGCGAGCGTGCCATGGACGATGGCGGGGCTGACGGCCAGTGCGCTCCGAGCGGTCCGCAGCGATCCGAGGACGATCTGCAGCAGACCTGCGCCGATGGTGATCGCGCAGGTGGTGCGCCAGCCGTAGATCTGGATGAACTCGGCTGTCACCACGGTCAGTCCGGCGGACGGGCCGGAGACCTGCAAAGGGGTTCCACCGAGCAGTCCGGCGACGATGCCGCCGACTGCAGCGGAGATGAGACCCGCTTCCAGCGGGGCGTCCATGGCGACGGCCAGGCCGAGCGACATGGGGATGGCGAGCAGGAAGACAGTGATCGAGGCGGACAGGTCGGCGCCCGCGATGCGGAAACGTCCACCGCGGCGCGGCGGGGGCGGGCTGTGTGGTCGCTTGACTCCCGATGATCGGGGAGGTCGCGAACTTCGGGATGAGTGGTCATGACGAATAGGGACGCAGGCAGACATGTTTCCCGTCTCCTCCGGGGCAGCGCGGTCGCGGAACGTGGGGACGCGGCCGTGGGTCACGGCGTGCAGCGGCGGGATATCTCAACTCTCGGTAAACAGATCGTAATGGAGAGTAAAGATGTGTGTCCAGGATTAGGGGCAAATGGGCCGTTGCGGCACCCGTTCCAGTGAATAAGCAGCTTTTCATTCGGCCTGTCGCCCTGATTTGTGTGCAGTGCGTGCGACTTTGGCCGCGCCGTGTCGGCACTTCAGCGCAAGTTACCTGCAAGGAAGAGGGTGGGCGGATGATGGCCGCCGCGAAGAGGTTCGCCTTGGGTGTCATGGCCGTGGCGCTGGTCGCGGGGGCTGCCGGTTGCGCCGGCGGGGGTTCCGAACCGAGCGATCCGGGTCCCGGTGCCGCGAACGGCGCCGCCGGGGCGAAGAAGAAGGCAGCCGAAGCGGCTCCCAAGAGTGCGGTCCGACTCATCGGCGACGGGTCGACCGCCTTCACGGGTGCCCAGCCGAAGCAGCCGGCTGTCCAACGGCTGGCGGCAGGTCAGAAACCCCCGCAGTTCGTGGTGTTCTCCTGGGACGGCGCCGGGGAGGACAGTCAACGGCTCTTCTCGCACTTCCGCGAGGTGGGCAAGAAGTATCACGCGAGCATGACGTACTTCCTGAGCGGTGTGTACCTGCTGCCGGAGGCGAAGCGTGGTCTCTACGACCCGCCCAAACACAACGCGGGCAGTTCCGACATCGGCTTCAACGACACCAAAGGCATTCGGGACACCCTGACCCAGGTCCGTGGCGCCTGGCTGGACGGGAACGAGATCGGTACCCACTTCAACGGCCACTTCTGCGGCAAGGACGGCGGGGTCGGCACCTGGTCCGTCGCCGAGTGGAAGAGCGAGATCCGTCAGGCGAAGGCGTTCGTGCAGGGCTGGAAGAGCAACGATCCGGAACTGAAGGGCGAGAAGTCGCTGCCCTTCGACTACGACAAGGAACTGATCGGCGGCCGCACTCCCTGCCTGGAGGGGCAGAAGAACATGGTCGCGGCCGCCCGTTCGATGGGCTTCCGCTACGACTCCAGTGGAGTCAACGACCAGGTCTGGCCGAAGAAGAAGGACGGCATCTGGGACCTCTCGATGCAACTGGTCCCGGTGCCGGGCCGAGAGTTCGAAACCCTGTCGATGGACTACAACTTCATGTTCAACCAGTCCGGTACGACGCAGGGCGACCCGGACCAGCACGAGTACTGGGGCAATCAGATGCGGTACGGCCTGGTCCAGGCCTTCGACCGCGCGTATGACGGGAACCGTGCCCCTCTGATCATCGGCAACCACTTCGAGTCCTGGAACGGCGGCACGTACATGCGCGCCATCGAGGAGACGATCGAGACGGTGTGCACCAAGGAAGGGGTGCGCTGTGTGTCCTTCAGGCAGCTTGCGGACTGGTTGGACGCACAGGACCCGGCCACGCTCGCCAAGCTCGGCACTCTGAAGGTCGGCAAGGCGCCGAAGGCCGGTTGGGCGTCGTTCCTCGGTGGCTCTACTGGCCCCGGCAAGGGTGAGGATCAGGGTCGGGCCGAGGCGAAGGCTCCGGCCGGCCCCATGGGGAAGCCGGCCGGCCACTAGGCCGGGCGCCGGACCGGCCGCGGGGCCGGTCCGGTGGGCAGCGGGTCAACCGGTGGGCCATCGGCGGGGAGCAGGCGCCGGGAGTTGGACCGGTCGGGGGGCGCCGGCCAGGGCCTACCCAGTGGCGGTGTCCGTCGGCCAGGGCCTGCCCGCGGACCGGTGCAGACCCTGGCGGCGGGTGCTCAGGCGGGTTGGGCGGCCCCGGCCCGCGCGTACCGCTCGTCGAGGACGAAGGCCGGGTCGACCTGGGCGGCCAGGTCGGCGCCGGTCTTCTCGTTGCCCCAGCTCTCCGCGTTCCTCAGATGGAAGTGCACCATCTGACGCGTGTAGCGCCCCCAGTCCCGCTGCCCGTACGAGTCCTCTGCCGCGTTCTGCAGGGCCTGCAAGGCCATTCGGTTGTCGGCCTCCAGCAGTTCGAAGCGTGCGGGACGCCCTTTCTCCATGGCCCGCACCCAGTCGGAATGCCCGATGGTGACCAGCAGGTCGTCGCCGACCTCCGCGCGCAGGAACTCCAGGTCGTCCTCCCCCTGCACCTTGTTGCCGACCACCTTCAGCGCGACGCCGAAGTCCTGTGCGTACTCCTTGTACTGGCGGTAGACCGAGACACCCTTGCGGGTCGGCTCTGCGACCAGGAACGTCATGTCGAAGCGGGTGAACATGCCGGAGGCGAAGGAGTCCGAACCGGCGGTCATGTCGACCACCACATACTCCTCGGGGCCGTCTACGAGGTGGTTGAGGCAGAGCTCGACCGCGCCCACCTTGGAGTGGTAGCAGGCCACCCCGAGGTCCGATTCGGTGAACGGCCCCGTGACCATCAAGCGGATGTCCCCGTCGTCGAGCCCGACCGTGCGGGCGCAGGCGTCGTACACCGGGTTGTCCTCGCACACGCGCAGCAGCCGGGAGCCTTCGCCCGGTGGCGTCGTCTTGATCATCGTCTCGGCGGAGGCGATGCGAGGGTTGCTGCCCCGCAGATACTCCTTGATCAGTGGCAGCTGCGCTCCCATGGCGGGGAGCGCAGCTGCCTCCTTCTCGTCGAGGCCGAGCGCGGCCCCGAGATGCTGGTTGATGTCGGCGTCCACCGCGACGACGTGGGCTTCATTGGCGGCAAGGTGGCGGATGAAGAGCGAGGACAGCGTGGTCTTGCCGCTGCCGCCCTTCCCTACGAAAGCGATCTTCATGTTCACCTAGGGTAGCGGCACGATTGCGGTCCGTTGTCGAAGTTCGTGAAGAAGGCCACTTCGGGCCGGTAGGTGCGCGAGGGGCGCGTAGCCTCGCTACTTATGAGTACGACTCCCTCGGACCCGCTCGCCACCCTCGGCACTCTGCCAGGGGTGACCGATGCGGTGGACTCCGTGCGCAAGGCTGTCGACCGGGTCTACGGGCATCGGGTCATGAGGCGTCGCAGTACCGAGGTGACGGCCGAGGCGGCCCTGCGGGGTGCCCGTGGTTCGGCTGCTCTGTCGGGCGCCGACTGGAATCTTGAGGAGGTGCGCCGCCGCACCGACTTCAGCGGTGACGGTGAGGCGCACGTCATCGGGGCGGCTCTGCGCTTGACGGCCGAAGCGGGGCAACTTCTCTCCATCTGGCGGCAGTCGCCGCTGCGGGTCCTCGCCCGGCTGCATCTGGTGGCAGCTGGTGGTGCGGCGCCCGAGGATGCGGTCGGTCGGCCCCGACTGGCGGGTGAGCCGGTGGACGAGCCGCTGATCGAAGCGCCCTTGCCGGATGCCGACGAGGTTGCGGGGCGGCTGGAAGGGCTCAGCGGACTCATTCTTTCGGGGAGTGCGGCGCCCGCTCTGGTGACGGCTGCCGTCGTACACGGCGAGCTGCTGGCGCTGCGCCCCTTCGGTTCGTACAACGGCTTGGTGGCGCGGACCGCTCAGCGCATCGTGCTGATCGGAAGTGGCCTCGACCCCAAGTCGATCTGCCCGGCCGAGGTCGGTCACGCCGAACAGGGGCGGGCGGCCTACGTTGCCGCGTTCGAGGGGTATCTGGCGGGGACCCCGGAGGGGATGGCCGCCTGGATCGCTCACTGCGGGCGGGCGGCGGAGCTGGGTGTCCGGGAGTCGACCGCGGTGTGCGAGGCACTTCAGCGCGGAGCGGCGTAGCGCTGCGTGCCGAGAGCTGGTGTGGCGCGGTCTCGTCGCCGGGCCGGGCTGTAGTGCACAGTGACGGGCTGCGGACGTCCGGTCCGGCTGGTGGCTCCCGCCGGCCGGACGTTCGGTCTCCGGTGCGGGCCGTCTCTACGCCCGGTGGGAAAGGGTTGCGGCGGTACCGTCCTCGGTACCGCCGCTGGCATGTCCGCCCAGTTACCAAGCGTCCTCGATATATGCCCATCAGGTCGGATGCTTTGCCCGTTCCTGGTGCGGCTGGCCCGTAATCGACGGGTCGACGTCGCGTGGGTGCCCGGCTTTCATGCGCGGTCCGTGGGGCCGTCTCTGCGTTTCAGGTCATCCTCTCGGATGTCCTTGGTCTCGCGGGCCGTTGAGTCCTTTGTACTCCAGAGGCCGAGCGAGCGGAAGTGGTGACCGGACTTCTTTACTTTTAGGTTCAATTACGGACTAGTCGGTGCAAAGGGCTGGGGGTGGGCCTGGTGGGTGTAGGGCCGTTGTGTGAGGCAAATTCGGGGTCGGTGAGTGTGCTGCCTGCTGCCCGGTGTCGGCCCGGGTGTGGCTTCCACGCAGGGTGGCGAACGTGCCGGCCTCCTGCGCGGAACCGAGTCACGCCGACGCCGTGGTGGCGCGGTGTCGGGCGCTGTACCAGACCAGCCCGGCGGTGAGGGCCGCCGCGCCCACGGCGGCAGCGGCCACGAGCGCCGGCCGCGGCGGCATGGAGAAAGCCGACAGACGTTGCTTGAGCCGGACCGGGCGGTCGAAGACGAGAATCGGCCACTCCCTCAGAGTCGCCTCGCGCCGCAGTGCGCGGTCCGGATTGACGGCGTGCGGGTGGCCGACCGATTCCAGCATCGGCACGTCGGTGGCCGAGTCGCTGTATGCGTAGCAACGGGCGAGGTCGTAGCCCTCGGACACGGCGAGAGCCCTGATGGCCTCGGCCTTCGTCGGTCCGTACGCGTAGTACTCCACCTCCCCGGTGAAGCATCCGTCCTCGCCGACCACCATTCGGGTGGCGACGACGCGGTCCGCGCCCAGGAGTTCGCCGATGGGCTCCACCACCTCGGCGCCCGAGGTGGACACGATCACCACGTCGCGTCCGGCGGTGTGATGTTCCTCGATGAGCGTCGCGGCTTCGTCGTAGATGATCGGGTCGATCAGGTCGTGCAGGGTCTCGGCGACGATTTCCTTCACCTGCTGGACGTTCCAGCCCTTGCAGAGCGATGAGAGATATTCACGCATCCGCTCCATCTGGTCGTGATCTGCGCCCCCGGCAAGGAACACGAACTGTGCGTACGCAGTGCGCAGTACGGCGCGGCGGTTGATCAGCCCGCCTTGGTAGAAGGACTTGCTGAAGGTCAGCGTCGATGACTTCGCAATGACCGTCTTGTCCAGGTCAAAGAAGGCGGCTGTGCGCGGCAAGAAGCGGTTTTCCACAAGGCAGAGCATAGGGGGCCACCATTCGGCGTAAACTCCGGCGCGTGGGTTTGCCTGAGAAGGCCCTCGGGTACACCATGGAAGTCACGGATCGTTCGCGACCGTGCTAACCCGGTCCGGCTCCTCCCCCCCCCCCCGAGTCGGCCGTGGGGACGACCCCCGCTCTCCCCCCCGGCGGGGGTCGTCGCATGTCCGGATGCGGTTTTTCCGCTCGGAACCAAGCATTTCTCCTCCTCCTCGGCCGCGATGGCCCGCGCTCGCAGTCGACTCGCATCAGCCTGTTCCGTCACAGTGTGTGACGAAATGGATGCTCTGGGAAGTCGCCGATTTGAGTGACGGAGTTATTCACAACGGTGGAGTTGTCCACAGTTCTTGAGCAAGATCCACACGATTTCCCGAAGCGCTGCACCGTGATTCCACCCGTGAAGTCGACGGGTTCCGGAATCACCGTTCTCGGATCGCTCCGAGATCCCCGCGAACCGCGGTGAAGGTGAGTGAAGAAGGGGTCGGAATCGTGGCTGAATCCAGTGCACGGGATCGTCTGCCGGGCGCCGAGGAGCGCGGGGGCGGACCGCTGATCGTGACCGAGGATGTGGAACTGCTCGACGATCTGCTGAGGCTGTGCGCAGCCGCCGGAGCCGAGCCCGAGGTTCATCACACGCTGCCCGACCGCAAGGGAGGGTGGGAGCAGGCTCCGATGGTTCTCGTGGGGGACGATGCGGCAGATCGGTGTCGCGGGGCGGCCCGCAGGCGGGGCGTGATGCTCGTCGGACGGGACCAGGACGCTCCCGACGTGTGGCGCAGGGCCGTGGAGATCGGGGCCGAGTATGTGCTGCGCCTTCCCGATTCGGAGAACTGGCTGGTCGATCAGATCGCCAATGCGACGGAGGGGGTCGGCCGGCCCGCGCTGACCGTCGGGGTGATGGGTGGCCGTGGCGGTTCCGGTGCCTCCACGCTGGCCTGCGCGCTGGCGGTGACCGCGGCCAGGGCGGGCCGGCGGACGATGCTGATCGACGGCGATCCGCTGGGCGGTGGCATCGACGTGCTGCTCGGCGGGGAGCGGGCCGAGGGGATGAGGTGGCCGGATTTCGCCCATTCGAAGGGGCGGGTCGGGGGCGGAGCGCTGGAGGAGTCGTTGCCGGCCCTGCATGGGCTGCGGGTGCTCAGTTGGGGCCGTGACGACTGGGTGGTCATCCCGCCGCAGGCCATGCAGGCGGTTCTTGGCGCGGCGCGCAGGCTCGGTGGAGTGGTGGTGGTGGATCTGCCGCGTCGCATCGATGAGGCGGCGGCCGAAGCCTTGGCGCAAATGGACCTCGGACTCCTGGTGGTGCCCGGGGAACTGCGGGCGGTCGCTGCGTCGAAACGGGTGGCCTCGATGGCGGGGATGGTGCTGGAGGACCTTCGCGTAGTGGCGCGCGGACCGTACGCATCCGGCCTCGACGGACCGTGGGTGGCCCACGCGATGGGCTTGCCACTCGTCGGCGAACTCCCTCTGGAACAAGGGCTGCTGGCTGAGCAGGACAGGGGGGAGCCGCCCGGCGGCAGCCCTCGTGGGCCACTGGCCAGGTTCTGTTCGGCCTTCTGGGACCGGGCGCTTGCGGGCGAGAGTGCCGGAGGCCAGGTCATGGGAGGGGCGTCATGACCGAGGCGTTGCTCGACGCGGTGCGGCAGCGGCTGGCGCAGAGCGGTGCGGCGCCGACCCCGGCGGGAGTGGCCGCCGCGCTGAGGGCTCAGGGGCGGTTGCTCGGGGACGCCGAAGTGCTGGGTGCGGCGGACGAGTTGCGTGGCGAACTGGTCGGAACCGGTGTGCTGGAGCCGCTGCTCGCGGATCCGGCGGTCACGGATGTGCTGGTGTCCGCACCCGACAGGGTGTGGGTGGACCGGGGCCGCGGCCTCGAACTCACCGCCGTGGCCTTCGCGGACGCCGCAGCGGTGCGGAGGCTGGCGCAGCGGCTGGCGGCTGTCGCCGGGCGGCGTCTGGACGACGCCAGACCGTGGGTGGACGCCCGGCTTCCGGACGGGACCCGGATGCATGCCGTGCTGCCGCCGGTATCGGTCGGATCGACGTGTCTTTCGCTCCGGGTGGTCCGGCCGAAGGCCTTCTCGCTGGGGGAGCTGGTTGCCGCCGGGACGGTGCCGCCGGGCGGTGACCGGGTGTTGCGGGCCTTGGTGGAGGCCCGGGTCTCCTATCTCATCAGCGGCGGAACGGGAGCGGGAAAGACGACGCTCCTGTCCAGCATGCTCGGCGTGGTGGGCAAGCAGGAGCGGATCGTGCTCGCGGAGGACTCGGCGGAACTCCGGCCGGACCACCCGCACGTGGTGCGCCTCGAATCGCGCCCGGCGAATCAGGAAGGTGCCGGGCGGGTGACCCTGCGGGACCTGGTGCGGCAGGCCCTTCGCATGCGTCCCGACAGGCTGGTGGTCGGAGAGGTGCGAGGTGCCGAGGTCACCGAACTGCTGGCTGCCCTGAACACGGGTCATGAGGGTGCGTGCCAGACCTAAGCGTACATGGCACGTCCGGGGCCCCCAACTGCCCTTGTATTGCCGTCAGTTGGACACAGCGTGGGCGCGTTGGCGGCCGCCTGTCAGCCCCGCTCGCACGCCACGGGGGCAGCGCACGAACGGGGCCGGGGCCGACTCGCCGAGCTGTCTTGCTCGCCGTCGCTCAGCGGGTCGGGGCCTACTCCGCGCGGGTCACCCGCGCATGGTCGGTGAAGACGCGCCGGAACAGGTCGTGCCCCGTCTTCCCGGTGTGCCGAAGGCACCAGTCCTGCGCGGCTTCCTGGGCATCCTGCGGGCCGGACTCCGCCCGGCATTCGTGTGTCACACAGAAAGCCTCGAAGGTCGTCCCGCCTTCGGGAGCATGACGAATTGTGTGATCAACGAATCGGACGATAGAGCGCGTCACCTGGGGCACCCATCGGCGTGCCGGTAAACGACGACCGGCGGGCCGGACTGCCTTTCGAGTACGCCCCGGCGGCAGCGCTCAAGACTCTTGATCGGCGTCATGCACGCGGGGCACGTTTCACCCTTGGGCGCATACGTCATGTACTCGAACTGACTCGCGTCTGTCTCTTGCCGAGTGTCGTTAGCCATCATCCCGCCGTCCCCTCGATTCCCGGTGATCTTCGCGCCGGTCGCTGGGACGTAGGAACCTCGTACGTTTCCCACTTTGGGACGTCCCACAAGGGGTAGAACGTCCCTATGAAGAACGAACGACTACGGGCAACCATGGCATCCGGGGGCTGGACACACTCAACTCTCGCCGGTGCAACGGGAGTTGACCCGAAGAGCGTCGAGCGATGGGTGAACCTGGGACGCACGCCACGGCGAGTAACAGCGCTCCGTGCCGCCGAGACGCTGGGGGAAGACGTCCACGCCCTTTGGCCAGCACTCCGGCAGGCGCGCGCCGCGCGGGCCGTCAGCCCCGAACTCGTCGCCCTATACGACCAGCGGGCCGACCTGCCGGTGTCGGTGTTCGTCGACCTACTTGCCGTCGCACGCGAGCGAATCGACGTGCTCGTATATGCAGCCGTCTTCCTGCATGAGGCGTACCCCCGACTGAACGACCTACTTCGAGAGCGTGCCGCCGAAGGGTGCGCGGTACGTATCGCCGTCGGAGATGCCGACAGCGAGAACGTGCAACAGCGCGGGGCAGAAGAGAAATTCGGGCACGGCATCGAATCGCGCTGCCGACTCGCCCTCTTGCATTACCGGCCCCTTCTCGACGTGCCAGGCATCGAAGTGCGCACGCATGGGACGACCCTCTACAACAGCCTGTATCGCGCCGATGATCAGGCATTGGTCAACGCTCACGTATGGGGTGTGAACGCGTACGGAGCGCCCGTATGGCACCTTCGGCGGAATGGTGACGGCGGGATATTCGACACCTACGCCGAGAGCTTCAACGCCGTATGGGATACCGCTCAACCCGTGGAAAGGTGACCCCGTGGCACGCACGGAGTATTACGACGACCCCGACGCACCGGAACCGAACAGTCTCGTCGTGGCGGCTTCCGCTGTCGTGACAGACGACCGGGGCCGCATCCTGCTCCAGCGGCGCACAGATAGCGGCCTATGGGCCCTACCAGGGGGCGGAATGGAAATGGCCGACAGCCTGCCCGGTACGGCCGTGCGGGAAGTCAAGGAAGAGACCGGCCTAGACGTAGAGATCACGGGTCTCGTCGGCACCTACACCGATCCGAAGCACGTGATCGAGTACAGCGATGGGGAGGTGCGCCGACAGTTCAATGTGTGTTTTCGGGCTCGCGTCACCGGTGGCACTCTCGCCATTTCCGACGAGTCGACGGAACTCCGCTTCGTCGCGCCGGAAGAGGTGGGCGAACTTCGTATGCACCACACGCAACAGCTACGCATCCGGCACTTCCTCGAAGAGCGGGACCGGCCGTATCTCGGATAGGCGCACTGCACACCTTTCGGGAAATGTCAAAGCTGCTACGCAGCGTAACCGGAATGGCTTTGCCGGCTGGACCTCCTGCCCGCGAATGTCCGGATTTCTCGATCACGTGGCGTAACGCAGAATGGCCCCCGCGAGCCTGCCAGCGAAGGCAAGCCACGGGGGCCAGGAAGTCAGAAGTCGGCAGGATGCCGGGGCGGGTCGAGCGGGTCGGCAGCGTGCCATAGGTCGGACGCGTCCATGTCGCGAGCGTCGCCGACCTGCCACCCGTCGACAGCGCGGACGAACGCGGAATAGACCGTTGCCCATAGCTTCCAACGTGCGTCACCCATAGGCGAGTTAGGGCTATCGGTCAGGATGAGAGAACGAAGCGCGTTCGCCTGTCCGGCGAGCCGTCCGGCGTTACTCACTGGCCACCCCGGTAATCGACTCAGCGGCAGCGAGCAGCGCGGCTATGTCGTTGTCCAGGTCGTTTCCAACTCCGCTCCGTTCGAGGGCAGTTAGCCACGGTGCGAGGAATCGGGCGAGCGGGTGCGCTACCTCGGCTTCGCCACGACGGCCGGACACGGTCAGCCCATCGGTAAGGACGGCAGCGATAGCGGCCCTGTAGACGGCTCTCAGCGCTTCGCGGTCGTCGTCCGGGACATTGCCTGTCGGCACGGCGGCGAGCGGCTTACGCGGGCTCTCAGCCGCTTTACGCTCTCGGTACGCCGACTGTCGGCAAGCCTGGCTGCAATGGGTCGCATGACTCGCGCTGGATTCAATGCGCTTGCCACATTCACAGAACTTGATCAATGGGGTTCACCTCCGGTGAGTGGTGCTGGATTCGTCGGGCTCCGTCACCCCACGGGGGCCCCTAGTGACGCGTGCGTTTTCTGAGCTTGGGCCGGGCTCGCCAGCAGGCAATTTCACCAACTTCTGACCCGGTTACCCGCCCCCGGTCGGGCCGTTCCGTCGATCATTCGCCGTCTTCGCTCGATGACATCGAATGCACAAGACTTGAATGTTCGTGAGGACATCGAGCCCACCATGAGAGAGCGGCAAGCGGTGGTCGACTTCGAGCGAGTCAGCCGGGAAGACTTCGCGGCAGTGAGCACACGAGCACTGGCCAGCCTTTCGCAGTGCTGCCCGCACTCTGCGTTGTGCACCGTCGCCGCTCGATAGGCGTTGCTTCCGCACGCTGCGATTGGTCGCGTTCTTCCGTGCTCGGTATTCGCTCTCACACGCACGGCAGCGTGAGCCGTGCCCGTACTCCACCCAGCCGCCACACTTCGCGCGAGCGCTGTCTATGCATCGGGTACGCATACCCCCCCTTCCCTTTCGTCAGGCCCTTATGGCCGGACCCCCCTACCCACTTACTTCGGTAGTAGGTGGGACTCAGCGGCTCGACGGATGACAGCGAATGCGGCGAACACTTCGGCTCGCTCGACGTTGTCGCGGGGCAGGACACACGCACCTTCGAGGATGCGGACAGCTTGAGATATCTGGTTATGCACGTCGTCTCTCCATTCGGTTCGGGCTGACATAGCGGTATGGCTCTTCGTTGACCGGCTCATACGCGACCGGCTCGCCGACGTCGAGGACGACTACCGGTGCACGCTCAACGGGACCGGCAGACCTATGGAGTTCGGCACCCACGCGGACAGGCAGTGCGTCTAGCTCGTGCTCGGCAGCACAGCCAATGCATACGGCAAGAAGGGATTCCTTCGTGTGCGGCCGGTCGGCTCGATAGGCCACGGCGAGCGCCCGGATATCGCCCCATGCATCGCACGCTTCGCATAGCGCCGGAGTGTTCGCGTGCATCCGTGCGAGACGGTCCGCGAAGGCGATAAGCAGCGCATCGGACGAGGGATCGAACGGGGGTGTTCGCCAGGCGGCGAGCCGCTTAAGCATTGCGCGCATATCGCACTGTCTCCCAGGTGTCGTCATCTTCGAAGCGGACGTGATCCCGCATAAGTTCTTGGCAATGTCGGCACACCGGGGCCCGGTCGGTATTGCGCGCCCACTCTTCGCGAATGGTGTTATCGAGCACCGGTTTAAGGGCAACGCTGTAGCGCTCCAGTGCACGGGATACGTGAACCAAAGTCAGCGAAGCCGGGTCGTGAAAGGTACCTTCGAAAGGATCGGCAAGCGTTCGCCCACACCGCCCCATATGGCAGGCCCACTTACCGGCCCAACCCTTTTCGGCGGACCGGCGATCGAGCACGACGCGGGCCGTCCGGTCGCGCCATTCCCGTTCGCCGCTGACAGTCTCGAAAGCCGCCCGGCGGGCCGCCGCTTCCTCGCTCAGTTGAACGGGAAGACGGCGACCACTGACGGCCGAAGAATCGGCAGTCATGCTTAGGCAGCGCTCACAATCTGAACGTGCGCCGCATTCGCCACGACGACACCGGAGATTCGCGCAGTGCCGACTAGCGCCACGGTGTCAGTGGAGTACAGCGACTCTTCGGCGACATGCATGGAGACATCGACCGTCTTACGGACAGCGACAGCCACCTTCGAGAGATCCGCGACGATGAACGAATCGTCGTCAATCGCTGCCATGTCGTCGTCGAGCTTGCCGATAGCGACGATCTCCGGCAGGTCGAGCCCGGCTAGCTTCCCGGCATTCGCTGCGAGGAATGCCGCCTTACCCTGCGCCGACATGAAGACGACGTCAGCAGTACCGCCACCATCGGTGACACGCGCGACAGCGGTAAGCATGTCGACTAGCGCAAGAGCGGCAGTCGGGGCCGTCGAAACGCCGACGTCAAGGAAGCCGGAAACGGTGTTCACGCCGTCCGTGCCACCGGCGACAAGAGTTACGTCGATGCGCTCGCCGATACCGCCGGAAAGCGCATCGGAAAGAGCCTGGTCGACGAAGGAATAATCCTGTAGATCGTCCCTGTCAACGGTCGTGAACGCAGCGACCTTGACAGTCTCGAACGGGGCGACGTTGCCGGACACGACAGCGTCGATAAGGGATGCGCCTTCGGCGGAGAGGGAAGCCGTCACGCGCGGGACGGTGGGGACCATGCCCTTCGAACGCTCGAACTCGAAGGTCTGAACTCGCCCCAGGATCTTGCTAGTTCCGTCGCTGCCACGGAGCACAGTCGAAGAGAACGTGTCGCCCTGGGGAGCGTCGGAGTACGCGCGAACTTCGGTGCCCATGATCTCGGCGGAAAGGTCGCTTCGCCTGCTCGGCTTGTCCGCATGAATGGCGACGGTACCGGCCGGAGTAGCGCCCTGGAATGCGTTGCGCTCCGTCCAGTCGTGAGCCTGCGCGCGCTCGCGAGTTGCGGCGTTGTCGATGGCGTCCTTTGCGGCCTTGTCGTGCCGGGCAATGGTGGCCAGTAGCTCGCTTTCGCGGGCACGCTCCGATGCCCAGAGTTCGCGACCCTCCGCAATGAGAGTTAGCGCCTTTAGATCGGCTATGGCCCGGTCGCGAACGGCGATTGCGTGGGAAGTCTTGGTCACGTCGAGGGTCATGGTGATTTTCCTTTGGTTCGGGGAAACAGAAGGGCACCTACTTCGGTAGTAGGTGCCCCGGTGCGGCATTCGATTTTGGTCAGGCGGTGATGTCAGGCGTTTCCGGCGACAGGACGTCGAGCCCTAGGAATGCCCACCGGAGGCCACTAGGCCCCCGCATAGACGACGACCGGCAACCAGCTTGATTAAGTAGCGCCTTCACGGCCCGTTGGTTCGGCCAGGCTTCGAAGTCTCGGCCGGTGGCAATCGCGTATCGCCGGATCATTGCCGTTGCGATGAATAGTGGCAGCGGTTTCGCGTCGCGAATATCGAGCGTGCGAGCGCGCAGCCAATCGAAGACTAGGTCTAGCTCAGCGGGTGTGTAGTCGTCATTCATGCGTCCCCCAGGGTGGCTACTTCGTGCATGTCTTCGCCTCGCTCATCGCTGCCCAACCCGATATGCCCGCACAGCTTCGAGCGCTTCGATATCCGCTGTGCATCGGTCGCAGCGACCAGCGGTAAAGCGGGAAGCCGGGGCAGGCTGCGAGCATCCGGGGCAATGCCGAAAGCTGACGATGGGTCGATTCGGGCGAGTCATGCCGTGTCCATTGGTTGAGTCCCTTACTTGGTACGGGTGCTGAGAGCGCGGAGCGCTTCGAGTAGTTCGCCTTCGCGAGTCACTTCGTAATCAGTACGGCGACAATCGGTCGAGCAGTACTTACGCGGGCGGCCTAGGCCGGATTGCTCAACGGCTAGGCCACACCAAGCGCACTTAGTCGGCTTCGGGCGAACCTTCGAATCGGTCCGGCACTCAGCGCTACAAAAGACTTTCGGGCGACCCCTGCCGGTGTGCTCGATTCCAGCGCCGCAAGAGCGGCAGCGTGCGGAATCGAGCGGGTTACTGTCACCGGCAGGGCAGGGTAGTAGTCGTGCGTCTAGTCGAGCGTCGGCTAGTAGTCGCGCGTTGTTCATCGGGCTGGCTCCGATCGTGAAAAACGAAAAGGCCCGTCCCTCGAATCCACCCCAAGCGCCAGCATGGGTGAACTCGAAGAACGGGCCAAGATCAAGGGTTAGCGACGCTGGCGAGCCGCAAAGGTGGCGGACGCGCTCCGGCGCACCGCGAACCCGACAGAGCCAATCAAGGCCATTACCGGGAACGAAGTACGCCGGGGCTCACGCGCACCGGGAGAGGAGCCGTCGAGCGGCTCTATAGGCACTAGCGTTCAAGCGTTTCCCGGCAATTGGACATAAGGGTCAACGTGGACGCCGGCTGGAGCCTTCGTTATCAATTCGTTACCAAGGAAATTGGAAGGCGACAGCGCAACGGGCGGAGGGGTGACGAAGTGACGAAATGACGGCAGGTTCGGGTTAGCGGCTATAGAGGAGTTAGTTATTTTTAGTTTTGTCCTGTATCTGGAACCAAAACACTCATCATTTCGTCACTTCGTCACCACTCCCCTTTCGCTGTATGCGCGCTGTGGTCACTCGACTACGCAGCCCCCGCCCGTCGGCAAGCGCCACCCGAAGCCGCGTCTAGCCCTTTCGCGGTCCGGCACGCCCCGTAGTCGCCCTTCTCGCCGCCTGGCATGGCCTGTCTGTCATCCGGTCCCGCCCGGTTCGCCTACGGCCGTCTCGTCGCTGTCTGCCCGTTCGCCTGCCCCGGTCGCGCTGCCTGGCAGCGAAGCCACACGCGCCCGTCTCCGGGCATGAAAGAGCCCCGCTCGACCACGGGGGCCGAACGGGGCTGAGGGGGTCGGAGGTGAGCGTCTAGCGGGTCACATGGTCTCTTCCTGGATGATCGCTTCTAGGTGTGCTTCCGTCGCGTCCCGGTGGCGCCACCACGCGGGACCGTCGAATTCAACGCTGACTCGCTTCGGATCAAATCGCTTAGGCGCTCCGGGGGTTGCCGGGCGGACCGTCACGCGCGTTCCCAGGTCGGCGAGCAACCGGCGCTTCCCTTCGTTGTCACGGCGTTCCCACTCGGCGGACAAGGGGCCCCCGTCGTCTACCCAGCGCCCTTCGGCGTGGTCGGCTTCCGTGCGCAGTTCGGCTTGCCGCTTTTCCAACGCGTTCAGTTGTCCGATGACCATTCGCGCCGCAGTGCCGTTCGGCTCAAGCTGAGCGAGGTTTCCGGCAAGTCGCTCGATCTGCCCGGACACTTCGGAGAGTTGAAGTACCGCGCTGCCGTCCGGCTCCACCCAGCGCATGAGCGCCATGTGTCCGAAGCGCTTAAGGAATTCCCCGACCACGAGTTCGTCTAGGTATCGAGCCGTGACGACGTTCGGTCGGTGGGTTCCGTGCTTGCCGACCCCCGCGCGGCAGACGTAAGGCGAGTAGTCCTTTCCGTTCACTGCGCGACGCTGCCGGTACATCGGTCCGTTGCATTCCGAGCACAACGCGATGTGCAGGAGTAGGGCTTTCCCGGTCCGCTCCGCTCCGCGCCCCTTCGACTTTCCGTCGATGCCTGCCCGCACGGCCGTCCATACTTCGGCGCTCAGGATCTCCGGTCCGGCGGAAACTGGCGAGCCCTCGGCGTCGAGCACCGGTTGATTGGTCAGCGCGCTCCGCTTTTCTCCCGGCGCTGCCTGAACGAGCCACCCGCGAACGGCCGGTGTGTAAAGCACATCGCGAAGCGTCGTCGAGTGCCACTTGCCCCCACGGAGCTTTCGCCCGTCGCGCTTACGCGCATGGTCCGCCGGGGGAAGAACCTTCCGTTCATTGAGTTCGCGGGTAAGGCCGGTAATGGATGCGCCATGGTTGGTGAGCCGGTCGGCGCATTCGCGGATGATTGCCGCCGCTGTCTCGTCGATTGCCCAGCGCTTGTTATTGAGCGGTCCGGTTACGACGTACCCGTACGGAGTGAGGCCGCCCAGGTGGTTTCCGCGTGACTTGAAATGCTTTTTGCTGTCCGTGATTCGCAGCTTGATCATGTCGCGCTCGTATTCCGCGAAGGCGGCGAGGACGTTGACGATCAGCGAAGAGTTTTCCGGCGAGACCATGCCATCGGCTGTGACGACGACAGCGTTCGTCGACTTCGCGGCATCCAACAACCGCTGGAATTCGAGCACCGAACGGGCGTACCGGTCGAGCTTCGCGGCAATGACGTAGTCGGCGCGGGGAAGCCACGACAGGACTTCGCGCATTCCGGGCCGGTCTTCCAGCTTGCTCGCGCCGCTCACATTGGTGTCCGTGGCGACGTGCACCACCTTCCACCCGCGCGCTTCGGCGTAGGCGTGGCAGGCCGCTAGGCGGTGGTCGGGGGCCTCTTCGGCGAAGAGCCGAGACAGTCGGTCGTAGATGACGCACGTTGGTTGCCGCATGCCGGTCCTTGGGTGCAAGGGCTTCCGAACCGTGTGGACGGTTAGGAAGGGCACGCGGGTGGCTGCGGCACGGTCCATGCCAATGCCGCCGAACATGTCCCGGCCCGGTTGGAGGCGCTGGGTACCGCTGCGGGTCTGGACCGGACAGCGCTGCACAGCCAGTTGGCGGCGGCGTTGTCGGTGGTGGTCCACCTCGTACGGGACCGGGCCGGCCGGCGGAAGATCTCCGAGATTCAGGTGCTGGAGCGTGACGGGGCGGGGCTGGTGGTGACCGTTCCGGCCTTGCGCTGGGGGGCGGCCGGATTCGAGCGGGAGCGGGGCTGGGAGCGGCTGTGGGCGCTGATCGGGGGTGAGCGGTGAGCGGTTCACCGGTGGGGGTGCCGGATGCGGTGCATGCGGCCGCGCTGTGTGCGGGGGCGGCGGCCGGCCTGGTGGTGGCCGGTCGGGCACAAGGGCTTCGGAGAGCGCGGGTGCTGTTCGGCCGTGGGACGGGGCAGTCGCCCCTTCGGGAGGGCTGGCAAAGGGGTTGGCTCCGGTTCGGCGGGTGGATTGGGGACCGGCGGGAGTGGTTGTGCCTGCCGGTGGCTCTGGTACTGGCCGTCCTTGGTGAGTCCGTGTTGCCGCTTATCGCGGCGGTGGCCGCGGTCCCCGTGGTGCGGCGGTGGCTGAAGCGGCGAGAGCTGAGCAGGGAACGGGAACGCCGGGCCGACGGGGTGGTGGACCTGTGCGGTGCGGTGGTGGGCGAACTGAGAGCCGGGCAGGAGCCGGGGCAGGCACTGCTTGTCGCGGCGTACGGCACGGGCGCATTGGGCGCCGCGGGAGCTGGGGTGTCGGCCGCGGCGCGGTTCGGGGGTGATGTTCCGCGGGCGCTCGGACAGGCGGCGTGCGAGCCGGGTCTGGAGGGTCTGGCGGGAGTGGCCGCCTGCTGGCGGGTGGCGGCGGACGGTGGCGCCGGTCTCGCAGCCGGTCTGGACCGGCTGGAGGGCGCGCTACGGGCCGAGCGGCGTCGACGGGAGGAACTGCGGGCACAGCTGGCCGGCGCCTGGTCGACGGTCACGGTACTGGCTCTGCTGCCGGTGCTGGGTCTGGGGCTGGGAGCGGCGCTCGGGGCGGACCCGCTGGGGGTGCTGCTGCACCGTTCCGCCGGTCTGGTCTGTCTGGTGATGGGCGCGTCGTTCGAAGCGGCGGGCCTGTTCTGGGCGACGCGGATCGTCCGTAGAGGAGAAGGCGCATGAGCGCCCTGGTCGGCGCGTTCGGTGAAGTCGTCCACAGGGTGGGGGTGGTGGGGCTCGTGATGGGCATGTGTGTCCAGCCGGCGCTCGCTATGGGCCGCCACCGGGCCGGGCAGCGGGTGCGACGGCGCGGGGTGGCGCTCGTTTACGGGACCTCTGGTGCACCGGTGACCCCGGGCGGGCGCACGTGCCGGGCGGGCATGTCCCCGAATCGGATGCGGTTGCCGGTTTCCGGTGCCGGGGCCAGGCGGTGGGCGGCGGTGCTGGGGGCAGTCCCGACGGGCTGGTTTCTGGTGGGCGGTTCCGCCGCGGGATGGGTGGTCGGGGCGGCGGCGGCCTATGGCGTTCGGCGGTGGCAGCGCGCGCGGCTCGGGCAGGCGCCGCGAGTCGCCGCCGAGAAAGCGGCGAGAGCCGCGGAGTCCCTGCGTCAACTCCCGCTGGCCGCGGACCTGCTGGCGGCCTGCATCTCTGCGGGAGCCGGTCCGCGCGAGGCGGCCGAAGCGGTCGGTGAGTCGCTGGGCGGGCCGGTCGGTGAGCAACTGGTGCGGACGGCGGCGGAGATCCGGCTCGGGGGCGACCCCACTGTCGCCTGGGGGAGGTTCGGGGCGATACCGGGCGCTGCCGCCCTGGCGCGCTGTCTGGACCGAGCCGGGGTGACGGGTGCTCCTGCGGCGGAGCCAATGGCCCGACTGGCCGAGGCCATGAGAGCCGAGAGGGCGAGCGCGGCGGTGGCCCGGGCCCAGCGGGCGGCCGTGCTGATCACCGCCCCTGTCGGGCTCTGCTTCCTGCCTGCCTTTCTGACGGTGGGCGTGGCGCCTGTGGTCATTGGCCTGGCAGGAGGGCTGCTGCAGTCCTGATAAGCCCGGAAAGCGAAATAAGGCGATTAGTCCAAGAAATCCAGGTTTAGTGGAGGGTTGAAGTGATGCGGAAAATCATGCGCTGGGCGCGAGCGGTGGCACGCAAGGTGCGGGCGGACACCGGAATGACGACCTCGGAATACGCGGTCGGAACAATTGCTGCGTGTGCCTTTGCCGCGGTGCTCTACAAGGTGGTCACCAGCGCGCCGGTCATGGCGCAGCTGCAATCGCTGCTCAAGAGCGCGCTCGATGCGAAGTTCTGACGGCGGTGCCGGGGTGCCGACGGGCTCCGGGGGAGGTGCGGGGCGGGAGAGGCACGCGCTGGAAGGGACCGGGGGACATGTCGGGCGGGAGGGACACGCCCGGGGGGAGACAGCCGAGCCGGCCGGGCAGCGGGGCGATCAGGGCGCGGTGACCGCGGAGGCGGCCATGGTCATCCCGGTGCTGGTGATCTTCGTGCTCGCCCTGCTGTGGGCGTTGATGGCCGCGTCGGCCCAGATCCGGTGTGTGGACGCGGCTCGGGCAGGCGCACGTGCGGCAGCCCGATCCGAATCCGAGGCGCAGGTGAGGGAGGCCGCCCTTTCGGCGGCGCCCCGACGGGCCCGGGTCGAGGTGGAGCGGGCCGGGGAACTGTGGCGGGTCACCGTGGCCGCTCCGTCATCGGGCCCTGGGCCGCTGGCTGTGACGCTGACCGCCGAGGCCGTGGCGGCGGCCGAGGATCTGATGGGGGCCGAGGACCAGGTGGGGGCGGCGCCGTGACGTGGCCCGGTCCGCGCGGGCCGGCCCCGGGGGCGCACAGGCTGCGAGTGCGCGGAAGGCGGGTGCGTGGAAGTCGGCGGGACCAGGGGCTGGCGACCGTGTGGGCCGCTGTGACCACGGCGGCGCTGTGCGTGGTCTTCGCGGCGGTCCTGGCTCTCGGGCAGGTGGTGGCGGTCCGGCACCGAGCCGGGGGCGCGGCCGACCTGGCCGCGCTGGCCGCGGCCGACCGGGCCTTGGAGGGCGCCGTTGTCGCCTGCCGGGCGGCCCGGGAAGTGGCCGTGGCGCAGGGGGCGGAGGTGGTGCGGTGCAGCGTTCAGGGGGAGGTCGCCGATGTGACGGCCCGGGTGCGGCGTGGGCCGTACGCACCCGAGGTGAGGTCCCGGGCGGGCCCGCCGACGGCAGGGCCCACGGGCCGCCCGGACCGCCCGTCTCACCCGGGTTCGTTCACCTCACGAGGAGCATCCGTCTCAGCCGGACCGTGCGTCTCACTGGGGTCCGTTTACCTCATCAGGACCCGCCTCTATCGGGCCCTCCCCCTCGCCCGGGTCCGGGGGAGTGGAGCGGAGGAGCTCCGTGAGCAGGCGGACGGCGCCTCGTTTGTGCAGCGGCTCGTTGCCGTTGCCGCACTTGGGGGACTGGATGCACGACGGGCAGCCCGCCTCGCACTCGCAGGACGCGATCGCCTGGCGTGTGGCGGTCAGCCAGGCGCGGGCGGTGTGGAAGGCGCGTTCGGCGAAGCCGGCCCCGCCGGGGTGGCCGTCGTACACGAAGACGGTGGGCAGCAGGGTGTCCGGATGAAGCGGTACGGATACCCCGCCGATGTCCCAGCGGTCGCACGTGGCGAAGAGCGGCAGCATCCCGATCGACGCGTGCTCGGCGGCGTGCAACGCGCCGCCCAGGATCTCCGGGTTGATCCGTGCCGCATCGAGCTGGTCCTCGGTGACCGTCCACCACACGGCACGGGTGCGCAGGGTGCGGGGCGGAAGGTCCAGTTTGGTCTCGCCGAGCACCTCGCCGGTGATCAGTTTGCGACGGAGGAAGGAGACAACCTGATTGGTCACTTCCACCGAGCCGTAACAGAGCCGCCCGTTCCCCCACGGGATCTCGGTGTCGGTGTCCAGGACGGCGATGGCCGTGGTGTCGCGTGCGGTCGTCGAGTACGGCGGACTGGCCTCCTCGACCAGAGCGACCGAGTCCTCCAGGTCCAGTTTCCGGACCAGATAGCTGCGCCCCTGGTGGAGGTGGACGGCCCCCTCGTGGACTGCGGTGTGGGCGGCGGACTCGTCGACGGTGCCCAGCAGCCTGCCGGTGCCCTCCTCGACGATCTGGACCGGGCGGCCGCCCTCGCCACGGATGTCGGTGAGGTCGGCGGCCCGCTCGCGCCGGGTCCAGTGCCAGCCCGATGTCCGCTTGCGGAGCAGCTTCGCGGCTTCCAGTTGCGGCAGCAGCTCGGCCGCGGCGGGGCCGAAGAGGGTCAGGTCGGACGCGGTGAGCGGCAGTTCCGCGGCGGCGGCACACAGGTGGGGAGCCAGGACGTAGGGGTTGTCCGGGTCGAGGACGGTCGACTCCACGGGCTGCTGGAACAGGGCTTCGGGGTGGTGGACGAGGAAGGTGTCGAGCGGGTCGTCGCGGGCCACCAGGATGGCGAGGGCGCCCTGGCCGGCCCGCCCGGCGCGGCCGGCCTGCTGCCACAGCGAAGCCCTGGTGCCGGGATATCCCGCGATGACGACGGCGTCCAGGCCGGAGACGTCGATGCCGAGCTCGAGGGCGGTCGTCGCGGCCAGCCCGAGCAGGCTGCCGGAGTGCAGCGCGCGCTCCAGGGCGCGCCGTTCCTCGGGGAGATAACCCCCGCGGTAGGCGGCCACCCGGGAGGGCAGGGAGCGGTCGATCTCGGCGAGGCGTTCCTTGGCGATGACGGAGATCAGCTCGGCGCCACGCCGCGAGCGTACGAACGCGACGGAACGCACGCCCTGCACGGTCAGGTCGGTGAGCAGGTCGGCGGTTTCGGCCGTGGCGGTACGGCGCACGGGGGCGCCCTTCTCGCCGGACAGCTCGGTCAGGGGCGGCTCCCACAGGGCGAAGACCAGTTCGCCGCGCGGGGAGGCGTCGTCGGCCACCTCGGTGACCGTGAGGCCGGTCAGCCGGCCGGCCGCCACCGAGGGCTCCGCAGCGGTGGCGGAGGCGAGGAGGAAGACCGGATCGGCGCCGTAACGGGCGCACAGGCGGCGGAGCCGGCGCACCACCTGGGCGACGTGCGAGCCGAAGACGCCCCGGTAGGTGTGGCACTCGTCGATGACGACATAGCGCAGGGCGCGCAGGAAGGAGGACCACCGGGGGTGGGACGGGAGTATCCCGCGGTGCAGCATGTCGGGATTGGTGAGCACGTAGTTGGCGTACTGACGCACCCATTCGCGTTCTTCCACGGGAGTGTCGCCGTCGTAGACAGCGGGCCGGATTCCGCTGCCCAACGGAGCCGCCAGTTCCCTCACCGAGCGCCGTTGGTCGGCCGCCAGGGCCTTCGTGGGGGAGAGGTAGAGGGCGGTCGCTCCTCGGCCGTTGGGGGCCTCGGAGCCGTCCAGGAGGGCGCTGAGGACCGGGGCGAGGTACGCCAGCGACTTGCCGGAAGCCGTGCCGGTGGCGATCACGACCGACTCGCCGTCCAGCGCGTGCTCCGCCGCCGCGGCCTGGTGGGCCCATGGGTGATCGATACCGGCCTTCCGGATGGCGGCGATCACTTCCGGGCGGATGCGATCGGGCCAGATGGCATGGGTTCCCGTACGCGGGGGCAAGTGCTCCGTATGAGTGATGCGCGCGGACCGGCCCGCCCCTGCGGCGAGCCGGTCGAGGACCACGTCGGGAGAGGGGCGAGAGCCCCCGCTCGCGGGCGGTCGACTGGGGCGGTGATTCTTGGCCATCGGCACCGAGTGTGTCACTGGCAGGACGGACAATGGCCCCAAGGCGTCGTGCATGGCTGCCCGTAAGTGATTGAATGCCATCGCGGCTGGCGATCCGTCCCCCGGCTCCGCCGGGGAGACCGAGGGGCGACCGCTCGATAGCAAGGTGCTGGAGGATCCGTGGACCTGTCCTTGTCGACTCGCAATGTGTCCGGCCCTGGTGGCGACCGTACGGTCGTCGAGGTCGGTGGCGAGATTGATGTGTATACCGCGCCCAAGCTGCGCGAGCAGTTGGTCGAGTTGGTGAATGACGGCAGCTACCACTTGGTTGTCGACATGGAAGGCGTCGACTTCCTCGACTCCACCGGCCTCGGCGTGCTCGTGGGTGGCTTGAAGCGTGTGCGGGCCCATGAGGGCTCGTTGCGCCTGGTGTGCAACCAGGAGCGCATTCTCAAGATTTTCCGGATCACCGGTCTGACCAAGGTGTTCCCGATCCACACCACGGTCGATGAGGCCGTGGCGGCGACCGACTGACGTTCTGTCCGCGGTCGGGCCGGCTCCGGCCGGTCCGGCGGTGGTCGGTACGACAGCGGTTCCGCACCAGGACGGCCGGAGTGACCGGTCGCCGTTCATCGACGACCGGTGATCCCGACGGCCGGTGTGCGGCACGCTTCCGTCACCCGTTCGGCGGTCTGCGGCTGATTTCATCTGCGGACCCGCGGCCGGGTCGCCACGTGACCGGGCCAGTGGTTCGGCGGTCGTCGAACCACTGAGCGGCCGCCGCACGCGCGGGGGCGACGTTGTTCGTCCGGATGGCCGGAGTCGCGGATGACGTGTCGTCCGGATGATGGTCGCCCGGATGGTCGGGGGCCGTCAGGTCCGGTGGGCAGGCCCGTGGGCCGGCCTGTGAATCGGCGGGTCGAGTCACTGGCCTCGCCGCAGAAGACAGAGCTCAGGATCACCGGGCCACGCGCCCGCCTCCTGGGGATGCATTCACGTACGTTCGAGGGGGATCGCATGGCCACCGTTGAACTCCGCTTCAGCGCCCAGCCCGAACACGTCAGGACGGCCCGCCTCGTGGCGGCTGCCGTGGCGCGCCGGGCCGGGGTCGACGAGGCCGTGCTCGACGAGGTCAGACTCGCCGTGGGAGAGGCCTGCAGCCGCGCGGTCGGGCTGCACCGCAGCCATGGCATCACGGCGCCCGTCACGGTCGTCCTGATCGAGGACGAGAAGTCCTTCTCCATCGAGGTCGGCGACGAGGTGCCCGGCCCGGGTGCCGACGGGTCGGTGCCCGGTGGTGTCTCCGGACACCGCGACGCCACGCCCGGCGTGGGACCGGACGAACCGGATACCGAAGGCGACGGCGAGGACGAGATGGGCCTGGCCGTCATCAGCGGTCTGGTCGACGACGTGGAGGTCAGGTCCGGGGCGGATGGCGGAGTGATCCGTATGAGCTGGTCGAAGACGCCCGTCACCCTTCTTCCCTGAGGCGGCTCGGCCCCCGGGGCGGTTCGGCCACCTCGACGGAGTGGCCGGCCACACCTGATCCATTTTTCCGAGGCCCTGCTGAGCAGGGCCTTTTTTCGTTTGGGTCCGATCGATGATCTGAGGGCAATGCGTCTGCCCCATTACTGCATTCGGTCCAGGCGGAGAACTCGATCAATTGCCGTTCGGTGGATGAAGGTCAATTACATTTACCGCGCACTGTTTTGATCGTGTCCCGCTCCCTACAATCCGTCCACGTCTTGAGCGCTGAGCGTCAAGGAGGACGTATGGCGGGGTTCGGCACCACACCACTGGCAGAACTGACGCAGTTTTCCGCACTTTCCGACCCACCCACCACTCTGGCGGCCGCGGTACTCACCGATGACAACCGCGTCATCGTGATCGTCGTCGCGGTCGTCGCCGTCGCCGCACTGGTCGTCGCCCAGCTACTGGTACGCCAGGTGCTGGCGGCGGGCGAGGGCACCGAGCGCATGAAGGAGATCGCGGCGGCGGTCCAGGAGGGCGCGAATGCCTATCTGGCCCGGCAGTTGCGCACGGTCGGCGTATTCGCCGTCGTGGTCTTCTTCCTGCTTCTGCTGCTTCCTGCCGACAACTGGTCGCAGCGCGCGGGCCGTTCGGTGTTCTTCCTGGTGGGTGCGCTTTTCTCGGCAGCCACCGGATACATCGGTATGCGGCTGGCCGTACGGAGCAATGTCCGGGTGGCGGACGCCGCGCGTGAGGCGACTCCGGCGGAAGGCGAACCGGAAAAGGATCTCACCACTGTTTCGCACAAAGCCATGAAGATCGCTTTTCGAACGGGTGGCGTGGTCGGCATGATCACCGTGGGGCTGGGCCTCCTCGGCGCCTCCTGCGTGGTCCTCGTCTACGCCGCCGACGCGCCCAAGGTGCTGGAGGGCTTCGGGCTCGGTGCGGCGCTGATCGCGATGTTCATGAGGGTCGGTGGAGGCATCTTCACCAAGGCGGCCGATGTCGGCGCCGACCTGGTCGGCAAGGTGGAACAGGGCATCCCGGAGGACGACCCCCGCAACGCCGCCACCATCGCCGACAACGTGGGCGACAACGTCGGGGACTGCGCCGGCATGGCGGCCGACCTCTTCGAGTCCTACGCCGTCACGCTGGTCGCCGCGCTCATCCTCGGCAAGGCTGCCTTCGGCGACTCGGGGCTGGCCTTCCCCCTGATCGTTCCGGCGATCGGTGTGGTCACCGCGATGATCGGGATCTTCGCGGTGGTCCCGCGACGTGCCGACCGCAGTGGAATGACCGCCATCAACCGCGGATTCTTCATCTCCGCCGTCATCTCGCTGGTGCTGGTGGCCGTCGCGGTCTTCGTCTACCTGCCGTCCTCGTACGCGGAGCTGGACGGGGTCACGGACGCGGCCATCACCTCCCACGGCGGGGATCCGCGGGTCTTCGCGCTGGTCGCCGTCGCCATCGGCATCGTGCTGGCGGCCCTGATCCAGCAGCTGACCGGCTACTTCACCGAGACCGGCCGGCGCCCCGTCAGGGACATCGGCAAGTCCTCCCTGACCGGACCGGCGACGGTCGTGCTCGCCGGAATCGCCATCGGTCTGGAATCCGCCGTCTACACCGCGCTGCTGATCGGGCTCGGCGTCTACGGGGCGTTCCTGCTGGGTGGTACGTCGATCATGCTGGCGCTCTTCGCGGTGGCGCTGGCCGGTACGGGCCTGCTCACCACCGTCGGTGTCATCGTCGCCATGGACACCTTCGGACCGGTCTCCGACAACGCGCAGGGCATCGCCGAGATGTCCGGTGACGTCACGGGTGCCGGCGCGCAGGTCCTCACCGACCTGGACGCCGTGGGCAACACCACCAAGGCCATCACCAAGGGAATCGCCATCGCCACGGCCGTTCTGGCGGCAGCGGCGCTCTTCGGCTCCTACCGGGACGCGATCGCCACCGCCGTGGACGACGTCGGCGCCTCGGCCGGGGAGATGGGGCTGAGTCTGGACATCTCCCAGCCCAACAACCTGGTCGGCCTGATCCTCGGCGCCGCGGTGGTCTTCCTCTTCTCCGGCCTGGCCATCAACGCGGTGTCCCGCTCGGCGGGCGCCGTGGTCTACGAGGTGCGTCGGCAGTTCCGTGAGCACCCAGGGATCATGGACTACACGGAGAAGCCGGAGTACGGGCGCGTCGTCGACATCTGCACCAAGGACGCGCTGCGCGAGCTGGCCACCCCCGGTCTGCTGGCGGTCCTGGCGCCGATCGCGGTCGGCTTCACCTTCGGCGTCGGCGCACTCGGCTCGTATCTGGCGGGTGCGATCGGCACCGGAACGCTGATGGCCGTCTTCCTCGCCAACTCCGGCGGTGCGTGGGACAACGCCAAGAAGCTCGTCGAGGACGGCCATCACGGCGGCAAGGGCAGTGACGCCCATGCCGCGACCGTCATCGGTGACACGGTCGGCGATCCCTTCAAGGACACGGCCGGGCCGGCGATCAACCCGCTGCTCAAGGTGATGAACCTGGTGGCGCTGCTCATCGCACCCGCGGTGGTGCAGTTCAGCTACGGCGAGGACGCGAGCGCGGGGGTGCGCGCGGTGGTGGCGGTACTGGCCATCGCTGTCATCGTCGGGGCGGTCTACGTCTCCAAGAGGCGGGGGATCGCGGTGGGCGACGAGGACGGTCCCGACGGCGGGGGCGGGGGAGGTACTGCCAGGCCGGCCGACCCGGCAGCCGCTCGGTGAGCCGGAACCGGCGCGGCGTACGCGGCTCCTAGCCGACGCACGGTCAGAGGACGGGCGGGCGTGCCATTCTGAGGTCGCGTCCGCCCTCCGTGCGAGGGGTGAGCCGTTCAGGTGTTCCCATGCTTGGGGGCCGTGCGGGTGAGTTGTATCTCCCTCATTTCCCTTGGTGCAAATGGCTGCAAAAGACCACCCATCGGACGCCCGGCACCCGGATGGAGGGCGCTCGGCGTGTAAGTTCCGGGGCCGAGAGCCTTGGAAGGGACCAATCCGGTGAACAAGAAGCTTGCGGCCGCGCTGTCCGGCGGTGCGGTACTGGTACTCACGCTGTCGGGCTGCAGCGACGACAGCGATGACAAGGTGAACGACTGGGCCAAGAAGGTCTGTGACCAGGTCCAGCCCCAGCTGCAGAAGATCGCGAACGCCAACGCCTCCATCCAGCAGCAGACCGCGGACAACAGCAAGCCCGTCGACGTCCAGAAGACCGACTCGGCCGCCTTCCAGCAGATCTCGCAGGCGTACAAGGCGCTGGGCACGGCCGTCGATTCCGCGGGCCCGCCGCCGGTCGACGACGGCGAGACGACGCAGAAGGAGGCCGTGAAGGAGCTCAACGCCTCCTCCGTGGCCTACGCGAACCTGCAGAAGAAGGTCGACGACCTGGACACGAAGGACCAGGCGAAGTTCGCCGACGGGCTGAAGGGCATCGCCGACGAGCTGAACAAGATCAGCACCAATGGTGACCAGGCGCTGAAGAAGCTTCAGTCCGGCGAGGTCGGTACCGCGATGGCCAAGCAGAAGGGCTGCCAGAAGCCGACCGCCTCGGCTGCGCCCTCCGGCGACGCGTCGAAGCAGGCGACTCCCTCCAAGGAGGCGTCCGCCTCAGCCAGCGCGAAGGCGTAGCGGGGGTTCGCGACGGCCCGGCGGCCCCCTGCGGGCCGCCGGGCCGCTGCCGTTGTCAGTGCGAGCCGTCACAATGGGGCATGTGAGTAAGACCAGCCTTCCCGCAGCAGACCACGCGACCCGGCTCCGCGAAGCCCTCCTCGCCGCCGCCTTCACCGCCGACGGGCTCCTCGACCTGCTCGGCGCACCTGCCTACGCCGCGCTCGCCCGCAGCGAGACGGTCCCGGCGCTGCGGGCCACCTCGGGCGACGCACCGCTCGACACGCTCGTGCGCCTCTTCCTCCTTCAGCGCCCGGTCCCCGCGGGCCGGGCGGCCGCCGTGCTGCCGCTGGCGGAGTGCGTGGCCGACGGCTGGCTGACCGAGGCGGACGGCGAGGTGCGGGCGACGGTCGATGTGCGGCCGTACGGCGGGCCGGAGGAGCAGGACTGGTTCATCGTGTCCGACCTGGGCTGCGCGGTGGGCGGCGCGGGCGGGATCGGTTCGCACGAGGAGGGCGTCGTCCTCGGGATCGGCGGGGCCTCCACCACTCTCGCCGGGATCACCGTCCGCAGGCCCGTCGGCTCCGCCCTCGACGTGGGTACGGGTTCCGGCATCCAGGCGCTCCACGCCTCGCAGCACGCCACCCGGGTCACGGCCACCGACCTCAATCCACGTGCCCTGGACTTCACCCGGCTCACCCTCGCCCTGTCCGGCGCAGCCCCGGCCGACCTGCGCGAGGGCTCCCTGTACGAACCCGTCGGCACCGAGACGTACGACCTCATCGTCTCCAACCCGCCCTTCGTCATCTCGCCCGGCGCCCGTCTGACCTACCGCGACGGCGGTATGGCGGGCGACGACCTGTGCCGAACCCTCGTGCAGCAGACCGGTGACCGGCTCAACGAGGGGGGCTACGCCCACTTCCTGGCCAACTGGCAGCACACCGGGGACGAGGAGTGGCAGGACCGGCTGCGGTCCTGGGTGCCGCAGGGCTGCGATGCCTGGATCGTGCAGCGCGAGGTGCAGGACGTCACGCAGTACGCGGAGCTGTGGCTGCGCGACAGCGGTGACCACCGCACGGACCCCGCCGAGTACGCCGCGCGGTACGACGCCTGGCTCGACGAGTTCGAGGCCCATGGCACGAAGGGGGTCGGCTTCGGCTGGATCACGCTGCGGAAGTCCGCCGCGGCGGCGGCCGGCGAGCCCTCGATCGTCATCGAGGAGTGGCCGCACGCGGTGGAGCAGCCGCTCGGACCGGCCGTCGAGGCGCACTTCGCCCGCCAGGACTACCTGCGGGAGCAGGACGACGCGGCGCTGCTGGCCGCTCACTTCACCCTCGCCGCCGAGGTGGTGCAGGAGCAGGTGGGGATGCCGGGGGCCGAGGACCCCGAGCACGTGGTGCTGCGGCAGAACCGCGGCATGCGGCGGGCGACGAAGGTCGACGCGGTCGGTGCCGGGTTCGCCGGGGTGTGCGACGGATCGCTGCCCGCCGGCCGGATCCTGGACGCCATCGCCCAGTTGATGAACGAGGACCCGGTGCTGCTGCGCGACCGTACCCCGCAGGCCATCCGCCTGCTGGTCGAGGAGGGCTTCCTGGAGCCCCTGCCCCGGCCGGCCGGATGACCGCATGATCCGTATCGAGCTGGACGAGGCGTCGCCCGGCGCGACGCGGATCGCCATCAGCCCGCTGTGGGACGCGTTCTGCAGCCTGCACCATGCCGCACCGCGCCCCCTCCCGGCCCTACGAGAAATGGGTGGCGCGGGCCCGCGAGGTGCTGCGGGAGGACGGGCGGACTGATCCCCTGCGGCTGCTGATCGACGGCCCGCACAACTTCCCGGACTTCCTGCGCTACTTCGCCGAGCTGTACGCCGTCGAACCACGCGCGCAGAAGCGGCGGATCGCGGAGCTGCTCGACCTGGTGGGCCTCTCCGGCCGGGAGAGGGAGCGTGTCGAGGGGTACTCGCGCAGGATGCGGCAGCGGCTGCACATCGCGCGGGGACTGATCCACCGGCCCGATGTCCTGTTCCTCGACGAGCCGTCCATCGGCGTCGACCCGTACGGGACGCTCGGCGCTGTGCTGCTGAGCCCTCGGAACCGGGCTCCGCTCCGGTTCGGCCGGGCGCTGTCGTACGTACTGAACGGCCTGGCCATCAGCGTGTTCACGCCCGCCGCGGCTTGCCTGTTGCCAGGTCTCCGGATTCCGGTTGGGGCGCTGCCGGGGCCGGCCGCGGTCCTGCTCGCCGCTGCGGCGGGATGCTCCGCCTTGGGCCTGGCGCTGGGGGCGCTGGGGCTGAGATTCCGCGATGTCTTCCTCATCTCGAACGTGGCCAGTTCCGGCCTGCTGCTCCTGACCGGCGCCAACGTGCCGCAGGAGAACCTGCCGCAGTGGATGCGGGCAGTCGGGGACGTCCTGTCGATGACCCACGCGGCCGAGGCGGCCCGGGAGTTGTCGGCAGGAGCCGGGCTCGGCGGCCGGGCCATCGCCGCGGAGCTCGCGGCCGGAGCGGGGTATGTGCTGCTCGCCGTCGTGCTGCTGACGGTGTTCGAACGGGGCAGCGGGCGGCGCGCGACCCTGGACGTGATGTGAATTCGGCCATGGTCGTGGCGGATCCAGGGTGACGCGACCACCGCCGGAGCCGGGCTGTTCACCCCGGGTTCGCGTCCGCGACGTTCCGTGGTGGGACTCTCCCCCCGGAACCGGACGACACCGTACGGACAGACCGTGCCGGGCCGCGCCGGGTGACGGGGAGGCGCACGGGTATGGAGAGCGGACCTGCTGTCTTCGCCGGAACGGTGTTCGCACTGTTCGGCGCCGCACTGCTGCTGTGGACGGGGGCGCGCGTGCTGGGCCGTGCGCCGGTGGCGCACGGGGTGAGCCCTGTCGTCTCCACCGCACTCGCCACTGTGTTCGGCGTACTTTTTCTCGCACTCGGGGTGTGGTGCCTCATCCGTATCTGAACCCGAATCCGCACTCGGGCACGCACCCGAGTCCGAACGTGCTCCTGCCGGCCCGGCCACTCCCGGGGGACACGCCCGGACCGCACGCTTCCGGGGCCTCCGCGACGCGGCCCCGGCGCCGCGGAAACCCGCAGGCAGGGGCCGCGCAGACGGCGGACCGAGCGGGCCGGGCGGCAGGAATGGCGGAAGTCGGGTTACCGTTCGAGTGGCCGTTGCGGGCTTTTGCCGTTTGACACGGGGGCGGGTTGTACCGTCACACTCCGCAGCGACAGCACTGTCGGCAGCGCCATCGCGCTGCCCTGATGCCCACCGAGCGTCGACCGGAGAGAAGAGCGAAGTTGTCCCCGACCAGCGAGACCGCACAAGGCGGCCGCCGACTCGTCATCGTCGAGTCGCCCGCCAAGGCGAAGACGATCAAGGGCTATCTCGGCCCCGGATACGTCGTCGAGGCGAGCGTCGGGCACATCCGCGACCTCCCGAACGGCGCCGCCGAGGTGCCGGACGAGTACACCGGTGAGGTACGCCGCCTCGGCGTGGATGTCGAGAACGACTTCCAGCCGATCTATGTCGTCAACGCCGACAAGAAGGCCCAGGTCAGGAAGCTCAAGCAGCTGCTGGCCGAGTCCGACGAACTCTTCCTCGCCACCGATGAGGACCGCGAGGGCGAAGCCATCGCGTGGCACCTGCAGGAAGTGCTCAGGCCCAAGGTCCCGGTGCACCGGATGGTCTTCCACGAGATCACCAAGGACGCGATCCGGGCCGCCGTCGCCAACCCGCGCGAGCTCAACCAGCGCATGGTCGACGCCCAGGAGACCCGCCGCATCCTCGACCGTCTCTACGGCTACGAGGTTTCGCCGGTCCTGTGGAAGAAGGTCATGCCGAGACTGTCGGCGGGCCGTGTCCAGTCCGTCGCCACCCGCCTCGTCGTCGAGCGGGAGCGCGAGCGCATCGCCTTCCGTTCCGCCGAGTACTGGGACCTGACCGGCACCTTCGCCACCGGCCGCAGCGGTGACGCTTCCGACCCCTCGACGCTCACCGCCCGCCTCAGCGCGGTCGACGGCCGCCGCATCGCCCAGGGCCGCGACTTCGGCCCCGACGGGCAGCTGAAGCAGGGGTCCGCGCAGACGCTGCACCTGGACGAGACGAACGCCCGCGCCCTGGCCGCCGCGCTCGCCGACTCCTCGTTCGCCGTACGGTCCGTCGAGTCGAAGCCGTACCGTCGCTCCCCGTACGCCCCGTTCCGTACGACGACCCTCCAGCAGGAGGCGAGCCGGAAGCTGGGCTTCGGGGCGAAGGCCACCATGCAGGTCGCGCAGAAGCTGTACGAGAACGGCTTCATCACCTACATGCGTACCGACTCCACGACCCTCTCGGACACCGCGATCTCCGCGGCCCGGGCGCAGGTCACGCAGTTGTACGGGGCGAATTACCTGCCCGAGAAGCCCCGCACGTACGCCGGCAAGGTCAAGAACGCGCAGGAGGCGCACGAGGCGATCCGCCCCTCCGGCGACCGCTTCCGCACCCCGGCCGAGACCGGCCTCACGGGCGACCAGTTCCGGCTCTACGAGCTGATCTGGAAGCGGACCGTCGCCTCCCAGATGAAGGACGCGGTCGGCAACTCCGTCACCGTCAAGATCGGCGGCCGTGCGAGCGACGGCCGGGACGCCGAGTTCTCCGCCTCCGGCAAGACGATCACCTTCCACGGCTTCATGAAGGCGTACGTCGAAGGCGCCGACGACCCGAACGCCGAGCTCGACGACCGCGAGCGCAGGCTGCCGCAGGTCGCCGAGGGCGACGCGCTGACCGCCGACGAGGTCACGGTCGACGGCCACGCCACCAAGCCGCCGGCCCGCTACACCGAGGCCTCGCTGGTCAAGGAGCTCGAAGAGCGCGAGATCGGCCGTCCGTCGACGTACGCCTCGATCATCGGGACGATCCTCGACCGTGGCTACGTCTTCAAGAAGGGCACGGCGCTCGTCCCGTCGTTCCTGTCGTTCGCCGTGGTCAACCTGCTGGAGAAGCACTTCGGCCGGCTCGTGGACTACGACTTCACGGCCCGCATGGAGGACGACCTCGACCGCATCGCGCGGGGCGAGGCGCAGTCCGTGCCGTGGCTGAAGCGCTTCTACTTCGGCGCGCGGGAGGGTGACGACGCGGCCGGTGCGGGTAAGGCCTCCGACGCGGGCAACGGCGACGGCGACCACCTCGGCGGGCTCAAGGAGCTCGTCACCGACCTCGGCGCCATCGACGCGCGGGAGATCTCCTCGTTCCCCGTCGGCAACGACATCAAGCTGCGTGTCGGCCGGTACGGCCCGTACATCGAGCGCGGCGAAAAGGACTCCGAGGGCCACCAGCGCGCGGACGTCCCCGAGGACCTGGCGCCCGACGAGCTGTCCGTGGAGTACGCGGAGGAGCTGCTGGCCAAGCCGAGCGGCGACTTCGAGCTCGGTGCGGACCCGGTGAGCGGGAACCAGATCATCGCCAAGGACGGGCGCTACGGCCCGTACGTCACCGAGGTGCTGCCCGAGGGCACCCCGAAGACCGGCAAGAACGCGGTGAAGCCGCGGACCGCCTCGCTCTTCAAGTCGATGTCGCTGGACACGGTCACGCTGGCCGACGCGCTGAAGCTGATGTCGCTGCCGCGCGTCGTCGGCGAGGACGCCGAGGGCGTCGAGATCACCGCGCAGAACGGCCGCTACGGCCCGTACCTGAAGAAGGGCACGGACTCGCGGTCGCTGACCTCCGAGGACCAGCTCTTCGACATCACGCTGGAAGAGGCCCTCGCGATCTACGCCCAGCCCAAGCAGCGCGGGCGGGCCGCCGCCAAGCCGCCGCTGAAGGAACTGGGCACGGACCCGGTGAGCGGTGCTCCGGTCGTCGTCAAGGACGGGCGCTTCGGCGCGTACGTCACCGACGGCGAGACGAACGCGACCCTGCGGACCGACGACAGCGTCGAGGACATCACGCCGGAGCGCGGCTACGAGCTGCTCGCCGAGAAGCGGGCCAAGGGGCCTGCCAAGAAGAAGACGGCGAAGAAGGCTCCGGCAAAGAAGGCGCCGGCGAAGAAGGCGACCGCGACGAAGAAGACGACTGCCGCGGCGAAGAAGACGACTGCGGCCAAGAAGACGACGGCTGCGGCGAAGAAGGCTCCTGCCAAGAAGGCGCCGGCTGCGGCGAAGAAGGCGGCTTCTTCGGCCTCTGCGGAGGACTGATCCGCCTGGGGCCTCGGCTCCTGAACGCCGGAGGGGCTGGACTGATGTCCAGCCCCTCCGGCGTTGTCGCGTTGTGGGGGCGGGTGGGGGCGCCTGCCGCGGGCTTGTCCCCTACCCGCCCCTTCCCGTAACCGGGGCTCCGCCCCGGACCCCGCTCCTCAAATGCTGAGAAGGAAGGGCGGAGGGGCTGGAACGGAAGGGCGGAGGGCGCAAGGGGGTGCGGAGCGGCCGGACAGGGCGGAGTTCGAGGCGGCCCGAGGTGCGGGTCCGCGGTCGTATGTTCGGACGCGGCCCCCGGGCACCGGCCCGCTCCCGATAGGCTGGGCGGATGACGCGAGCCGAGCAGCCAACGGTCGTGAGCCCCACCTCCGACACACTTGCCGCAGACTCACGCGAGCGCGCCGTACGAGCCCTGTTGCGTGTTCCCCCGCTGAAGCGGTTGTGGAGCGCCCAGCTCGTCGGCAGTACCGGCGATGCACTCGCCCTTCTCGTGCTGGTGTTGCTGTCGCTGCAAGCGGCGGTCCTTGAGGGCTCATTCGGATCCGGATACCGCGGGGCGGCCTTCGCCGTCGCCGCCGTCTTCGGGGCCCGGATTATTTCCACCTTGCTCTTCGGAGCCGTACTCCTGGGGCCCCTGACGGCCCTGACAGCGCCAGGAGGGCCGCTCGACCGGCGGTGGCTGATGATCGGCGCCGACGGGCTGCGGCTCGCGCTGCTGGTCGTCGCGCCCCTGTGGATCGACTGGACGCCCGACAAGGCGCTCATGATGATCCTCATCACCGTCTTCGTCACCGGCGCGGGCGAGCGGCTGTGGACGATCGCGAAGGACAGCACAGCGCCCGCGCTGCTGCCTGCCCCGCCGATCGAGGGCGCCGCGGTGCGCCCGCTGCCGGATCACATGGACGCCCTGCGCCGGCTCTCGCTGCGTACGGACTTCGCCGCCGTTCCCGTCGCCGCGGCCGTGCTGCTGATCGCCACGCTCATCGGCAACCTGCTGGGCTCGGGGCTGGAGTGGTTCTCGTTCCACCAGGCGGCCCTCGGCTCGTACGTCGCGGCCGGACTGTTCTCCGCCTCGATCTCCACCCTGTACTTCCTGGAACTGCCCGGTACGCAGACGCCCCGCCCGCGCTCGCCCCTGGAAGGGCTGCGCCGGCCGTCCGCCGGCAGCGGACCGGACAAGGGCCGCACGGGCGCCGTCCCGCTGATCGTCGCGACCTGCGCGGCAGTCGCCGGAGCGATCGCGGCCGCGGCCGCCGTCGCCGTCCTGCACGCCGCCGACCTCGGTGGCGGCCCCGTCACCTTCGCCCTGCTGATCCTTGCCCTGACCGGCAGTACGGGCGTCGGTATCCGCACCGCGCAGAAGGTGCTGCCGACCCTGTCGCGCCGGCGGCTGCTCTCCCTGGCCACCGCCGTCACCGGCGTCGCCCTCCTGGTGATGGGCCTGGTGCCGGACACGGCGACCGTCGTCCTGATCGCCGTGCTCGCCGGTTACGCGGCGGGCGTCGCGGCCAACACCGGTCATGTACTCGTCGACCAGGAGACCGAGGAATTCCGCCGGGCCCGGACCACCGAGCACCTCCAGGCCGTCGTCCGGGTCCTGATCGCGCTCGGCGCGGTCGGCGGCCCGCTGGTCGCCGCCGCCATAGGCACCCACCGGCTGACCGCGGGCGACTTCGTCTTCGCGCACGGCGGCGCCGCCTTCACGCTGATGCTGATCGGCGCCCTGCTGCTGCCGGTCGCCGCGATCGTCCTCGCGAAGACCGACGACCGTTCCGGAGTGCCGCTCCGCCGCGATCTGCGCGAGGCACTGCGCGGCGGCGATCCGGCGGTCGCACCCGCCGCGACCGGCTTCTTCCTCGCCCTGGAGGGCGGTGACGGAGCGGGCAAGTCCACCCAGGTCGAGGCGCTCGCCGAGTGGATCCGCGCCAAGGGCCACGAGGTCGTCGTCACCCGCGAGCCGGGCGCGACCCCCGTCGGCAAGCGGCTGCGCTCGATCCTGCTCGACGTGTCGTCGGCCGGGCTCTCCAACCGGGCGGAGGCGCTGCTGTACGCCGCCGACCGCGCCGAGCACGTCGACTCCGTGGTGCGTCCGGCGCTGGAGCGGGGCGCGATCGTCATCTCCGACCGGTACATCGACTCGTCCGTCGCCTACCAGGGCGCGGGCCGCGATCTCGCGCCGACCGAGATCGCCAGGATCTCGCGCTGGGCGACGAGCGGTCTCGTACCGCATCTGACGGTGCTCCTGGACGTGGACCCGCAGACCGCGAGGGAACGGTTCACCGAGGCGCCCGACCGGCTGGAGTCCGAGCCGCCCGAGTTCCACGCCCGGGTGCGCTCCGGCTTCCTGACACTGGCCGCGGCCGACCCGACGCGCTACCTGGTGGTGGACGCCGGACAGGAACCGGAAGCGATCACCACGGTCGTACGGCACCGGCTCGACCACCTCCTTCCGCTCTCCGAGGCCGAGATCAAGGCCCGGGAAGAGGCGCGCAAGGCCGCCGAGGAAGAGGCCAGGCGCCTCGCCGAGGAGGAGGCCGCACGCAAGGCGGAGGAGGAGCGCCTGGAGCGCGAGCGGCAGGAGCAGCTCGCCAAGCTCCGCGCCGAGGAGGAGGAGCGCAAGCGCCGCGAGGAGGAGGAAGCGCGCCGCCGCGAGGCCGAACGCCAGGCGGAGGAGGCCCGGCAGCGCGCCGAGGAGGCCCGGCAGCGTGCCGAGGAGGAGCGCGCCCGGATCGAGGCCGAGGAAGCGGCCCGCGAGGCCGAGCAGGCCAGGCTCCGCCGCCAGGCCGAGGAGGAGGCCCGGCTGCGGCAGGAGGCCGAGGCCCGGCGTCTGGAGAAGCAGCGCAAGGCGGAGGAGGCCCTGCTCCGGGCCGAGGCGGCACGCCGGCAGGCAGAGGCCGAGGCCGCTGCCGCCGCGGAGAGCGCCCGCGCTCAGGCTGCGGCCGCCCAGGCGGAGGCCGAAGCAGAGGCGGCCGAGGCCGCCAAGGCTTCGCGCGCTGCCGCGCAGGCCGCACGGTCCGAGTCGTCCGCGCCGGCCGAATCGGACAGTGAGCTGACGGTGCCGACCCCGATCGTCAACCCGAACGAGATCACGCAGCCGGTGCCTTCCCCGGTGGACCCGCCGTCCGGTTCGGAGCGGCCCCGCAGCGCGTGGCCGTCCGCGCCATGGCCTTCCGACGAGGCCGAGACGGCGATGATCCCGAAGGTCTCCGACGGCCCCGGTCATCCCGGTGCGGCGGATGAGACGGCGGTGCTTCCGCCGGTGCGTGACGCGGGGCGGGACTCCGGACGCGACGCGGGGCGGGACTCCGGACGCGACGCCGACCCCGCGGACCGGGTTCCGCGCGGCATCTTCCGGGACGAGCGCCCGGCGGACTCCGCGCCGGAGGGTGAGAACGAGCGCACCCGCGAGCTGCCGCAGATCACCGACCCGCACGCGAGCCCGCATGCGGACCGGGACCAGCAGGAGTCGTCCGGCCGGTCGCGGCGCCCGCGCCCGGACTGGGCGGAGGAGACCCCGCTGGACGATCTGCCCACGCTGGCGGACGAGCTGCTCGGCGACCACGGCGACGAGGGACCCGCGCCCAAGGGCCGGGGGCGCCGCCCGCGCCGCTGAGCCGGTCTGCCGTCACCCGTCCGTCCGTCTGCCGGGATTGTCAGTCCTGTCCCCCACAATGGGAACCGGATCGACGGACGTCACGGCGACAGCCGTGACGAGAGCCACACGGAGCCGCGCCGCCGTTCCACGGAACGGCGGCGCGGCCGCACATCACTGGAAGGGCGGTGCCCCATGTCCGTATGGGACGACCTGGTCGGCCAGGACCGCGTGCAGGAGCAGCTCGGTGCCGCGGCCCGGGACGCCGACGCGCTGGTCACCGCCCATTCCACGGGGCAGCAGGTGGCGCCCGGCTCGAAGATGACCCACGCCTGGCTGTTCACCGGCCCCCCGGGCTCCGGCCGGTCCACCGCCGCCCGGGCCTTCGCCGCCGCCCTGCAGTGCACCAGCCCGGACCGTGCCCTGGGCGGGGCACCGGGCTGCGGCTTCTGCGACGGCTGCCACACGAGCCTCATCGGTACGCACGCCGATGTCGACGTGATCCGCACCGACCTGCTCTCCATCGGTGTGAAGGAGACCCGCGAGCTGGTCCGCCGCGCCCAGCTCTCGCCGGCCGTCGGGCGCTGGCAGGTCATCGTCATGGAGGACGCCGACCGCCTCACCGAGGGCGCGGGCAATGTGCTCCTCAAGGCGGTCGAGGAGCCCGCGCCGCGCACGGTGTGGCTGCTCTGCGCGCCTTCGCTGGAGGATGTGCTGCCCACGATCCGGTCCCGTTGCCGCCACCTCACCCTGCGTACCCCGTCGGTCGACGCCGTCGCCGATGTCCTGATCCGCCGCGACGGCATCGATCCGGAGCGGGCCGCGGCCGCCGCCCGGGCCACCCAGGGCCACATCGGCCGGGCCCGTCGGCTCGCCACGGACGAGCGGGCCCGTGCCCGCAGAGCGGCCGTACTGAAGCTCCCGCTGCGGGTCGAGGACATCGGCGGCTGCCTCAAGGCCGCCCAGGAGCTGATCGACACCGCCACCGACGACGCGAAGCAGGCGTCCGAGGATGTCGACGTCAAGGAGACGGAAGACATGAAGGCCGCGCTCGGCGCCTCCGCCGGGGGCCGGATGCCGCGCGGCACGGCAGGGGTGATGAAGGACCTGGAGGACCGGCAGAAGCGCCGGAAGACCCGTACCCAGCGCGACAGCCTCGATCTGGCGCTCACCGAACTGACGGGGTTCTACCGGGATGTGCTCGCGCTGCAGCTGGGCTCTCGGATCGCCATCGCCAACGCGGACGCCCAGGACTCCCTGGACCGCATCGCCCGCTCGTCCACACCCGAGCGCACCCTGCGCCGGATCGAGGCCGTGACCGCCTGCCGCCGGGCCCTGGACCGCAATGTGGCCCCGCTGCTCGCGGTGGAGGCGATGACGATGGCGCTGCGGGCGGGCTGAGGCGGCCGGGTCACGGCCGCACGGCGGACCGGCCGCTCACCGAAACACCCGGAACCGAACACCGAATCACCCGAAAGAGCAGGGAATCGGACGAGCCGACGCCCGGCGGCTACGCTCCGGACATGCACACCAGGCGCCCGCTCCGCACCCTCGCCCTAGCGCTCGGCACTGCCGGCCTCCTCATCTCCGGTTGTACCGGCGGGGGTTCGACGTCGGGCGCATCATCGCCCGCGCACGCGGCCTCGGCCACGCCGTCTGCCGTACCGGCGGCGCTGAAGCCGTTCTACGCGCAGCAGTTGAGCTGGCGGGACTGCGGTGTCACCGGATTCCAGTGCGCCACGATGAAGGCACCGCTCGACTACGCGAAGCCGGACGGCGGCGAGATCAAGCTGGCGGTCTCCCGCAAGAAGGCCACCGGGCCCGGCAAGAAGATCGGCTCCCTCCTGGTCAACCCCGGAGGCCCCGGCGGATCTGCGATCGGCTACCTCCAGGGGTACGCCGCGATCGGCTACCCCGCCCAGGTGCGCGCCCGCTACGACATGGTCGCCATCGATCCGCGCGGGGTGGCGCGCAGCGAACCCGTCGAATGTCTCACCGGTTCCCAGATGGACGCCTACACGCAGGTCGACCAGACCCCGGACGACGCCGTCGAGGTCACGAAGCTGAGCAGCGCTTTCAAGAAGTTCGCCACCGGATGCGAGCAGCGCTCGGGCGAGAACCTGCCGCACGTCTCCACCGTGGAGACGGCCCGGGACATGGACATGCTGCGGGCGCTGCTCGGGGACGAGCGGCTGCACTACGTCGGGGCCTCGTACGGAACCTTCCTGGGGGCGACGTACGCCGAACTCTTCCCCGCGCGGGTGGGCCGTCTCGTTCTCGACGGTGCGATGGACCCCTCGCTCCCCTCGGTCGAGATGAACCGGGACCAGACCGCGGGGTTCGAGACCGCGTTCCAGTCCTTCGCGGCGGACTGCGTGAAGAAGAAGGACTGCCCGCTCGGCACGGCGTCCGCCGCCGACGCGGCGACGAATCTCAAGAAGCTGTTCAGCGATCTCGACGCGAAGCCGATCGCCACGGGTGAGTCCCGCAAGCTCGGCGAGTCCCTCGCCACCACGGGCGTCATCGCCGCCATGTACGACGAGACGGCCTGGCCCCAGCTCCGCGAGGCGCTCACGGGCGCCGAGGCGGGGGACGGCTCGGGGCTGCTCTCCCTGGCGGACAGCTACTACGAGCGCGAGCCGAACGGCACGTACGCGAACCTCATGTACGCGAACGCGGCCGTGAACTGCCTGGACCTTCCGCCCGCCTTCGCCACCTCCCAGGCGGTCACCCAGGCCCTGCCCACCTTCGAGAAGGCCTCGCCGGTCTTCGGGAAGGGCTTCGCCTGGGCCTCCCTGAACTGCGCCTACTGGCCGGTCCCCGCCACCGGCACCCCGCACCCCATCAAGGCCGAGGGCGCCGCCCCGATCGTGGTCGTCGGCACCACCCGGGACCCGGCGACCCCGTACAAGTGGGCGAAGTCCCTGGCCGGCCAGCTCTCGTCGGGCACGCTCCTCACCTACGAGGGCGACGGGCACACGGCGTACGGCCGCGGCAGCGACTGCATCGACACGGCGATCAACACGTACCTCCTGGAGGGCAGCGCGCCGGACGACGGCAAGAAGTGCTCCTGACCTGCGGCGGAGGTGGGGAAACGGCCTGGTGCGGAGCGCCCCTCGAAACTGTGTAGACTTGGGCCCGCTGCTGATCGCACCATGGTGTGACAGGGCGTGCCGCCTTAGCTCAGTTGGCCAGAGCAACGCACTCGTAATGCGTAGGTCTCGGGTTCGAATCCCGAAGGCGGCTCCGCTTAAGCCTCAGGACTCACTCGCCGTGACCTGGGGCTTTTGCTTTTTCCTGATTGACTGGTGGTCTACACCACATGCCTGATCGGGCTCCAAAGTGGCCCATGGGGGCCAGATGGGGGCCCGCGCACGACGTAATGCGTAGGTCTCGGGTTCGAATTCCGAAAGCGGATGCGAGAAGAGCCAGGAGGGCCCCTCTGACCTGGCCTTTTCTCGTTTACTTGATCGGCTTCTGGTCCAACCGCTTGCCGAATGGGCCCTGAGGCGGCCCGGCGGGCTCAATCTGGGGCCTGCGCGGGCCTCCGCCCGTCCGCCCTCAGGCCCTTCTTCGAGGCACGGCTGTGCCCGGCGGAGCTGGCCGGCGGCTTGACGCCGTGGGTGCGGGGCCTATCGGGCGTCGGCGAACACCGATGGCTTCCTGGCCGGGTTCCGAATCGACCGCAGCGGTGTGAATCTGGTGCTGTTTCACGGCTCCGAGCTGTACGAACTCTCGTGCGAGGAGTCGAGCAGGTGCCGCATGCACTCTTCCCGGCCAGCCACATCCGGCCGAACCGAAGCTGCCCAGAGCGCCCAGCCGTTGGTGTTCGTCGGCTTCAGCTCCATTTATTGCCCGAGTTGCCAGACGAAGTCACCCTGCAGCGGACCCACACAACCGGCGGCGCTGCCCGCTCCTCACCGGCGGTGGTCGACGGCATCGTCTACGTCGGCAGCAATGACGGCATCGGCAAGATCGACGCCACGCTATTCGCCCTCGACGCCAACACCGGCGCCGGACACGCCAGTTGAGAGTGAGAAGCGGGAACCGGCCCCTGTCCGCCCGATTTCGCGAGGATCATGAGTGGCGCTAAGCCCTTCTATGGCGGAGCCGCCGTATAAGCGGGCGCATCCATCTCAAGTACACCAAGGGCAAAGCCCCGCACTCCGCGCACCACGTCTGCAACACAGGCATCCACATCAAGGAGTCAGAGTGATCGTCCTGCCATACGATCTAGATCTGCCGGACCGTGACACAGTGCTCAGCCAGGCGATCCCCTTCAACCGAGCCCGGTGGATACCCGTGCTGCCAGACGTGACGTGGTGGCCGGCCGAACTCGACTCATGCCCGCGCGTAGGAAAGTGGCCGCGAGTGGACCGCCGAACCGTGTTCAGCATCGCTCTCAAAGCGGACACCGTTGAAGGACGTCGGCACCTGCTCGTCGCGGCGTTGGTCTGGGGCACGGGCACCAAGGCCCGGTCAGTAGACAGGCGCGCGCAAATCTTTCGCCACTCTCCAGGTCCTGACATCGACGCGCGACTCGACGCGGCACTCAAGGCACTCCGAGAGCGAGGAGCTACGGAAGCGTACTGGGCCTTGCACAATGACCAGCACATCTCCTACCTGGGGGCGGCGTTCTTCACCAAGGTCCTGTACTTCGCCGGGCGCGAAGGCCCCGCCGGACCCTATCGGCCGGTCATCCTGGACAGCGTCGTCTCGCAAGCTCTCAAAGACCTGAAAACGGTCGACGCCGACTGGCCGGAGAACGGCTGGACCACTGACCAGTACAGGCGGTACCTGGAGGGAGTACACGACCTTGCGCAGAGACGAGGCGTCCTGCCGGACCAGGTCGAGGCCGCGCTGTTCTTCCGTGGCAAACAACTGTCCTGACTACCAGGGCCGTGCGCGGCATCGGCATGCTCTCTGTGATCGGCAGCGGCGAGCGCAGGATCCCAGCGGAACTGAAGCGACGTTGCCGAGCCAACCGCCCTGGCGCTCGGCTCCGACAACGGCGAGGTCCTCGACCTGCGCATGGACCGGCCCGCGGTTCGCTTCCTGCGCGGCGACTACCGCCGGGCTCTGCCCGAGTTCGACGCGCTTGTCGACGCTTCCCCCGCACCGCCTGACCCACCAGCGAAAAGGTGCGCTCCTGCCATGTCCAGGCCGCGCACTGCCGCGCCGAATTGGGCCGGGCGGCGACGCCAACCCTCGTGAACCTTGTCGGTCACAGCACTAGGCTGCCAAAGGTGCCGCATGGGCGTGATGACGGGGAGCAGCATATGGACGACCTATTGGACACACTGAAGAAGTGCGTTGATCGGCTGGGTCGTTACCGCAGCCTCGGAAGCCGGGTGGGCGAGCAGAACACGAAAGCCGGCCTCATCGAACCAGTGATCGCCGCCCTGGGTTGGGACGTGCTGGAGCCAGACGAGGTGCACCGTGAGTACCGACGGCGGACGACCGACAACCCCGTCGACTACGCGCTGATCCTCATGCGCATGCCCCGGCTGTTCATCGAAGCGAAGGCGATTGGGGAGAACCTCGACGACCCGCGCTGGGCAAATCAGACGATCAGCTACGCAGCAGTCGCGGGTGTGGAATGGGTTGCGCTGACCAACGGGGCGGAATGGCGCGTGTACAACGCTCATGCGCCGGTTCCGGTCGAGCACAAGCTCTTCCGCACCGTGCGGATCGCTGACGACATCGATGCCGCCTTCGAGCTGTTGTCCTTGCTGAGCAAGGACAACATGCGCGACAACCGCATCCAGGAGTTGTGGCGCAGTTTCTTCGTTGACCGCGAGGTCAACCTCGCTCTCAATGACTTGTTCGCCTCCGGTGAGCCTCCCAGAGACCTTATCGATCTGCTCGCCAAGCGCGTGCCGAAGTTGCCCCACGCGGACCTCCGGGCGAGCCTGCAACGGGTACGCGCTACCTTTGACTTCCCCCGCGCCGGGGTCGCTCCAGCGATCTCCGCGCCTCCGGTCCCCGCACCTCGACCAGCCGAACCCTCGCCTGCTGAATCCTCCATCCCCAAATCTCGGGCGTCGGGCCAACCACCTTCGACGAGATCGCGGAAGATAGCAGTCAGCGAAGATGAGAGGCACGTGGGCTTCGAGGAAATGATGGCCGCCGGCAGGGTGGCCCCCGGGGCGACCCTGCACGGTGACTACATGGGGCAACGACACACCGCAACCGTGTTGGCCTCTGGCCAGATCCGCTACCAGGAGAAGGTTCACCCTTCGCTCTCGGCTGCCGGGCGAGCGGTCAAGCTCCACGTCAGAGGCCGCAATACCCCTGAGTCCACCTTGTCCACCGATGGGTGGGACTTCTGGCGCACCACAGACCCGGTCCGTGGCGACGAAGTGACCCTAAAGACACTACGACGTCGGGTGGTCCATGCCCAACGTGATCAGTGAGAGTCCTGCCGCTGAGAGATGCCCTTCGCACTTTGCCGGCGACAGGAGCCGACTCCTGATCAGCTCGTCCTCGCTCCGTGCGCGACATGATGACGGGGGCGGAGGCATGGCGTTCATCCGGCGAAATGGGCCGCCCGTGTCGGGACGCGGAGCAAGCGTCGTTACAGCGGTTTCCGAGATTCTGGCCCCGGGCAGAGCGGTCACCTCGGCGGCGGTACCGGTGATCAAGAGTCCTGCCCTACGGCGTTGAGCGCCCGGAAGGGGACGAGGTCCAGCGCGTACCCCTTCTCGCTGTCGTCCAACACGCCGTGATCTGCGAGCCGGTCGGTGAAGCGGCGGACCTCGTCCAGGCCGAGACCGGTGACTGCGGCGATGTCGCCGCGGTCGCAACACTCGCCGGGCTCGATGTCCTGGACCCAAGCCGCCAGCAGTACGTCCGAGGTGACGCGCTCAGGGTGACGAGGCGCGGACCGCCGCAATCGATACGGAGGTTCGGTGGTCCGCAAGCCGGAGATCCGCCCGAGCGTCTTGTACTGACTGGTCCCACAGGTGAGCCCGCGCCGCTAGCCTGTCTCAGCGGCCCAGGAGGAGTGGCCGCGTAGACGGCCGGAGGCCATACCCCCAGCGGGGTATGGCCTCTTTGCGTCGCAAGGGTGATGCGCCGGACACCCTTTTCCGCCCGCCGCTGACCTGGCGGCCAGTCCGCCGGGAGCCCAGGTGCCAGTCGAAGGGGCCCGATGGGGGCCAGATGGGGGCCGGAAGGATGGTGAAACCCCGTGAACGATCATGAGAGCCGGGGTAGGCCCATGCGGGATGACCTGCTAAAACGGTGAATCCGGGGTTAGTCAGGGAAGGGTAGGGGGCGCTCTGGCAACCTCGTAATGCGTAGGTCTCGGGTTCGAATCCCGAAGGCGGCTCGGATCAGCCCCAGGACTCACTCGCCGTGACCTGGGGCTTTTTCATGCCCTGACGCGGCGGGACAGTGCGGAAGCCCGCCTCGCGCCCCGGTGTCCGGCCGGTGGCCGGCAGGGGGAATCGGTGGGGCCGGGCGGGGTCTCTTCGGTGCCGTCCGTCAGGGGCTGATGTGTATGATCGCCGCCGGGCCGGCCTCCGGCATTCTGCGCCGCTGCAATGGACCCGATCAGCAGGGTGTGACGGAGGAGGCGGCGGATGGCAAGCCCGATGGGCGGGGAGATATCGAGGCCGGCGAGCGAGAGAGCCGTGCTGACAGCGCCCCCCGCACCGGATCGTTCGGCTGCGTCCGCGCCCGTTCGGGCCGGCAGGGACCCCTTCTTCGACAATGCCAAGTTCCTGCTGCTCGTCCTGGTGGTCTGCGCGCACTTCTGGGCCGACTGGATCAACCACAGCGATGCCGTGAGGTCTGCGGGAGCGTGGGTCTACTCCTTCCACATGCCGGCCTTCATCGTGCTTTCCGGTTACCTCTCCCGTAGCTACACCGGGCGCCCGGATCAGGTGAAGCGGCTGATCACCGGGGTTCTGGTCCCGTACCTGATCTTCGAGACCCTCTATGCGCTCGTCCGGCAGTACGTCCTGGACGAGGGCGACATCGATATCACCATCCTCCAGCCCTGGTTCGTCTGCTGGTTCCTCGTCGCCCTGTTCATCTGGCGGATCACCACGCCCGTCTGGCGTGCTGTGCGCTGGCCGGTGGCCGTGGCTGTCGTGATCTCGATGCTCTCGGGTCTCACCAGCAACGGGAACATCCTGCAGTTCGCCCGGGTGCTCCAGTTCCTGCCCTTCTTCGTGCTGGGTCTGCAACTGCGCAGGGAGCACTTCGAGTGGCTGCGCTCCCGGCACGTCAGGGTGGTCTCGGCCCTGGTGCTGTGCCTCGCACTGCCCGTCTCCTACCTGGTGGCCCCGCGGCTGGGCGAGTGGGAATGGTTCAGCTGGCGGCACGACTACACCGAGCTGCACGTCTCGCTCTCGTTCTGGTTCTTCATGCGGATCGCGCTGTTCGTCGCAGCGGCGGTCATGACGGCGGCGTTCTTCTCGCTCGTCCCGAACCGCAAGACCTGGTTCACGGTCATGGGCACGCGCACGATGTACGCCCTCCTGCTGCACCCGCTGCTCTACCGTGCGGCTGTGGACGCCGGGGTCTACTCCCGGCTGGATTCGCCCTGGGGCAAGCTCGCGCTGACCGCCGCGGCCGCCGTTGTCGCCGTCGTGCTGATGACCGCTGTGGTGCAGCGGATCTTCCGGCCGCTCGTCGAGCCTCGCCTGGACCGGCTGATGTCCTGAGGGCCCGGGTCCGGCAGCCGGCGCCCGTCGCGCGGGTTCACCGGCCGGGGTGCCTCAGCCCCGCAGGTACGCCAGCACCGCCAGGACACGGCGGTTCGTGGTGTCGTCGAGGGACAGGTCGAGCTTGCCGAGGATGCTGGCGAAGTGCTTGCTGACCGTGCCCTCGCTGACCGTCATCGCGGCGGCGATCGAGGCGTTGGACCTGCCCTCCGCCATCAGGGCCAGTACCTCCTGCTCGCGTGCGGTGAGCCGTGCGAGCGGGTCCCGGCGGCGGCGGATCAGCTGGCGCACCACCTCGGGGTCCACGACCGTGTTCCCGGCGGCGACCCGGTGCAGGGCCTCGATGAACTCCTCGACGTCGCCGATGCGCTCCTTGAGCAGATAGCCGACGCCCCTGCCGTCGGCGGAGTCGAGCAGCTCCTCGGCGTAGGCGCGCTGGACGTACTGGCTGAGTACGAGGATGGGCAGCCCCGGCTGGCGGGTGCGCAGTTCGATGGCGGCGCGCAGGCCCTCGTCGGAGAGGCCGGGGGGCATGCGCACATCGGTGACCACGATGTCCGGGCCGTGCTCGGCCACGGCCGCGATCAGCTCGTCCGCCGTACCGGCGCCCGCCACGACCTGGTGGCCGAACCGCTCCAGCAGACCGATCAGGCCCTCCCGCAGGAGCACACTGTCCTCGGCCAGTACGATGCGCACGCTCAAGTCCTCGTATCCGCAGGTGACATGGGGACCTGCAGCCGAAATACCGTGGGCCCGCCGGGCGGACTGGACAGTAGCAGGTGGCCGTCGAGCACCGAGATGCGGTCGGCCACGCCCTGGAGCCCCGTGCCGCCACCGCTGTCGGCGCCGCCCACCCCGTCGTCCGACACCTCCACCACCAGCCGGCCCCTGTCCGTCCGGCCGCTCACCCGGGCGCGCCCCGCCCCGCTGTGCCTGGCCACATTGGTCAGCGCCTCGCAGACCGCGAAGTAGACCGCCGTCTCGACCGCTTCCGGGAGCCGGTCCGGCGTCAGGTCGAAGTCCACGTCCACGGGAACCACCGAACGGTCCGCCACATCCTCCACCGCGGCCCGGAGGCCGCGGTCGGTGAGGACCTGGGGGTGGATGCCCCGGATGAGCTCCCTGATCTCCGCCAACGCCGTCCCGGCCTCCTCGCGGGCCTTGGTGAGCAGTCCGGCCAGTGGTTCGGCCGGGTCCTCCAGCCGGGCGAGACCGAGCGTCATGGACAGGGCGACGAGCCGCTGCTGTGCCCCGTCGTGCAGGTCGCGTTCGATCCGCCGGCGCTCCGCCTCGAAGGCGTCCACCAGCCGCATCCGGGAGCGCCCCAACTCCCGCAGCCTGGTGTCCAGTCCGGAATCCGGCGCGGAGAGCAGCTGCCGGGTCAGCGCGGCCCGGCCGGTTGCCAGGACCCCGAGTGGATACGCGAACAGGGGGAGCAGCGCCAGTCCGGCGAGCAGCAAAGCGAAGGCGGGCGGGTAGCTGTCGATCAGCCAGATCTTGAGTACGCGCGTCTCCCCGTCCCCGCTCGCCGCCAGCAACGCGGGAGCGGCGATCAGACCGGCGCAGACGACGAGGGCCGTGCCCACGGCCAGCGCCTCCAGCGGCCACAGGACCAGGGCGAACAGCAGCGTGTAGCCCAGCTCCCGCCAGGTGGCGCGCTCCCGGAGGCGGGTGCGCAGCCAGGCCGGGAGACCGGTGCCGTCGGGCTCGCGGTGGGCCGGGGGGATCGGCCGGGGGTCGAGCAGCCGCAGTCTGCGCCGCTCCAGGGCGGCCAGCGGAATGCCCGCGAGCACGAGCGTGAGGAGCAGCGGGATGCCGACCAGGACCACGGTGAGCACGCTGCCCGCGATCACCAGGAGGAGCAGGACGGTGAGGGTCGCGAGGCCCAGGGGCACGCTCGTCAGCAGGTAGAGCGTGGCGCGCCACGGCCACGCGGTGCGTAGGTAGCGGCGCTGCCCCAGCGCCTGCCGCAGGCCCGGGGAGGGCGGGGAGTCGGCTGAGGGGGCGGCGGGGGAGGACATGAGGGAACGTTAGGCCGGGCCGGGAGGCCCGGACCACCCGGTGAGGTCTACTTCCGGGGTGGAGCCAGCTCCACCCCGGGGACTCGTGCTCGCTGTGATGTGCCGCGGGGGCGGCGCCGGTTGAGTGGTGAGCATGAATCACGCAGCTGTCCGACTCCGCTCGGTCTCCCGGTCCTACGGCAGGAACACCGGCGCGGTGACCGCGCTGGACGGGGTCAGCCTCGATGTCCTCCGGGGCACGTTCACCGCTGTCATGGGCCCGTCCGGCTCCGGCAAGTCGACCTTGCTCCAGTGCACCGCCGGCCTCGACCGGCCCACCGGCGGGCAGGTGTTCCTCGGCGACACCGAACTGACCGGACTCAGCGAGCGGAAGCTGACGCTGCTGCGCCGCACCCGCATCGGTTTCGTCTTCCAGTCCTTCAACCTGCTCCCCTCGCTCACCGCCGAGCAGAACGTCGCCCTCCCGCTGAGGCTGGCCGGCCGCCGGACGAAGCGGGCCGAGGTCCTGGACGTACTGGAACGGGTCGGGCTGCGCGAACGGGCCGGGCACCGGCCCGGCGAACTGTCCGGCGGGCAGCAGCAGCGCGTGGCCCTGGCTCGCGCCCTGGTCACGCGGCCCGATGTGCTGTTCGGCGACGAACCCACGGGCGCCCTGGACTCCACGACCGGCCGGCAGGTGCTGACCCTGCTGCGCACCATGGTCGACGGCGGCCAGACCGTGATCATGGTGACGCACGATCCGGTCGCCGCCTCCTACGCGGACCGGGTGCTGTTCCTGGCCGACGGCCGGGTGCGGGACGAGCTGGTCTCCCCGTCCGCCGAGCAGGTCGCGGCGCGCATGACGCGGATGGCGGCCCTGTCGTGCTGAGCCTCGCGCTACGCGGTCTGCGGACCCGCTGGGTCACCTTCGTCGGCTCGTTCCTCGCGCTGGCCCTCGGTGTGGGGATCGTCGCCACCACCGGGATGGCCCTCGCGGCCACGTTCGACGCCCCCCGTCACGGGCCCGAGCGGTTCGCCGCCGCCCCGGTCGTGGTGCGGGGCGAGGACCGGCTGCGGGTACGGACCCCGAGCGGGGTGCGGACCCAGGAGCTGACCTCGCCCCGGGCCGTCCCGGCGGAGCTGGTCACGGCCCTCGCGAAGCTGGGCCGTACGGTCGAGGACCGCACGTTCCCCGTCACGGTCGGCGACGCCCGTGTCAAGGAGGACGGGGCAACGGTCGGCCACCCGTGGCCGATCGCGGCCGCCGCTCCCTACCGGCTGGCCACCGGACGCGCCCCTGCCGCCGCCGGAGAGGTCGTCGTCACCGCGGGGGCCGGCGCCGGTGTGCGTACGGGGGAGCGGATCACGGTCACCACCGCCGCGGGGGCCGTCACCCGGACCGTGGTCGGCACGGTGCGGTCCGCCGGGTTCGAGACCGCCGTGTTCTTCACCGCGGCCGAGGCTGCCCGGATCTCCCCGGTCATCGACGCCGTGGCGGTGTACGCGAAGCCGGCGGCGGTGCGCGCGGTCGTGGCCCGGGTGGACCGGATGGCGGTGCTCACCGGCGACGACCGCCGCCGGGCCGACCCCGACCCGGACCGGGACGCCGAGGCGCTGGTCTCCGTGAACGCGCTGCTGGGCACCGCCGCCGGCATCACCGTGTTCGTCTCCGTCTTCGTGGTCGCCTCCACGTTCTCCTTCGCCGTGGCCCAGCGCCGCCGCGAGTTCGGCCTGCTGCGCACGGCGGGCGCGACCCCCGGCCAGCTGCGGCGGATGGTGTACGCCGAAGCCGCCGTCATCGGCGTACTGGCGTCGGCGGCGGGCTGCCGACTGGGTGTCCTCGGTGCGCCCCGGCTCGCCTCCTGGATGGTCGGCGAGGGCATCGCGCCCGGCTGGTTCGCGATCGGCGAGCAGAACTGGCCGCTGCACACCGCCTTCTGGACCGGGCTCGCCGTGGCGCTCGCCGGTGCGGTCGCGGCCTCGGGCCGGGCCGCGAGGGTGGGACCGGCCGAGGCGCTGCGCGAATCGGCCGTCGACAGCGGTTCGATGCCGCTGAGCCGGGTGCTGCTGGGCGCGACCGTCCTGCTGACCGGGGCCGTGCTGCTGGGTATCGCCCTCGTCCAGGACCCCGGAAGCGTCCTCAAGCGCAAGACGTACGTCACCCAGCCGATGCTGCTCATCGTCGGCTTCGCCCTGTTCGCACCCGTTCTCGTACGGCCCGTCATCCGCTTCCTCGCCTGGCTGCCGTCGCGACTGCCCGGCGCCACCGGCGTACTGGCGAGGGAGAACGCCTCCGCCGGGCTGCGCCGGACGGCCGCGGTCGCGGCGCCCGTGATCGTCACCGTGGCGCTCGCCGCCTCGCTGATGGGCACCACGGCGACCCTCGACGAGGCCAGGGCCACCGAGGCGCGCACCCAGGTGACCTCGGACTTCGTGATCACGGCGGACGGCGAGGGCGCCGCCCTCCCGCCACGGTTCGTCGAGCGGGCCCGGGCCGTCCCGGGCGTCGTCGTCAGCGCCTCGCGGTCCACCTCCGTGACCGTGCTGGAGGAGGGCACGGCACTGGTCACCTCCGAGGCGCGGGCCGTGGACCCGGCCGACGCGGCGGCGGTGTCGGCGCTCCCCGTGGTGGCGGGCAGCCTCGCCGGCCTTGACGACGACTCCGTCGTCGTCAACGAGGAGTGGATGACCACGACGGTCGGCGAACGCGTCGGCGTCTGGCTGGCCGACGGCCGCAAGGTCACCCTGCGGGTGGCGGCAGTGCTGAGCACCGGCACCGGGAACAACGGGGTGTATGTGACCCCGCGCAACGCCGGCGGCGCCGCGATCGACCGGATCGACGTCAAGGTCAACCGAGACACGCGGCGTTCAGTCGTCGCGGGCCAATTGGAGGCAGTCGGCCGGGCGACGGGCACGGCGGTGGTGACGAGAGCCGGGTGGCTGTCCGCCGGCCACCGGCAGTCCGGTGCGAACACCCGCCTCGGACTGCTGATGATCCTTCTCATCGCCCTGGTCTACACGGGCATCGCGCTGGCCAACACGCAGGTGATGGCGACCTCGGACCGGGTGCGCGACCTGGCGGTGCTGCGGCTCGCCGGGGCGACGAAGGCGCAGGTGCTGCGGTTGGTGGGGGCGGAGGCGCTGCTCGTGGTGGCGGTGGGCGCGGTGCTCGGCGGGGCGGTGGCAGCGCTGGACCTGTTCGGCGTACGGGCCGCGCTCGGGCTCCTCGACGTGCACTCGGCCGTCGTCGTCCCGTGGGGGGTCATCGGTTCGGTCCTCGCCGTGTGCGCACTCCTGGCGGTGGTCTTCGCGGTGCTGCCCGCCACGCTCGCCCTGCGCACCCGGCCGGTCGAACTCGCGGGAGCCCGGGAGTAGTTCGAGGTCAGGCAGGGCGGCCCTCAGCGGGAGAGCGAGGAGACCAGGGCCGTCGCCTCGCCGATGAGGTCCCGTTCGGCCGGGCTCATCGTCGGGTTGGCGGCGCGCCGGGCCGCCGCGTCGGCGAGATGGCGGGCCGGGATGCCGCCCTCCGCCATGAGGTGCGGCATCAGGGCGGTGAGCAGCTCGCGTCCCCCGTCCGCCGCGGGGCCGGCCGGGTCGACCGCCACCTGGGCCAGGATCAGCGCCGACATGGCCCGGTCCAGGGCCGGCGGGCCCTCCTCGGTGTTGCTCCAGTCGATCACCACGGGCCCGTCGGCCGTCAGCATCACGTTGTCCGGATGCAGGTCGAGGTGGAGGATCCGGTCCTCGGGGTCGGGCGAGAGCCGGGCCGGGATGGTGTGCAGCTCGGTGAGGAGCCCGGCGAGTACGGCGGAGCCCTCGGCGCCGCCCATGGCGCCGCTGAGCAGCGACTCCAGCATCGTCGGACCGGTGAGGCGCTGCAGGACCAGATCGCCGGGTCCGGCGGACGGGGGCTGCGGGCCGAGCCGCGGGACCGGGTAGCCCGAGGCCGACAGATAGGACATGACCGGCAGTTCGCGGGTGGCGTCCAGTCCGTCGCGGTAGCGCCGCAGGACCCACTGCTCGTCCAGTTCGTATACGTCGGCGGAGCGCCCGCTGCCCAGCATCTGGCCTATTCGCATGAGAGGAACCTACTCGCGCGGGCCCGTCCCGGGGAGGCCGATCGCGCGTGTTCACGCCGTATCGCCGCCGGTCACGACAGCCCCATAACGTCATGCGATGGGGCGGACGGGATCTCCTGGAGCTGACGTGTACGCGGCTACGTTGACGGCAATTCCCCCGAAGGCAAGGAGAGTTCCGTGGAGAGATCCATGCTCCGCAGACGTGCACTGGCCGCGTGCACCGCCACCGTGGCCGTCGGCGCGCTCGCACTGGCCGGACTGACCGGCACCGCGTCGGCCGACCCGTCCCCCCGCCTGCCCGCCGCCGGGGAGGACCAGTTGTCGCCCGGCCTGGTGGACGCCATGCGGCGCGATCTCGGACTCACCGCCGACCAGGCGACGCGACGGATCGGCAACGAATCCCGTGCCGCCGCCGTGGCCGCCGGACTGCGGCGCTCGCTCGGCACCGGATTCGCCGGGGCCCGGGTGAGCGGCGACGCCGGGGGGCTGACCGTCGCCACGACCGATGGGGCGGACGCCGGCCGGATCGCCGAGGCCGGTGCCCGGCCCGTCGTCGTCGACCACAGCCTGGCCGAACTCACCTCCGCCAAGGCCGCCCTCGACCGGGTCGCCCTGCGCAGGGCGCCGAAGGACGTGCCCGCCTGGTACGTCGACGTGCGCACCAACCGTGTCGTCGTCCAGGCCGGGCGGGCCGCTTCCGCCGGCGCCTTCCTCGCCGCGGCCGGTGTCGCGCCCGGACTGGTGACGGTCGCCCGGAGCAGCGGGCAGCCGCGCACGTTCGCGGACCTGCGCGGCGGCGACGCGTACTACATGAACGGCTCCGGCCGCTGTTCCATCGGCTTCCCCGTCAAGCGCGGCACCCAGGGCGGCTTCGTCAGCGCCGGGCACTGCGGAACCCCGGGCGTCAGCACGAGCGGATACAACCAGCAGGCCCAGGGCTCCTTCCAGGGCTCCACCTTCCCCGGCCGCGACTACTCCTGGGTCGCCGCGAACACCAACTGGAACCCGCGCCCGCTCGTGAACGGATACGGCAACGGCGACGTGACGGTCACCGGATCCACCGAGGCGCTGGAGGGTTCGTCCGTCTGCCGCTCCGGCTCGACGACCGGCTGGCACTGCGGCACGGTCCAGCAGCGCAACAGCAGCGTCACCTACCAGGAGGGCACCGTCTCCGGGGTGACGCGGACCAACGTGTGCGCCGAACCGGGCGACTCCGGCGGCTCGTTCGTCTCCGGCAGCCAGGCCCAGGGCGTCACCTCCGGCGGCACCGGCAACTGCTCCCAGGGCGGTACGACGTACTTCCAGCCGGTGAACCCCGCGCTCCAGGCGTACGGACTCACCCTGGTCACCAGTGGCGCCCCGACCGATCCGCCGACCGACCCCACGGACCCGCCGACCGATCCGGACGGCAGCTGGGCCGCCGGGACGACGTACGCCGCCGGTGACGTGGTGACCTACGGCTCCGGGAGCTACCGCTGCCTCCAGGGACACCGGGCGCAGCCCGGCTGGACGCCCCCGAACGTGCCCGCGCTCTGGCGGGCCCTGTAGGGCGGCCCCGCGGGGCCTGTTCCGGCCCTCATCCGCCGGACAGGCCCGGCAGCCGCCACACCCCATCCCGCACGTGCCCTTCCCCACCACCCCGAGGAAGCAGCCATGACCTCCGACCCGATACCCGGTGGCTTCGCCGGTGACCGGCGCATCAGCCGCAAGAACCTCCTCAAGGCGGCGCTGGTCGCCACCGCCGTCCCGCTGTTCGCGGGCGGCGGGGTCGCGTTGGCCCGCGACGCCGGTTCCGCCGGAGTGCCGCTCGCCCCGACCCCGGACTGCGACGACGGTGACGGCCCCACGCACGACCAGATGGAGGGCCCCTACTTCAAGCCCAACTCCCCCCTCCGTACGAGCCTGGTGACCGCCGGTACCCCCGGAGTCCCGCTGACGGTCAGCGGATACGTCTTCGGCCGCGCGTGCAGGCCCATCCCCGGAGTGCTGCTCGACTTCTGGCAGGCCGACACCAACGGCGCGTACGACATGAGCGGATACGCCTTCCGGGGCCATCAGCTCACCGACCGGTCCGGCGCCTTCACGCTCACCACGATCGTCGCGGGGCTGTATCCCGGCCGCACCCGCCACATCCATGTGAAGGCGCAGGCGCCCGGCTCGCGCGTCCTCACCACACAGCTGTACTTCCCGGGCGAACCGCGCAACAACACCGACACCCTGTACGACCCGACGCTCCTGATGAACGTCCGGTCGGCGGGGTCCGGGAAGGAGGGGACCTTCGACTTCGTCCTCGACATCGCGCAGGACCCCACGGACCCGACCGATCCGCCGACCGGCCCGACGGATCCGCCGACCGGACCTGGCGGCGGCTGGGCGGCCGGCACTCCCTACACCGCGGGTGACCGCGTCACGTACGGCGGGGTCGGCTACCGCTGTCTGCAGGCTCACACCGCCCTGACCGGCTGGGAGCCGCCGAACGTCCCCGCGTTGTGGGAGCGCGGGTAGACGGGCGGACCGGCGGGGCACCACCGCCGCGCGCGCATGTCCCGGGCTCTCTCCCCGGGGCATGCGCCGCGCCCGGACCGGGCCGCTTCCCGCCGCGTGCGAGCCACGCCGCGCCGGGGCTGCGGCCCGGTCACTTCGCGTCCGAGTACCGCTCCACCACCGCCGTCGTGAACGGGAAGCGCACCGGCGTGTCACCGAAGGCGGTCCGCCCGGCCAGCTCACCGGCCGCCCGGATCGCCTCGACGACGGTCTCGGCCTCCTCCCGCGGGCAGTGCACGATCACCTCGTCGTGCTGGAAGAAGACCAGTTCGGCCCGGAGCCCGGCGGCCGATATCGACTGCCGAAGCGCGGCCAGGAGCAGCAGCGCCCAGTCGGCCGCACTGCCCTGCACCACGAAGTTACGGGTGAAGCGGCCACGCGCACGGGCGTTGGAGGAGGCGTACCCCGGAGTGAACGCGCCGTCCACCGCGTCGGATCCGTCTGTCGGGGAGACGTCGCTCTCCTGCGGTATGCCGGCCTCCCCGTCGTCCCCGCTGCCCGCGGCGGGCGGGCTGGTCCGGCCCAGCCAGGTCCGGACGAGACGGCCCTCCTCACCGGTCTTCGCGGCGTCGTCCACGTAGGCGACCGCCTGCGGGAACCTGCGGCGCAGCGCGGCCAGATTCTTCAGGCCGTCCCCCGACGTCTGGCCGTAGACCGCGCCGAGCAGCGCGATCTTGGCGTGGTCGCGGTCGCCGTGGAAGGCGCGGTCGGACAGCGCGGTGTACAGGTCGCCGTCGTGGCCGGCCACCTCCATCAGGCCCCGGTCGCGGGAGATGGCGGCCAGCACCCGCGGCTCCATCTGGTCGGCGTCCGCGACGACCAGGCGCCAGCCCTCGTCGGCGACCACCGCCCGCCGGATCACCTTGGGGATCTGGAGCGCCCCGCCGCCATTGGTCGTCCAGCGGCCGCTGACCGTGCCGCCGGGCTGGTACTCGGGGCGGAAGCGGCCCTCGCGCACCCAGTCCTGGAGCCAGCTCCAGCCGTGCGCCGTCCAGATCCGGTAGAGCTTCTTGTACTGGATGAGCGGACGCACCGCCGGGTGGTCCAGGCCCTCCAGCTCCCAGCGCCGGGTGGAGCGCACCTTGATGCCGGCCTGCGCGAAGGCCTTCACCACATCGGCGGGGAGATCCGGGCGGACCCTGCGGCCGAACGCGGCGGACACCTCGTCCGCCAGCTCGGCCAGCTTCCGGGGCTCGCCGCCGCCCGCGTACCGCTCGCCCAGGAGTTCGTGCAGCAGCTCGCGGTGGACGTCGGCCCGCCAGGGCAGACCCGAACGGTTCATCTCGGCGGCGACCAGCATGCCGGCCGACTCGGCGGCCGTCAGCAGACTCATCCGGCCCGGCCGGTCCGTGGCGTCGTGCCGGGCGAGCTGGTCCGCGTACACCCGGAGCAGGGCGTCGAAGGGCAGCTCCGTCCCCGACTGCGGCTCGAACAGGGAGGACTGGGAGCCCGGTACGGCGGAGCGGGGCGGCGGGTCGGGCGGCACCGGGCCGCGCAGCAGGCGGGCGTGGGCAGCCGCGGCGGAGCGGGGTTCACCGAGGCGGCCCTCGTGCCCCAGCAGGAGGGACTCGGCGACCTCGATGTCGTAGCAGCGCGCGACCGGTACCCCGGCGGCCAGTAGGCGGGGGTAGACCTCGGCCGTCGAACGCCACACCCAGCGGGTGACCCCGGGCCGGGAGCGGACGGCTTCCACCAGGTCCGGTTCGGTGACGACCGGGGCGGTGGGGCGGCCTGTGCGGTCCAGCGGGGCGAGGTGCGCGCCACCGCTCTCCGTGGCGGCCACAGCCCAGCGTTCGGTCATGGATTCGAGTCTGGCACCCGGCACTGACAGCGAGGCGGAGCGCGCGCGGAAGGGGACGCTGGAAGGATGGGCCGGGCCCGGGCAGGCGGGACTTTTCGGGACACGTCCCGGCCCGGATCCGTTGCGACGAGGAGGCAGACGACACGATGGAAGCGATCGTTTTCGAGGAGTTCGGCGGACCCGAGGTACTGCATCCGGCCCGGGTCGAGGACCCGCACCCCGGCCCCGGACAGGTGCGGGTGAAGGTCCGGGCCGCGGCGGTCAACCCGATGGACTACAAGATCCGGCGCGGGTGGATGGAGGACGTGTTCCCGACCTCGCTCCCGGCGATTCCCGGTGTGGAGTTCGCCGGAGTGGTCGATGTGACCGGTGAGGGCGTCACCGATGTGGCCGTGGGCGACGAGGTGCTGGGCTGGAGCGCCACCGGTTCCTACGCCGAGTACGCCCTGGCCGACGCCGCGCTCGTCGCCCCCAAGCCCGCGGAGCTGGGCTGGCCGGACGCGGCCGCGCTGACCATCGCGTCGAACACCGCCCAGCGGGTCCTGGACGAACTCGCCGTGGAGGCGGGGGAGACCCTGCTGCTGCACGGTGCGGCCGGGGCCGTCGGATCGGCGGCGGTCCAGCTGGCGGCGGCCCGCGGCGCGACGGTGATCGGCACGGCGTCCCCGGGCAACCATGACTATCTGCGGGTGCTCGGTGCGACCCCGGTGGAGTACGGGGACGGGCTGGTCGGCCGGGTGCGCGACCTCGCTCCCCAGGGGGTGGACGCGGTCTTCGACGCGTCGGGTCGGGGCGCCCTGCCGGACTCCATCGAGCTGCGTGGTGGCACCACCGACCGGATCGTCACCATCGCCGACCCGGAGGCGGGCACGTATGGCGTGGCGTTCTCCGGCGGTGGCTCCCGGTCCGGGAAGCAGCTGGCCGAGCACGCCCGCCGTGCGGCCGACGGCGAGCTGCGGGTGCCCGTCGCCCGGACGTTCCCGCTCACCGAGGCGGCCAGGGCGCAGGAGATGAGCGAGGCGGGGCACGTACGCGGGAAGGTCGTCCTGCTGCCGTAGGGAGACCGCCACTGGTTGTCCACAGGGTGTGGATGAATTCCGCCGAGTCCACCACGCCTACCCTGACCTCATGGAATCGGTGATCGACCAGGCCTTCGCGGCGGCCCTGTACTCGGACGGCGACCGCGGCCTCGACACCGGCGCGTCCCTCCTCGCCGCCGACCCGGCGTCCGACGCGGAGCTGCTGCGCCGGGGCGAGGAGTTCGTCCGGCGTGCCTGGGACCGGGGCTGGCTGCCCGCCGACCTCGTGCGCGTCGTCCGCCGCGAGGTGGACGAGCACGCGGCCGGACTGGCCGCCGGGCTGATCGGCTCGGAGGTCCGGCGTTACGAGGCGCTGCCGCCCCGCTGGCAGGGGCAGCTGGACGAACTGCCCGCGACGCCGCCGACGGGCCGGCCGGACCGCTTCTCGTGCGCCTCCGCACTCCTCGGGCTCTACCGGCTGCTGCTCCGGCTGCCCGCGATCGAGCCCGTCGGGCCGCCGCCCGGCGCCTTGCGCGACACCCTGCACCTGCCGCCCGCGCACGACGAACCGCGCATGCTGACGCGCATTCGCGCGCTGCTGGCCAAGGCCGAGGCGACCGGATTCCCGGAGGAGGCGGAGGCGCTCACCGCCAAGGCGCAGGAGCTGATGGCCCGGCACAGCATCGACGAGGCGCTGCTGGCGGCCCGTACGCACAGCGGCAGTGTCCCCGGCGCCTGCCGGATCGGGGTGGACGCCCCGTACGAGACGGCCAAGGCGATCCTGCTCGACGCCGTCGCCTCGGCGAACCGCTGCCGGGCCGTGTGGAACAGCGACCTCGGCTTCTCGACGGTGGTCGGCTTCGAACCGGACCTGGAGGCCGTGGAGCTGCTCCACACCTCGCTGCTGGTGCAGGGCACGGCGGCGATGACCCGGGCCGAGGCCGGCCAGCGGGCGGGCGGCCGCAAACGCACCAAGACCTTCCGGCAGTCGTTCCTGATGGCCTACGCCCAGCGGCTGGGTGGCCGGCTGGCCGACGGCACCGCCCGTGCCACCGCGGAGGCCGACGCCGAGGGCGCCGCCCCCGGCACGTCGTCCGCCGGGGCCGGCCTGCTGCCCGTGCTGGCCGCACGGGACGTGGCGGTCACCGACACCGCCGAGAAGATGTTCCCCGCGACGACGACCACCCGCGTCCGCGGTGCCACGGACCTGGACGGCTGGACCCACGGGACGGCTGCGGCGGACCGGGCCCGGATGGGCGGGAGCCGGCCGGAGATCGCCGACCGGTGAGGGCGGCGGGTCTGCCGCCGGGGGCGTTATGCGGAGCGGTCCGGAGAACCGGAGAACCACACCCGACAACTCGGGCATAGCGGTAAATCCGGTTAGGCTCTGGGCATGAGCTGGCTCCGGGCGCTGAGGGAGACCGCCCGCTCGGGGCTCACGATCGAGCGGAAGCGTCTCGAACCGCTGATCGCCATCCGCGGCGCGGCGGGCCTCGCCCTCGTGATCGGGGTGAGCCTCGCCCTGTTCGGTCCCGTCGTCGCGGCGAGTTCCGCGTTCGGTGCGTTCCAGGCGGCGATCGCCACCTTCCAGCGCAGCTGGCGGCCCCGCCCGGTGCTCGCCCTGGTCTCCGGCTTCAGCCTCGGCGTGTCGACGTTCCTCGGCTATGTCACCGGCCCCCACCTCCCGCTCTTCCTGGCCCTGCTGGTGCTCTGGACCTTCGTCGCCGGAATGGCCTGGGCGGCGGGCCCGACGGGCGGCATCATCGCCGCGTCCAACGTCGCGATCATGCTGGTCACGATCACACTGCCGACCTCCGTCGCCGAGGCGGCCCTGCATGCCCTGATGATCACGTTCGGCGGAGTGGTCCAGGCGCTGCTCATCGTGCTGTTCCCGGTCCGCAGATGGGGCGCCCAGCGTGACGCCCTGGCGGACGCGCTGGCCGCCGAGGCCGACTACGCCCGCAGGCTGCGCCACGACCCGGTCGCCCACTTCGACCCGGCACCCTTGATGGAGGCCCGCAGGGCCGCCGCCGTCACCGCCCGCCAGGCCCGCCGCCGCCCCGCCGAACTGCACGGCTCACGCGGTGCCGCCGAGCGGATCAGACCGGTCCTCGCCTCACTCGCGGACCCGGCGATGGGCGTCCCGTCCGAGGGCCCGGAACGCGACCGGGTCCGTGAGCTCCTCGCCGCCGCCGCCTCCCTGCTCGACGCGGCCGCCCGGGCGATCCGACACGGCGACCCGGTGCGCCTTCCCGGGGCCGCCGTCGCCGCGCTGAAGACCCCCGACACCGGCGCGCTGCTCACCGGCCCCCCGCTCCGCGCCGCCGACCGGCTGGCGGCCCTGCTCTCCGACGTCATCGAGGCCGCCGACGGCGACGGCACGAAGGAGGAGCGGGCCGGGGCGGCGGAGGCCGCCGACGCCATCGAGGCAGGGCGGGGCCGTCGGCTGCCCGCCGAGCACCACGCCAGGCCCACCCTGCTGCGGCTGGTGCCGGTCGTGATCAGGTCGATGCGCGGCGAGCTGCACCACGGCTCCCCGATCCTGCGGCACGCGATCAGGGTCTCCACCGTCGCCGCGGTCGGCTACCTGCTGGGCCTGGCGCTGCCGTTCGGCCACGGCTACTGGGTGCCGCTGGCGGCCGTCATGGTGATGCGGCCGGAGTTCTCCCGGACGTACGAACGTTCCGTGGCGCGCTTCGGCGGCACCGTCGTCGGGGTCTTCGTCGCCAGCGTGATCGTCCAGGCCGCCCACCCCCGCGCCGGGCTGTCCGCCGTGCTCGCCGTGGTCTGCGCCCTGCTGATGTACCTGCTCATGCGCACCGGCTACGCCGTCGGGCAGGCCTGCATCGCCGCGTACCTGGTCTTCCTGCTCGGCATGGCCGGTGACGACCTGTCGCAGACCGTGCTCGAACGGGTCCTGCTGACCCTGCTCGGCGGGCTCCTGGCCATGATCTCGTACGCCGTCTATCCGGCCTGGGAGACGCCGAGGCTGCGCGGGCGGCTCGGCGACTGGCTCAAGGAGGACGGCCGTTACGCCGCCTGTGTCGTCGACCAGTACGCCGATCCGGCCGACCGGGGCCACGACGACGTCCGCCAGGCGCTGCTCGCCACCCGGAACGCCCGCGTCGCCTGGCGGGAGGCGGTGGCCACCGCCCAGCACGAACCGGTGCGCCACCGCGGCCTCTCGCACGCCGCAGCCGATGACACCCAGCACGCGCTCGTCCAGCTGGGCCGGGTCGCGATGCTGATGGAGGCGCACCTCCCGGAGGGCGGCGCCACTCCCGTACCGGCGGCCGCTCCGCTCGCCGAGGCGCTTCGCCGGGCCACGGAGCAGGGAGCCAAGGCGGTGCGGGAGCGGCGCGTACCGGACTGGTCGGCGGTGCGGGAGGCGCTGGAGAAGTGGGACGAGGAGGAGCGGATGCGCGGAGGGGAAGGGTCGGACCCGGTCGTACGGAACGGGGCCGACCTCCTGCTCGAAGCCCTGGAGGAGTTCTCCGAGGGTCTGGACGGCGGCTCCGGCTCGCGGTCCGCCGCGTCCGACGACGACTGAGGCGCGGTCAGGGCCCTGCCGACCGCCCCGGGTTACGGGATCGGCAGGTCGGGCAGGCCTTCCAGCGAGTCGGCGTCCGTCTTGGCGAGCGTGTCCTTGGCGCCGCCGTCCCACGAGACGACGAGGGTCTTGCCGTCGTTGGACTCGATGGCGCCCATGGTCCGGTCGGTGTCGCCGTCGGCGCACGTCAGCGCCAGCATCGGCTTGCCCATGTCCTTGGCGGTGCCCGAGCAGACATGGGAGTCGGCGACGACCACGGCCTTCCCGGATGCGACGGACAGGACCACGGCCTTGCCGTCGGTCTGTCCGGCCCAGGCGCCCTCCAGCGCCTTGAGGCCGCCGGTGGCGCCGGTCTCACCGGAGCCGGAACCGTCGCTCGCGCTGCCGGTGGGCGCCGGGGTGGCGGTGGAGCCGGAACCCTTGTCCGCGCCGTCCTTGTCGCCGTCGCTGCCGCACCCGGTGAGGGCGAGGGCGGTGAGCAGTCCGGTGGCGACGACGGCGCCGGTACGTACGAGTTTGTGCATGGCGAATTCCCCCTGGTCGACGAATGACCGTCCAAGCTACCAGTGGGTCGCCACCGGGGCGGAGGGGCCAACTTGCGGAATCGGGAGCGGAAGAGCCCTCTCGTTCGTCTTTCTCCTGCGGAGAGCTGTAATCGGGGGAACACCGCGCGTGCACGTGCATCTGCCCATGCATCCGCTCATGCACCAGAAATTGAACACAGCTATGATCCGAGACAGTTGACACTTGCACTTTGCAACTCGGGGAGCGTCCTGTGCACCACGTGTACAACGGCATGGCGGCCACAGAGCTTCGCGGAGTCGTCTGGCAGAAGAGCATGCACAGCAACTCCCAGGGATCCTGCGTGGAGTTCGCGAAGCTGCCCGACGGAGACGTGGCGATGCGCAATTCGCGCCACCCCGACGGGCCGGCGCTGGTCTATACGCCCGCGGAGATAGAGGCCCTGCTGCTGGGCGTGAAGGACGGCGAGTTCGACCACCTGGTGGCGGAGGCCTGAGGGCCGCCCGCCGGAGCGTCATCTCCCGGTGGTGCGGCGCTCCTTCGGCCCCCGCGTCACGCCGGGTCGGACAGCCGGAAGAGCGCCCAGACGACCTTTCCGCGCGGCGTCGCTCCGACGCCGGTGCTCTCCGCCGTCAGTACGGGGGAGGGGTGCCAGCCCCAGCAGTCGCTGAAGGAGTCCACCAGGAAGAGGCCGCGGCCCGACTCCGCGGAGTCCTCGGCCTCGGACGCGACGGGGCTCGCCTGGCTGGGGTCGCGCACCGCGCACACCAGCCGCGAGGTCCAGCGCATCAGATGCAGCCGGACGGGCGGGTCCTGTGTCTCGCGCGGGGTGTCGGCGGGCAGGGCGTGCCGCAGGGCGTTGGTGACCAGTTCGGAGACGACGAGCGCGACGTCGTCGAAGCGCTCGCTCAGCCCCCAGCCGCCCAGCGTCGCCCGGGTGAACTGGCGTGCCCCGCCGACGGCTTCGAAACGTGCGGGCAAGGTGCAGGTCGCTGATCCGGAGACGGATGAGGGATCGATGGGGGGAAGCCCCTGCCGTAACGGCTCGAGCATCGTCGATCCATTCGTCCCCATGCGAGGCACTCCCGGGATTCGCGGCTGTATCGGTACTGCGGGTACACGGGTACAGCGGCACAACACGAACGAGCACGCAGGTGCGCGACGCCCATGGTTCCGAATGCGCAGGGCAGATGCAAGGGCAGATGCACGTGCACGCGCCTGACCTGTCCGATACCGTGCCGGTTCTTGCTCATTTCTTCCCGTGGGGAGTTTCGGGACCTCCGAGAAGTCTTCCCATTTCCGTAATCGAATGAGTACGGGCTGAAGCGTTTTGATGGCAGAATCCGGCTCTTGGGGTTCGGGGGGACCCCGATGCCCAGGAAGCGATGGGGAGGGCTGGACCGGTGGCGGCAGGCGAGTCGAGTGGATCCGTGGTGCGGCGCATCCTGCTGGGCTCCCAGCTCAGGCGGCTGCGGGACTCACGTGGCATCACCCGTGAGGCGGCCGGCTACTCCATCCGGGCTTCCGAATCGAAGATCAGCCGCATGGAGTTGGGACGGGTGAGCTTCAAGGCCAGGGACGTCGAGGACCTGCTCACGCTCTACGGAGTCACGGACGAGGCGGAGCGCGACTCCCTGCTCGGGCTGGCACGTGAGGCCAATGTGGCGGGCTGGTGGCACAGTTACGGGGACGTGCTGCCCGGCTGGTTCCAGACGTACATCGGGCTGGAAGGCGCGGCCTCACTCATCCGGATCTACGAAGTCCAGTTCGTGCACGGTCTGTTGCAGACCGAGGACTACGCGCACGCCGTCGTCTCGCGAGGCATGCGCGGTGCTCCCGCCGCCGAGATCGACCGCCGGGTCGCCCTGCGCCTGGAGCGGCAGAAGGCCCTCGTCTCCGAACGGGCCCCCAGCTTCCATGCCGTACTGGACGAGGCGGCGCTGCGCCGCCCCTACGGCGGACGCGAAGTGATGCGTACCCAATTGCGGCATCTGATCGAAATGTCGGAGCAGCCGAACATCACGCTCCAGGTGATGCCCTTCAGTTTCGGCGGGCACGCGGGCGAGAGCGGTTCCTTTACGATGCTGCGATTCCCGGAATCCGATCTGTCGGACATTGTCTATTTGGAGCAGCTGACAAGTGCGCTCTATCTGGACAAGGCCGAAGAAGTCGCCCAGTACGAAAAGGCGATGGCCCGGCTCCACGAAGACAGCCCGGGTCCGGAGGAGAGCCGCGATCTGCTTCGCGGTCTTCTCCAACTCTCCTGATATTTCGTTACCATGACGTACCGACAGGAGTCTGCACCTGCAGTAAGGGATCGCATGTCCTTCTTCCACGAGCTGGCTGCCCAGTACATCGACGGTGAATGGCGCACCGGAACCGGCTCGTGGGACATCATCGATTTCAATCCCTACAACGGGGAAAAGCTCGCCGCCGTCACCATCGCCACCGTGGACGAGATCGACCTCGCCTACCGCGCGGCCGAGCGCGCCCAGCGGGAATGGGCCGCCGCGAGTCCGTATCAGCGCCGCGCTGTTCTGGAGCGGGCCGCGCGCGTCACTGAGCAACTGGCCGACGAGATCGTCGAGGCCGTCATCGACGAGCTGGGCGGCACCCGGGCGAAGGCGCGGTACGAACTGAGCGCCGCCCAGGACTTCCTGCGCGAGGCGGCCCGCCAGGCGCTGTACCCCGAGGGCCAGATCCTGCCCTCCCCGGTGGACGGCAAGGAGAACCGCCTCTACCGGGTCCCGGTCGGCGTCATCGGCGTCATCAGCCCCTTCAACTTCCCCTTCCTGGTGACGATGAAGTCCGTCGCACCGGCCCTGGCGCTCGGCAACGCGGTCGTCGTCAAGCCCAACCAGAACGCTCCGGTGACCGGCGGCGGTCTGATCGCCCGGATCTTCGAGGCGGCCGGGCTGCCGCCCGGACTGCTCAACGTCGTCGTCACGGACATAGCGGAGGTGGGCGACGCGTTCATCGAGCACCCCGTCCCCAAGGTGATCTCCTTCGCCGGCTCGGACCGGGTGGGCCGCCATGTCGCCGCGACGGCGGGCGCGCTCTTCAAGCGCACCATCCTCGAACTCAGCGGGAACAGCGCCCTGGTGGTGCTCGATGACGCGGACATCGACTACGCCGTCGACTCCGCCGTCTTCAGCCGCTTCGTCTACCAGGGCCAGGTCTGCATGGCCGCCAACCGGATCCTGGTGGACCGTGCCGTGGCCCCCGAGTTCACGGAGAAGTTCGTCGCCCGGGTGGCCGCGCTCAAGGCCGGCGACCCCCGCGACCCGGAGACGCAGATCGGCCCGGTCATCGACACCTTCCAGGCCGACGCGCTGACCGCCCTGGTCGACCAGGCGCTCGCGGACGGGGCCACGGCGCTCGTCCGGGGCCGTACCCGCGGCAACCTCGTCGAGCCCACCGTGCTCACCGGGCTCGCGGACGACTCCCCGCTGCTCCACCAGGAGATCTTCGGCCCGGTGGCGCTGCTGATCGAGTTCGACGGTGAGGAGGAGGCCGTACGGATCGCCGACGACAGCCCCTACGGGCTCAGCGGCGCCGTGCACACCGCCGACGCCGAACGCGGGGTGCGCTTCGCCCAGCGGATCGACAGCGGCATGTTCCACGTCAACGACTCCACCGTCCAGGACGATCCACTGGTCGCTTTCGGCGGCGAGAAGAACTCCGGGAACGGGCGGCTGAACGGCGAGGCGACGGTGGAGGCCTTCACCACCCGGAAGTGGATATCGATCCAGCACGGCCGGAGCAGTTTCCCGCTCTGAGCGCGGCGCCCCGACGGCCGGAGCCCTTTTCCCGCCCCGATCCCCGCACCGCTACTCTCGTCAAAGTTGAGTAGAGAGGTGGGTGGGATGTCAGCGATCCGGTTGCTGGTCCTGTGTGCCGTGCGGCAGCACGGCCGGGCGCACGGCTATCAGATCCGCAACGACCTGGAGTACTGGGGCGCGCACGAGTGGTCCAACGCCAAGCCGGGGTCGATCTACCACGCACTGAAACAGATGGCGAAGCAGGGCGTCCTGCTCGCCCACGAAGTCGCCCCGAGCACGGTGGGCGGCCCGCCGCGCACCGAGTACGAGATCACCGAGCAGGGCGACGAGGAGTACTTCGCGCTGCTCCGCGCGGCGCTGACCTCGTACGACCAGAGGCTGGACGTGCTGTCGGCCGGGCTGGGCGGGATCGTCGACCTGGAACGGGCCGAGGCGGTGGCGCTGCTCAAGGAGCGGGTGGCGGGCCTGGCCCGGTGGCGGACCTCGGTCACCGAGTACTACACGCCCGAGGCGGGGCCCGAGTCGATCGGGCACATCGGCGAGATCATGAACATGTGGGTGCACTCGGCGGACTCCGGCGCGGAGTGGACCCGGGGGCTGATCGAGCGCATCGAGGGCGGGGCGTACACGTTCGCGGGTGAGGGCGATCCGTTCGTCGGCGTGCTGGCCGAGGGCGAGGAGAACCCGTACGCGACGGGGACCACCCACCCGGAGGACCCTCACTAATCAAGTTTGACGAATGCCGACCCGGCCGCTACTTTTCTGGTGCTAGTCAAGTTTGACTAACTGGGGGTGTGGCGATGTCTGACGACGCGATCGTCGTCGAAGGAGTGCACAAGCGATACGGCGCCAAGCGCGCGCTGGACGGCCTCGACCTCACGGTCGCCCGTTCCACCGTGCACGCGGTGCTGGGCCCCAACGGGGCGGGGAAGACCACGGCGGTGCGCATCGCGTCGACGCTGCTGCGGTACGACGAGGGCCGCGTCGAGGTGGCGGGGCACGACGTGCGGCGGTGGCCGGGTGAGGTCCGGCGCCGGATCGGGCTGCTCGGGCAGCACGCGGCGGTGGACGAGCAGCTCGGCGGGCGGCAGAACCTGGAGATGTTCGGGCGGCTGTACCACCTGGGCGCCCGCAGGGCGGCAGCCCGGGCGGACGAGCTGCTGGACCGCTTCGGACTCGCGGACACCGGCCGCAAGGCGGTCGCGGAGTACAGCGGCGGCATGCGACGGCGGCTGGATCTGGCCGCTTCGCTGATCACGGACCCGGAGGTGCTCTTCCTCGACGAGCCGACGACCGGTCTCGACCCGCGCGGCCGGAGCGAGGTGTGGGCGGCGGTGCGGGCCCTGGTGGGCGGCGGCACGACCGTACTGCTGACCACCCAGTACCTGGAGGAGGCCGACCGGCTCGCGGACCGGATCTCGCTGATCGACGGCGGCCGGGTCGCCGCCGAGGGCACGGCCGACGAACTGAAGGCGCGGGTGGGCGGCGACCGGATCGATGTCGTCATCCGCGACGGGGCGCAACTGGACCGGGCCGCCGCACTGCTGGACGGCGGATCGGTGACGGACCCCGACCGACGGCTGATCGGCGCGCCGGCGGGGGACCGGATGGAGGCGCTCTCGCGGGCCGTACGGGCGCTGGAGGAGGCGGGTATCGAGGCGGAGGACATCGCGGTGCGCCGGCCGACGCTGGACGAGGTGTTCCTGTCCCTGACGGGCAGCGGGCAGGACGACGTGGAGGTGGCGGTGTGAGTACGGCGGGCTGGGCGGTATCCGATTCCTGGACCATGACCCGGCGGGAGCTGGCGCACTGGGCGCGGCAGCCGGTGCAGGTCGTCGTGGGGCTGGTCTTCCCCGTGATGCTCCTGCTGATGTTCAACTACCTGGTCGGCGGCGGCCGGGGGGTGGACGGTGACACCACCGAGTACCTGGTGCCCGGCATGCTCGCGCTCACCATGGCCTTCGGCCTGGAGTCGACCATGCTCGCGGTCACCCAGGACCTCAACAAGGGGGTCGTCGACCGGTTCCGCTCGATGCCGATGGCCTCCGGCGCGGTGCTGGTCGGGCGGGCCGTCGCGGACATGCTCCAGTCGGTGGCCGGGCTCGCCGTGATGACCGGCGTCGGGTACGCGGTCGGCTGGCGCTGGCACCACGGGACGCTCGCGGCGCTGGGGGCCCTGGGGCTGCTCCTGCTGTTGCGGTTCGCGATGCTCTGGCTCGGCATCCTGCTGGCGCTGGTGGCGGGGCGCCCGGAGATGGTGCAGGCGGTGCAGATCCTGGTCTGGCCGATCGGCTTCCTCTCCAACGTCTTCGCGGTGCCGGAGTCGATGCCGGGGTGGCTGGGCGCGGTCGTCGAGTGGAACCCGATGTCGGCGACGGCCACGGCGGTGCGCGAACTGTTCGGCAACCCGGGCGGCGGCGGGGATTCCTGGGCCGCCGGCCACGCCGGACCGCTCGCGGTCATCTGGCCGTTGGTGCTGCTGGCGGTGTTCTTCCCGCTCGCGGTACGGCGGTTCGCGCGGCTCGGCCGCTGACGGCGCGCCCGTCCGGTCCCCGTCCGGTGTTCGCGAACTGGGGCTGGACGGGGGCCGGCGGAGACGCGATCAGTGGTGGAACGATGTCGCCGGGCCGTGCTCGGCGCTCAACGGGTGTGCCTGGCTGCGCAGTTCGGGCAGCAGCAGCCGCATGTCCTCCAGCAGGAGTTCCGCCAGGTCGGACGAGAAGCCGTTGCGGCACACGATCCGGAGCACGGAGAGGTCCTCCCGGTTGGCCGGGAAGGTGTACGCGGGCACCAGCCAGCCGCGTTCGCGCAGCCGGCGCGACACGTCGAAGACGTCGTACGCCGTCACCTCCGGCTTGGTCGTCACCGCGAAGACGGGCAGCTGGTCGCCCCGGGTGAGCAGCCGGAAGTCGCCGAGCTCCTCGAACTTCTCCGCCAGCCCCATCGCCACGTCCCGGGACGCCTGCTGCACGGCCCGGTAGCCCTCCCGGCCCAGCCTGAGGAAGGTGTAGTACTGCGCCACGACCTGGGCGCCCGGCCGGGAGAAGTTCAGCGCGAAGGTGGGCATGTCGCCGCCCAGGTAGTTGACCCGGAAGACGAGTTCCTCCGGCAGTTCGGCGGGGGAGCGCCACAGCGCCCAGCCGACGCCCGGGTAGACCAGGCCGTACTTGTGCCCGGACGTGTTGATCGAGGAGACCCGGGGGAGGCGGAAGTCCCACACCAGGTCCTCGTCCAGGAACGGCGCCACCATGGCGCCCGACGCCCCGTCGACGTGGACGGGGATGTCGAGGCCGGTGCGTTCCTGGAGGGCGTCGAGGGCGGCGCAGAGCTCGGCGATGGGTTCGTAGCTGCCGTCGAAGGTGGAGCCGAGGATGCCGACGACGCCGATGGTGTTCTCGTCGCAGAGGTCGGCGGCGGCCTGCGGGTCCAGGTGGAAGCGGTCGCCCTCCATCGGGACGAGGCGCGGCTCGACTTCCCAGAACGTGCAGAACTTGTCCCAGCAGACCTGCACGTTGACGCCCATGACCAGATTCGGCCGGGCGGTCGCCGGATAGCGGTCGGCGTTCTTGACCGCCCAGCGGCGCTTGAGCGCCATGGCGGCCAGCATGCAGGCCTCGCTCGACCCGGTCGTCGAACAGCCGACGGCCGTGGCGGGGTCGGGGGCGTTCCAGAGGTCGGCGAGCATCGCCACGCAGCGCCGTTCCAGTTCGGCGGTGCGCGGGTACTCGTCCTTGTCGATCATGTTCTTGTCGCGGCACTCGCTCATCAGCACACCGGCCTGGGGTTCCATCCAGGTGGTGACGAAGGTGGCGAGGTTGAGCCGCGCATTGCCGTCGAGCATCAGCTCGTCGTGGACGAGGCCGTACGCGGTGGCAGGCGGCAGCGGTCCGTCCGGCAGCTTGTGCCGGGGCGGTGCGGACTCCATCCCGGCGGTCGGGTCGGCCTCCCCGAAGAACGGGTTGAGCGCGAGCCGGCGCCGCGGGTCGGACGGTTCGGTGCCGTGTGCGGAGCCCTTGTGGAGCGGCATCGCAGACCTGCCCTTCTCAGCTGTCACCGGTCTGACGGAATAAATCCGGCGATACGGACAATGTCAGACGATACGGATAGGCGAGGTGTCCGGCGCGTCGAAACGGGCGCCCGCTCGACGCGCCGCCCGTTTCAGCGCAGCGGCGTGCGCCGCCCTTCAGCGCAGCGGCGTCCCGTCCGTACGCAACTGCATCTGCGGCCGTCCGGTCACCAGCAGCCAGGCCGGCAGTGTGGCGACGCACAGCAGGGGGAGCAGTGTCATGTCGGAGGCCAGCACCGCCGCCGTGAACAGGCTCAGCCAGCCCTGCCGGGTGACGGCCAGTAGGACGCCCAGCACCCCGCACGTCACCGCGAGGGCCACCGGCACCCCGTCGACCAGGGCGTGGGCGCACAGGCCGAGCGCGACGCCTGAGAACACTGCGGGGAAGATCCGGCCACCCCGGAAGCCACAGGTCGCGGCCACCAGCAGGGCGACGGTCTTCACCACCGCCATGACCGCGAACTCGCCCGCCGACCAGCCGCCCGGGTCGGCGGCGATCACCTTCACCTCCTCCAGCCCCTTGAACAGGGTGAGGTGCCCGCCCAGCGCCCCGAGCAGGCCGAGCAGCAGCCCGCCCGCCGTCAGGGCGAGGACCGGGTGCCGCAGGGCGCGGAAGGCCCGGTGTGCGTAGGGGAACGCGTACACCGCCGCCAGTCCGAGCACCGCTCCCGCGGCAGCGATCACGCACGCGGAGAGCAGGTCGCCCCAGTCCGCGTGGGTGTAGGCCGGCAGTGACAGGTCGAAGCTGGGGTGGGCGGCCAGCGTCATGGTGAGCGCCCCCGCGGCCCCCGCGGCGAGCGGTCCGAAGAGCCGGTCCCAGAGGGCCCCCGGCCCGGGGCGCGTGGCGAGCGTCTCGGAGAGGACCAGGGCGGCGGCGACCGGGGTGCCGAAGAGGGCGCCGATGGTGCCGGCGGCGGCGAGCGCGAGCCAGAGTTCGGCCGACGTGTCCGGTGCGAACCGGCGGCCCGCCCAGCACGCCAGCGCGATGTTGGCGGCGGTGATCGGATTCTCCGGGCCCAGGCTGACCCCGCCCGCCAGCGCCAGGACCGTCACGACCAGCAGCCCCGGCAGCACGACCGGCGGCAGGGGAGGGTCGACCAGCCCGGTGGTCGCCGGGTCGGGGCCGGCCCTGCCGGGCACCGTCCGGATGGTCAGTCCCGTCACCAGGCCGATCGCGGTGAGCATCACGATCATCCACAGCGAGGAGTACGGGCCGATCGACAGCGCGTCGGGCAGCGTCTTCCACAGGACGTCCTGCAGCCGCTCCGCGATCAGGCTGACGCCGAGCAGGACGAGGGCCGAGACCACGCCGACGGCCAGCGCGGGCACGAGGAGCAGCAGCAGGCGGCGCGCGGGGGTCGGCTCGGGGGAGACGGCGGAACCGGCGGCGGATTCGGTGGCCATCGGCTCACCATAGCGACGCAAAAGCCTTATAACCCATCAAATAGTGCAGTGCTCGGGGCCTTTCGGGCTTGCGCCTCACGTCACCTCAGCAGGTGGGCGGGTGGGGGCTCATGGGGGTGGAACGCCCCACCCCCGTGACGCCGCTCAGTTCCTGCTGATCACCGCGGCGGTCCCGTACGCACAGACCTCCGTGCCGACGTCCGCCGCCTCGGACACGTCGAAGCGCATCATCAGCACCGCGTTGGCGCCGCGGGCCCTCGCCTGCTCGACCAGCCGTTCCATGGCCTGGTTGCGGGTCTCCACGAGCGTCTTGGTCAGCCCCTTCAGCTCGCCGCCGATCATGGACTTCAGTCCGGCGCCGATCTGGCTGCCGAGGTGACGCGATCTGACCGTCAGGCCGAACACCTCGCCGATGACCTGGGTCACCTGGTGGCCGGGTACGTCATTGGTGGTGACGATCAGCACATCGGACTGTGCCGTCTGGCCGCCGCCGTAATCCTCGATGCCCATGGTGTGACACCTCCTGGGGTCGAGTTTTGCCCCGGTTCACCCCGTGTGCATCTCCACGGGGGCCAGTGGAACCGGGAGGGGGGCCGGTGCGTTGATAGCTTGGGGCGGCCACGCAGCCGCCATCGACCACATCCTGGAGCCCGGACCCTTGAATACGCTTGCGCTCGGACCGAGCTGGCTGGACCCGGACCACCTCATCGGGCAGTTCGGGCTGATCGGTGTGCTGGTCATCGTCTTCGCCGAGTCCGGGCTGCTGATCGGCTTCTTCCTGCCCGGCGACTCGCTCCTGTTCACCACGGGTCTGCTGGTGACGACGGACAAGCTGGACACCCCGCTGTGGCTGGTCTGTGTCCTGGTCGCCCTGGCGGCGATCATCGGCGACCAGGTGGGCTATCTCTTCGGCCGCAAGGTCGGCCCTTCGCTCTTCAACCGCCCGGACTCCCGCCTCTTCAAGCAGGAGAACGTCGAGAAGGCCCACGAGTTCTTCGAGAAGTACGGGCCGAAGTCGCTGATCCTGGCCCGCTTCGTGCCCGTCGTGCGCACGTTCACGCCGATCATCGCCGGTGTCAGCCGGATGAACTACCGCTCGTTCATCACGTTCAACATCATCGGTGGAGTCCTCTGGGGCGTCGGGGTGACGCTCCTCGGGGCGGTCCTGGGCAAGATCGAGTTCGTGCACAAGAACATCGAGATGATGCTCGTCCTGATCGTGCTGATCTCGGTCGTGCCGATCGCCATCGAGTTCCTGCGGGCCCGCGGCAAGGCGAAGAAGGAAGCCGCCTCCGCCGTGGACGAGGACCAGGACCCGGCCGCCGGTGGCGGCGCGAGCCGCCGTGGCGGCCGCCACGCCAAGCGCTGACACCGTCCTGGACCGCAGGGCCCCGCGTCAGAAGCCGCGCGTCCGCTTGGCCGCGCGGCGGTTCGCTCCGCCGACCGCACCCGGCACCCGCATGAACAGCCGGGAGATCTCGCTTCCCAGGTTCACCCCGATCGCGATGGCCAGCGCCGTCGCCACCGCGGTCGACAGGGAGGCGAGCCCCCGGTCCAGCTCGTTCTGCGCGACACCCAGCAGACCGAAGTACGTGGCAGAGCCGGGCAGCAGCGGGCCGATCGCGGCCGTGATGAACGGCAGCGACGAGGTGTAGCGGTAGCGCGAGAACAACTGCCCGAACAGGCCGACGAGCCCGGCCGCGGTGGCGGTCGCCGCCACCGCGGAGAGGTCGCCCGTCCGGGCCATCGCCCCGTAGATGATCCAGGCCACGCCGCCGTTGAGCGTCACCGCCAGCACCGTGGCCCGCTCCTGCTGGAGCAGGATCGCGAACGACAGGGTCAGCACCATCGACGCCAGGATCTGGATCACCGGCCGGTCATGGGTGATGAACCGCGCCTCCGGGTCCAGCTCGGCACCCAGCTGAAGCCCTCCGTAGAGGGCCAGCAGCACCCCGGTGACGATGGCGATGAAGAAGTACATGACCTCCAGCAGTCGTGCCGACGCGGTGATGTAGTAGCCGGTCAGACCGTCCTGTACACCCGCGACCAGGGCCCGTCCCGGCAGCAGCGCGAACAGTCCACCCGTGATCACCGCCGAGGGCCGTACGTCCGACCAGTGGGTGAGGGTCAGCGCCACGCCCATCGCGGCGGGCGGCATCGCGGCCACGACGAACTGGTAGAACTCCGGCAGCCCGCGTCCCGCACACAGCCAGGCCAGCCGGTCACCGAGCATCGCGCCGAGCGCGGCGATCAGGAACACCACGAACCCACCGCCGACCAGCACCGAGGCCGCGCCCGCCAGCCCGCCGGCGGCCATGGTGAGCACCCAGCCGGGGTACGGATGCCGGTTTCGGCGGATCTCCGCGAGGCGCCGGTAGGCCTCCTCCAGCGAGATCTCGCCCTCTTCGGTGGTGATGTCGTCGATGAGCCGGAAGACCGCGGCCAGCCGGGTGTAGTCGGTGCCCCGGCGGCGCACGGTGCGGCTCGCCGTCACCGGGTCGTCGACCAGCGACGGCTGGTGCGAGATCGACAGCAGCGTGAAGGTCACGGTGGGCTCGCAGCGGTCGAGCCCGTAGCTGCGGGTCACCGCGAACATCGCCGCCTCGACGTCCTCCGCCCCCTCGCCGCCGGCGAGCAGGAGCTCCCCGATGCGCAGGGTCAGGTCGAGCACGCGCGGTACGGCGGGGCCCGCGTCGTCGTGCCGCTGGACCGGTTCCGGTGCCGGGCGGTCGGCGACGGGCATCCGCAGCATCGTGCGCATCCGGTCCTGCCAAGGGGCCTCCTTGGTCAGCCGGATCATCGGGATGCCGTGCGCGGGCGTGAAGGCGGGCGGGGAGTTCCGGGCGTCGTAGGTGCGCGGCGGGGCGAAGGCCGATCCGACCGTGTCCGAACCGGAAGCGGAACCCGTGCCCGAACCGGATGACGGCCCCTGCTGCTCGGCTGTCATGCCGGTCGGCAGGGAGAACTCCGACGTCGGATGGTCCTCGTCCGACGGTGCTGCGGCCCTGCCGACCCCGGCGGGCTGGGAGAAGGCGCTGCGCGCCTCGTCCGACTGGGGCTTCTGGTCATCCGGACCGCCCGGTTCCGCCACTACTCGACCTCGTTCCTCGTCAGCTGCGTCTCCTCGGCCGCACTCCTGCCCAGTATGGTCACGCCCATGGGCGGCCACGCGAACGGGCGGCACACCCGTGAAGGTGTACCGCCCGAAAGCTGTTCAGAACCGCAAGCGGAACGTCAGTGCGCGCCGCCCTGCGCCTCGAGGCGCTTGTACGAGTTCTCGATCTCGGCCTCGGCCTCGACCCGGCCGACCCAGTCGGCGCCCTCGACGGACTTGCCCGGCTCCAGGTCCTTGTAGACCTCGAAGAAGTGCTGGATCTCCAGGCGGTCGAACTCCGACACGTGGTGGATGTCGCGCAGGTGCTCCACCCGGGGGTCGGAGGCCGGCACGCACAGCAGCTTGTCGTCGCCGCCGGCCTCGTCCGTCATCCGGAACATGCCGATCGCGCGGCACTTGATGAGGCAGCCGGGGAAGGTCGGCTCCTCCAGGATGACCAGCGCGTCCAGCGGGTCGCCGTCCTCGCCGAGGGTGTTCTCGACGAAGCCGTAGTCGGCGGGGTAGCTGGTCGAGGTGAAGAGTCGACGGTCCAGGCGGATCCGACCGGTCTCGTGGTCCACCTCGTACTTGTTCCGCGAACCCTTAGGGATCTCGATAACGACGTCGAACTCCACGGGTGGCTCCTCCATGATCAACACATACGACTGATGGTTAAGTGTCCCCCACGGAGTTGTGTGCTCGCGAAAGGGGCTGGTCAACGGTGGCCGAGCCGGTGAAAAGACCGTCGATCAATCCGTTCTCTCGCGTTGACAGGGCGGCCCTGAGGGGCCGCCTGGGCATGCGCGACGGACTGGGTGACCGGCAGTTCACGGCTGTCTCCGCCGTCCTGGGCCTGGCGCTCGCAGCCGGCGCCGTCTTCGCCGCCGGTCCCTGGGACTCGGGTCAGCGTAAGGCCGAGCAGGACTGGGCGGCTGCCCGGGCCGGTACAGGTGGCGCACATCACCGGCCCACCGATCCCGCGGGCCCGGCCCCGGCACCCAGCGCCCCGGCCGTGCTCGCGGCCCTAGGTACGGGCGTCGCGAGCCCCGCGCCGTCCGCGGCGGCCGCCCCGGACGGTGCGGCGGCCGAACTCCGCGCCGTGCTGGGCCCCCTGCTGAAGGACCCGGCGCTCGGGACCCGGCGCGGTGCCGTCGTCATCGACACGGCCACCGGGAAGCGGCTGTACGGCGTGGGGGCCGACATCCCCATGACGCCCGCGTCCACCGTCAAGATCGCCACGACGGTCGCGGCGCTGACGGCCCTCGGCCCCACCCACCGCATCCCCACGACCGTCCGGGCCTCCGCCGACCGGCGCACCGTGACCCTGGTCGGCGGCGGCGACCCCACCCTCGACCGGGCCGGCCTGAGCTCCCTGGCCGCGGACACGGCCCGCGCCCTCAAGGACGACGGGGTCCGCTCGGTACGCCTGCGGTACGACACCTCCGGCTACTCCGGGCCCGCGCTCCACCCGATCGGCCCCAACGAGAACATCGCCCCCATGAGCGCCCTGATGATGGACGAGGGGCGGCTCGACGACACCTCCAGCGGCCCCGCGCCACGCAGCGACGACCCCGCCCGCGACGCCGCCGACGCGTTCGGCGAACTGCTGGACGAGGCCGGGATCGCCACCGGGGACGGCGCCGCCCCCGGCCGGGCCACCGCGAAGTCACAGCCGCTGGCCACGCATCTGTCCGCCCCGCTGTCCGCCCTCGTCGAGCGCGCACTGACCAACAGCGACAACGACATCGCCGAGGCACTCGCCCGGCAGACCGCGCTCGCCACGGGCGAACCGGCCGACTTCGACGGCGGCCGACGGGCTGTCACCGCGCAGCTCAGGAAGCTGGGTCTGCCGCTGAAGGGCGTGGTCTTCGCCGACGGCAGCGGGCTCAACCGCAAGGACAAGGTCACCGCCGCCCTGCTCGCCGGGCTCCTGGCCCGCGCGGCCGACCAGGGCCACCCGGAGCTCCGCCCCGTTCTCACCGGCCTCCCGGTGGCCGGCTTCAGCGGAACGCTCAGCGACCGCTACACCACGAAGGCCGGCGGCACCGGCCTGATCCGCGCCAAGACCGGCACCCTCACGGGCGTCAACACCCTCTCCGGCACGGTCGTCGGCCCTCGTGGCCGGCTGCTCGCGTTCGCCTTCCTCGCGTCGGGCACCACCGCCCCGGCCGAGGCCCAGTCCGCCCTCGACGCGCTCGCCACCGCACTGGCCGCCGGAAGGCGATGAGCGGCTCAACACCTCACCGCATCAAGACCGGCCGGCAAATGGCAGGTGTGCGTGCCCGGCCCCGCGACGCCGCCCCTCATTTGCCGGTCGGTCTCGGGGATGAGCACGTACGGTTGACGCATGACGAGCATCGGTGGTGCCGGGATGGTCGACTGGAATCTCGCGGTCGCGACAGCGACCCGGCTTGTGCGGCCGGGTCCCGAGATCAGCCGCGAGGAGGCCCGCGAGGTCGTCGCGGAGCTGCGCAGGCATGCCAAGGCGGCGGAGGAGCACGTCCGTTCCTTCACCCGGATGATCCCGGAGGGGACCGAGCCGGAGGACACCCCCGTCCTGGTCGTCGACCGGGCGGGCTGGATCAAGGCGAACGTCGCGGGCTTCCGGGAACTGCTGCGCCCCCTCCTGGAGAAGATGGAGGAGCGGCGCGGCGGCGGTGCGGGCGGCGCCGTGCTCGGCGCGGTCGGCTCCAAGGTGACCGGCGTGGAGGTGGGGATGCTGCTGTCGTTCCTGGCCTCCCGTGTGCTGGGCCAGTACGAGACGTTCGCCCCCGCCACCCGTGACCTCCCGGCCTCGGCCGACGGCGGCGGCAGGCTCCTGCTGGTCGCGCCCAACATCGTGCACGTCGAGCGGGAGCTGGAGGTGGACCCGCACGACTTCCGCCTCTGGGTCGCCCTGCACGAGGAGACGCACCGCACGCAGTTCACCGCGGTGCCCTGGCTCCGCGACCATCTGCAGGGCGAGATCCAGTCATTCCTCGACGAGACCGACGTCGACCCGATGACGGTGCTCGAACGGCTCCGCGAGGCCGCCCAGTCGCTGGCCGGCGGCCGGCCCGAGGGCGAGGAGGACGAGGACGGCGGCCGCAGCCTCGTCGAGATCGTCCAGACACCCGCCCAGCGGGAGATCCTCGGACGGCTCACCGCGGTGATGTCCCTCCTGGAGGGGCACGCCGACTACGTGATGGACGGCGTCGGCCCCGAGGTGGTGTCCTCCGTCGGCGAGATCCGGGAGAAGTTCCAGCAGCGCAGGGCGCGCGGCGCGAGCCGTCTCGACCAGGCGCTGCGCAAGCTCCTGGGGCTCGACGCCAAGCTGCGCCAGTACCGGGACGGCGAGCGGTTCGTGCGCGCCGTCGTCGACGAGGTCGGGATGGACGGCTTCAACCGGGTCTGGACCTCGCCCAACACCCTCCCGACCAAGGCGGAGATCGCCCAGCCGGAGGACTGGATCGCGCGGGTGCACCGTAGGGCAGAGTCATGATCACGGCTCGTGCACAAGCCGGGGATCCGAGGGCAACGCGCCGGTAATCACCCATCCGAGGGACCGTAGAGGCATGGGAAGCCGTGCAATGCTCGATGAACGGGTTTGCTCTGTCACCATCGACGCACTCTGAGTGACGGCACTTCACCGTCCGGCACTCGGAGGCACCTCTCCAGAACCTTCACGAAGGGCACCGGACATGGGTCCCCATCCTGCGGTCGCGGCGATACGCCTGGCGGTCCGCCGCGTACTCCACGACGTACTCACCGAATTCGCCGACCAGAACGAACGCACCGGGCACGCCGGACGCGCCCCGCACCCCGAGCTCGCCGAAGCCGGGGCGGGCAGGCGGCGCCCCGCACTTCCCGAACGCACCGATACCCCCCTGGTACTGGTGGCATGCTCCGGCGGCGCCGATTCCATGGCGCTCGCCTCCGCCCTCGCCTTCGAGGCCCGCAAACTCGCCGTCCGGGCCGGCGGCATCACCGTCGACCACGGCCTCCAGAACGGCTCCGACACCCGCGCCACCGAAGTCGTCGGCCGCCTCACCGCCATGGACCTCGACCCGGTCGAGGCCGTCGCGGTGCGGGTCGGCCACGACGGCGGGCCGGAGGCAGCCGCCCGGGACGCCCGCTACGCGGCGCTGGACGCCGCCGCCGAACGTCACGGCGCCGCCGCCGTCCTGCTCGGCCACACCCGCGACGACCAGGCGGAGACGGTGCTGCTGGGCCTCGCCCGCGGCTCCGGCATCCGCTCCCTCTCCGGCATGGCCGCCGCGTCCGGACCCGCCGGCCGCTACCGCCGCCCCTTCCTCCAACTCGACCGGCAGACCGCCCGCACCGCCTGCCTGGCACAGTCCCTGCCCGTCTGGGACGACCCGCACAACATCGACCCCGCCTACACCCGCTCCCGGCTGCGCCACGAGGGCCTGCCCGCCCTGGAGAAGGCGCTGGGCAAAGGCGTCGTCGGGGCACTGGCCCGTACGGCGCAGCTCTCCCGCGACGACGCCGACGCCCTGGACACCTGGGCCGCCGAGGCCGGACGTGATGTACGCGACGACGCGGGCCTGCTGGAGTGCGCCAAGCTGCACGCGCTGCCTCCCGCGGTCCGCCGCCGCGTCCTGCGCCGGGCGGCCATAGAGGCGGGTTCCCCCGCCGGTTCGCTCTTCGCCCGGCACATCGAGGAGATCGACCGCCTCATCACCGGCTGGCGCGGCCAGCAGGCCATCAACCTCCCCGGCCGCGTCGAAGCCCTGCGCCAGGGTGGCAGACTGGTGATTCGGCAGAGCTGACGTTCAAGCGGCTGACATGCAGGCGAGCGGCCGCGCAGGCCCGGGACACCATCCCGGGCCCGGCAGGCAAAGAAAGAGACGCGGGTGAACGAGAAGGACATGGGCACCGACCTTCAGTCGGTGCTCCTCACCAAGGAAGAGATCGACGCCAAGCTCGTCGAACTGGCCGGCAAGATCGACGCGGAGTACGCGGGCAGGGATCTGCTCCTCGTCGGAGTCCTCAAGGGCGCGGTGATGGTCATGGCGGACCTGGCGCGCGCGCTGTCCACCCCCGTCACGATGGACTGGATGGCCGTCTCGTCGTACGGCGCGGGCACCCAGTCCTCCGGTGTCGTCCGGATCCTCAAGGACCTGGACACCGACATCAAGGGCAAGCACGTCCTGATCGTCGAGGACATCATCGACTCGGGCCTGACGCTGTCCTGGCTGATGTCGAACCTGGGCTCGCGCGAGCCCGCATCGCTGGAGATCTGCACCCTGCTGCGCAAGCCGGACGCGGCGAAGGTCGCTCTCGACTGCAAGTGGGTCGGCTTCGACATCCCCAACGAGTTCGTCGTCGGCTACGGGCTGGACTACGCGGAGAAGTACCGCAACCTCCCCTTCGTCGGCACCCTCGCCCCGCACGTGTACGGCGGCTGACGGCTACGCCGGCCAACCCGCCGCGGCTGCGGGGAACCCTCACCGATTTCCCGCCGTTGAGCCTTCGAAGGCGGGTTTGACAGACGTCCGTGACGGTCGTCGGTGACAATGCCGGTGTACCGTCCGAAGAACAGTCTTTACTCACAGCAGCATTTACCTACGGGCAGGAGGGACGGGGCGACTTCGCTCCGTATGGATGGACGTGAAGCGATACTTCCGTGGGCCGGTCATGTGGATCGTGCTGGCCGTCCTCGCCGTGGTCGTGTTGATGCAGGTCGTCGGCTCGGGTGGCGGCTACAAGACGGTGGACACCGGCAAGGTGATCCAGGCGATCAGTAAGAACCAGGTGGAGCAGGCCAAGCTGACCACCGGTGACGATCACATCATCAAGATCGAGCTGAAGGACGGCCAGAAACTCTCCGGCGAGTCCGGCAGCAAGTTCCAGGCGAGCTACATCGGCAACCAGGGCGTCCAGCTCGCCGACACGCTGCAGAAGAAGTTCGAGAGCGGTGACATCGACAAGGGTTACACCGTCTCGCCGTCGAAGCAGTCCCCGTTCGTCTCGATCCTCTTCACGCTGCTGCCGTTCGTCCTCATCGTGGTCGTCTTCCTGTTTCTGATGAACCAGATGCAGGGTGGCGGCTCCAAGGTCATGCAGTTCGGCAAGTCCAAGGCCAAGCTGATCACCAAGGACACTCCGAAGACGACGTTCGCCGACGTGGCGGGGTCGGACGAGGCGGTCGAGGAGCTCCACGAGATCAAGGAGTTCCTCCAGGAGCCGGCGAAGTTCCAGGCCGTCGGCGCCAAGATCCCCAAGGGTGTCCTGCTGTACGGGCCTCCCGGTACGGGCAAGACGCTGCTCGCACGCGCCGTCGCCGGCGAGGCGGGTGTCCCGTTCTACTCGATCTCCGGTTCCGACTTCGTCGAGATGTTCGTCGGTGTCGGTGCCTCCCGTGTCCGTGACCTCTTCGAGCAGGCCAAGGCGAACGCCCCGGCGATCGTCTTCGTCGACGAGATCGACGCTGTCGGCCGGCACCGCGGTGCCGGTATGGGCGGCGGTCACGACGAGCGCGAGCAGACGCTGAACCAGCTGCTCGTGGAGATGGACGGCTTCGACGTGAAGGGTGGCGTCATCCTGATCGCCGCCACGAACCGGCCGGACATCCTCGACCCGGCGCTGCTGCGTCCGGGCCGTTTCGACCGGCAGATCGCGGTCGACCGGCCGGACATGCTGGGCCGGCTGGAGATCCTCAAGGTCCACCAGAAGGGCAAGCCGGTCGCACCGGACGTCGATCTCGGCGCCGTTGCCCGTCGTACGCCCGGATTCACCGGTGCCGACCTGTCGAACGTGCTGAACGAGGCGGCGCTCCTCACGGCGCGCGGCAATCTGAAGCTGATCGACAACGCCATGCTCGACGAGGCCATCGACCGCGTCGTGGCGGGTCCGCAGAAGCGGACCCGGATCATGTCCGAGAAGGAGAAGAAGATCACCGCGTACCACGAGGGCGGACACGCCCTGGTCGCGGCGGCCTCACCTCAGTCGGACCCGGTCCACAAGATCACGATCCTCTCCCGCGGTCGCGCCCTCGGTTACACGATGGTGCTCCCGGAGGAGGACAAGTACTCCACGACGCGCAACGAGATGCTCGACCAGCTGGCTTACATGCTGGGCGGGCGCGCGGCCGAGGAGCTGGTCTTCCACGACCCGACGACCGGCGCTGCGAACGACATCGAGAAGGCCACGGCAACGGCCCGCGCGATGGTCACGCAGTACGGCATGACGGAGCGGCTCGGCGCGATCAAGTTCGGTGGGGACAACACCGAGCCGTTCGTGGGCCGCGAGATGGGCCACCAGCGCGACTACTCGGAAGAGGTCGCCGCGCTGGTCGACGAAGAGGTCAAGAAGCTCATCGAGACCGCGCACAACGACGCGTGGGAGATCCTCGTCGAGAACCGTGACGTCCTGGACGCCCTGGTTCTCCAGCTCCTCGAGAAGGAGACCCTCGGCAAGGAGGAGATCGCCGAGATCTTCGCTCCCATCGTCAAGCGTCCGGGCCGCCCGGCGTGGACCGGCTCCGCCCGGCGCACGCCGTCCACCCGGCCGCCGGTGCTCTCCCCGAAGGAGCTCGCCCTCACCAACGGCGCCACCACGGCGAACGGCTCGGTCACGGACACGGTTCCGGTGACCGAGGCGATCCCCGAGGAGCGTCCCGAGAGCTAGACACCGACCCCGGTGTGGCCCCTGTCACGGGGGTTGCACCGGGCCCGGAATGGATGCCGCGCCCCCCAGGTTTTAGCCTGTGGGGGCGCGGCTTTTCCGTTGGGGCCTGTGGCGGATCATGGTCGGGGTCGGGGCTCCGGTCCGCCGGACAGCCCCCACACCTGCGCGGATGCCCACGCAGTGACAGCTCAGAGGAACGAGGCAGAGATGACCGACCCGGTGACGCTGAACGGCCAGGGCCCGATCGGCGAGTTCGACGAGAAGCGGGCCGAGGCGGCCGTACGCGAGCTGCTCATCGCCGTCGGGGAGAACCCGGACCGGGAGGGCCTGCGGGAGACGCCGGGGCGGGTGGCGCGTGCCTACAAGGAGATATTCGCGGGCCTGTACCAGGAGCCCGAGGACGTCCTGACGACCACGTTCGACCTCGGTCACGACGAGATGGTGCTGGTCAAGGACATCGAGGTGTTCAGTACCTGCGAACACCACCTCGTGCCGTTCCGCGGAGTGGCGCACGTCGGATACATCCCGGCGACGAGCGGAAAGATCACCGGGCTCTCGAAGCTGGCCCGGCTGGTGGACGTCTACGCCCGCCGGCCGCAGGTCCAGGAGCGGCTCACCACGCAGATCGCCGAGTCGCTGATGGGGATCCTGGAGCCGCGCGGCGTCATCGTCGTCGTGGAGTGCGAGCACATGTGCATGTCGATGCGTGGCATCCGCAAGCCCGGGGCCAAGACGCTGACCTCGGCGGTCCGCGGACAGCTCCGCGACCCCGCGACGCGCGCCGAGGCCATGAGCCTGATCATGGCGCGCTGACGCTCCGGGCGGGGGAACGGGCGGCGGGCCGAGGGCTGTCCCGTAACCCCTGGCGGGCGCGCGCCGACAGCTACGGCACCTCTCCCCCGTAGCCTCAACGGCACGGGGGGATCCCCTCCGTTGTCGGAACGCCCGAATACATCCGGTATGCGGACGCCCCTCCGCCTTGCGACGCACCGCATCTGACGCCGCGCGCCGGACAGGCGGGACTTTCGAAACACGTCCTAGGCCGCCGCCGCGTTCTTGTTGTCGTCCTCGTCGTCCGGGAGCTTGCAGACGCGCTCCAGGAAGAGGGCAGCGGCGATCACCGCGATGCCGGCCAGGACCGCGAAGCCCGCGTAGATGGCCTGGTCGCGGCGGGGAGGGTTGTCGAGGGAGCCGAGCAGGAAGACCCCGACGCCGCCGTACAGCCCGGAGACCAGGGAGACGACGAGGGCGCTGGCCTGACCGAAGACCACGGCACGGGCCGCCATCAGGGGTTCGACGCCCTTCGCGCCCGGCCGGCGCTCGCGCTGGGCGCGCAGCCGGGAGCGGATGGAGAGCGCCGTCGCCAGCAGGACCACCGCGATCACCGCGAGCACGATGGGTGCGGCCAGCGGCACGCTCGGCAGGGTGCCGAGGGAGCTCCAGAGGCGGGCGCCGGCCCAGGACAGCACCCCGGCACCGGCGAAGAGGCCGGCCAGTACTCCGAGCCGTAGTTGCTTCACCGGGTGAGCCGCCCTTCGCCGCCTGTGGCTGTCCTGTGCCTGTGGACGCCCCTGTGGACGTCCTGCTGTCTCCTTCGAGCCTAACGACTACTCGGGCAGCCGGAGTTCCAGGTCGGTCCGGGGCAGTACGCCCTCGCGTCCCACACCGGCCAGCAGGTCGGCGACCGGGCCGGCACCGGGCAGCTGCGCCCCGGGATCCACGTCGTGCCACGGGGCGAGGACGAAGGCGCGCTCACGGGCCCGGGGGTGGGGGAGGGTGAGCTCCGGGTCGTCGGAGACGACGTCGGCGTACGCGACGATGTCCACGTCGATGGTGCGGGGCCCCCAGCGCTCCTCACGGACCCGGTCGAAGGCCTCCTCGATGGCCTGTCCGCGCTCCAGGAGCGAGGACGGGGGCAGCGTCGTCTTCACGACGACGACCGCGTTGAAGTACGAGGGCTGGGAGCCGGGGTCGACGCCCCACGGCTCCGTCTCGTACACCGGGGAGACGGCCTTGACCCTCAGGCCGGGGGTGTCCTCCAGGGCGTCGATGGCGCCCTGGAGGGTCTCCAGGCGGTTGCCCAGGTTGGAGCCCAGGGAGATCACGGCGCGTTGGGGGTTGGAGAGGGTGATGTCCGCGGCGTCCACCTGCTCGACCACGGACGCGGGAACCGGCTGGACGGTCGGGTCGCTCTGCCCCTCGGTGGAAAATGCAGTCATGCTCGGCTCCGGGTGATGGTGACGGTGACGTCGTCGAAGGGGACGGTGATGGGTGCGTCCGGCTTGTGGACCACGACCTCCACCTCCTCGACGCCTTCGTGCTTGAGGCACTGCTGCGCGATGCGCTCCGCGAGCGTCTCGATCAGGTCGACCGGCTCGCCCTGGACCACGGCGACGACCTCCTCGGCGACCACGCCGTAGTGCACGGTCTTCGTGAGGTCGTCGGCGGCTGCCGCGGGGCGGGTGTCGAGGCCGAGCACCAGGTCCACGATGAACGTCTGTCCCTCTTCCCGTTCCCGGGGAAAGACGCCATGGTGCCCACGGGCCTTGAGGCCGCGCAGCGCGACACGATCCACGCGAATCACTCCTGCTGTTGTTGTCGAAGGGGCACGGAACCGCGTGCGGGCGGCTGCGTACCCTTTTCCGAATCTACCTGCGAGCACCGACAGGGCTTCCCCGCGGGGGCTATGGACACGGTGGTACGGGACTGGTAGCCGCTGATACCCCGATGCGCCCGGATTCAATCCGGCCGAGCCGCCTCCGGCGCCCTTATCGGCGTTGTACCCACTCAGGACGAGGGTTCTTCGTCCTCTTCCTCATCGGTTTCGGCCAGTACGGGCGAGCCGTGGTGGGACCAGAGCTTCCAGCCGTCCGGAGTGCGGCGGAACACGTTGGTCGCGACGACCAGTTGGCCCACGAGCGGCCCCAGCGAGCTGCCCTCCTCGGCCGGACCGCCGCTGAGGATGTTCTCGGTGCAGGTCACCAGGGCGGTGTCGCCCGTCATGGAGACCCCGACATCGGTCAGGAAGAACTGGATGTACTCGGTGTTCGCCATGATCAGGGCGTAACTGCGCAGCACCTCACCGCGGCCGGTGAGCACCGGCCAGCCGGGGTGGACGCAGGAGACGGTGAGGTCCTCCCCGGGCAGCCAGAGCGCGGTCAGTTCGTCGAGGTCGCCCCGTTCCATGGCCTCGTAGAAGGCGGTGTTGGCCCGCTCGACCGCCTCGATGTCGTCGGCGGCGGAGGCCTGCTCGTCCTGCGGCCCGTTCACGCGGCTCCCTCGACGGCGCGGGCGACCCGGACGGCGTCGGCGGTGGCCCGTACCTCGTGGACCCGGACGGCCCAGGCACCGGCCCGGGCGGAGAGCGCGGAGACCGCGGCGGTGGCCGCGTCACGCTCGCGGGCGGGCGGCGGGGCGGCGCCCTCACCGGCCAGTACGTGGCCCAGGAACCGCTTGCGGGAGGCGGCGACCAGCAGGGGGCGGCCGAGGCCGTGCAACGCGTCCAGCCGGGCGATGAGCGACAGGTCGTGCGCGGCGTCCTTGGCGAATCCGAGGCCCGGGTCGATCACGATCCGTTCGGGGGCGACACCCCCGGCGACCACGGCGTCCATCCGGACCCGCAGCTCCTCGACGACCTCGGCGACGACGTCCCCGTACACCGCCCTGCTGTTCATGGACTCGCTGAAGCCGCGCCAGTGCATGACGACGAACGGCACCGCGGCCGCGGCGACGACCGGGATCATGTCCGGGTCGGCGAGTCCGCCGCTCACGTCGTTGACCAGGACCGCTCCCGCGGCGACGGCCTGTTCGGCGACCCGGGCCCGCATGGTGTCCACGGAGACCGTGACCCCTTCCGAGGCCAGGCCGCGGACGACCGGGACCACCCGCCGCAGCTCTTCGGCCTCGTCCACCCGGCTGGCGCCGGGACGGGTCGACTCACCGCCGACGTCGACCAGGTCGGCGCCCTCGCCGACCAGGTCGAGGCCGTGCTTGACGGCCGCCGTGGTGTCGAACCAGCGGCCCCCGTCGGAGAAGGAGTCGGGCGTCACGTTGACGACACCCATGACCGCGCAGCGGTCCCACTCCGGCAGGCCCTGCACCGTGCCTCGTCCTTGCAACGTACTCATACGACCAGCCTAGGCCCGCACGCGGGCCCGTCACGCCGCGTGGACGTGCTGCTCCCCGGCCGTGACCCGCACGTGTGCGCAGGGGCGGCGCCCGCCCGCCGGCAGCCGGCGGGCCAGCGGGCTGGGGAGCGCGAAGTTCACGAAGCCCTCGGCCTGCATCGCGGCCAGCGAGATGCGGGGCAGGTCGCGGGCGGTGCGGTAGACCACGAAGCGGGGCTCCCAGCGGGGCCGGAACTTGGCGTTGAACTTGTACAGGGACTCGATCTGGAACCAGCGCGACAGGAAGACCAGCAGCCCCCGCCAGACGCGCAGCACCGGGCCGGCGCCCAGTTTCTCGCCGCGGGCCAGGGCGGAACGGAACATCGCGAAGTTCAGTGAGACGCGCGTGATGCCGAGCCGGGGCGCGGCCTGGAGGGAGGCGACGATCAGCAGCTCGTTCATCCCCGGGTCCGCGGCGCGGTCGCGGCGCATCAGGTCCAGGGACATGCCGTCGGTGCCCCACGGGACGAAGTGGAGCACGGCCTTCAGATCGCCGTACGGGGAGTCGGCGTCCCGCTCGTCGGCCTTGTGGGCGGTGGCGACGAAGCAGTCCTCGTCGGCGGCGTCGCCGATCCGGCCCAGTGCCATGGAGAAGCCGCGCTCGGTGTCCGTGCCGCGCCAGTCGGCGGCGGCCCGCCGGATGCGGGTCAGTTCCGCCTCGCCGATGTCGGCCACGCGCCGGACCCGCGTCTCGTAGCCGTTGCGCTCAATGCGCTTCACCATCTGGCGCACGTTGCGCATCGCGCGTCCGGCGAGCGAGAAATCCGCGACGTCCACCACCGCCTCGTCGCCGAGCTCCAGGGCGTCGAGGCCCGTCTCCCGGGTCCAGACCTCGCCGCCGGTCTCGCCGCAGCCCATCACGGCGGGGGTCCAGGAGTGGGCCCTGGCCTCGTCCATGAAGCGCTCGATGGCACCGGGCCAGGCCTCCACGTCGCCGATCGGGTCGCCGCTGGCCAGCATCACCCCGGACACCACGCGGTAGCAGACGGCGGCCTTGCCGCTGGGCGAGAAGACCACGGCCTTGTCGCGGCGGAGCGCGAAGTGGCCCAGCGAGTCGCGGCCGCCGTGCCGCTCCAGCAGGGTGCGCAGCCGGGCCTCGTCGTCCTCGGTGAGACGGGCGGCCGGGTGCTCGGGGCGGAACGCGAGGTAGATCGTGGTGACGGCGGTCAGCAGCCCGAGGGCGCCCAGGGAGTAGCCCACGGTCCAGGAGGTGTCGCCGGCGTAGTCGACCGGGCCCTCGAAGCCGAACAGCCCGTACAGCACGTGCTGGAGCCGGTCGGCGATGCTGGGGTTCCCGACCAGGCGGCTCGGGTGGACGCTGACGATGACCAGGCCGAGCCCGAGCGAACCCGCGCCGAGCAGCACGAAGTTGGCCAGGGCCCGCCAGCGGCTGCGCGGGTCGGGGAGCGCGGCGAATTCACTCCGGTGGCGTACGAGCAGGTAACACAGCGTCAGTGAGACGACCGCGCCCAGTACCGAGTGCCGGTAGGCGAACTGGGCCACCGCACCGGCCGGGAGCAGGACGACGGCGGCTCGCCACGCGCGGCGCTTGTGCCGCTTCAGGCCGTGGGCCAGGAGCAGCAGCAGGACGCCGGCGCTCAGCGAGAGCGCGGCGGCGAAGGGGCCGAGGGCGCCGGGGAGCACCTCGGCGAAGGTGTGCATCCGGCTGTGCCGGAAGCGCGGGAAGACGCCCGCGGCGACGTCGATCAGGCCGACGGCCGTGCAGGCGGCACCGACGAGTGCCGGTACGGTCTCGGGTCGCGGTCCGCGTACGAACTTCCGTACACCGTTCGGAACCGATCCCGATTTATCCCCATCTAGCGTGACAGACATCGCTACCCGTGGTTCCGCGAGAGATTCTTGGAGTCCGTCGGCTGGAGCCCTACGGACGATGTGCGACCTCTAGGACGAGGCTTCCGGGTGATGGGTTCATCCATGACCCGGAAATTTCCTGACAAGAAAGTTTTCCCGCCATGGGCCTTACCGGCAAGGCAGTGCTGATCCTGGCGATCACGCTGGCCGCCCTGCTGTTCGCCGTCACGATCTGGTTCTGGCCGAGGTTCGCCCGGCGCGGCGTCTCCGCGGTGCTCGGCAGGGTGGGCCTGCTGTTGGCGACCCAGGTGGCGGTCTTCGTCTCCGTCGGCCTGATGGCCAACAACTCGTTCCTCTTCTACGGCTCCTGGGCCGACCTGTTCGGTCAGAAGCAGGACCTGGGGGTGGTGACCGACCACGCCCGGGCGACCCTGGCGGAGAAGAACATCGTCCGGGTGGGGACGCGGCGGCCGGAGGGGCCGGGGGGCTCGCGGCCCGCCTCGGTCGGCCGGATCGACAAGGTGGTGATCGCCGGGCGGAGCTCGGGGATCGAGACCTCGGCCTACGTGTACCTGCCGCCGGAGTACTTCCAGGAGGCGTACGCCCGGCGGAAGTTCCCCGCGGCTGTGGTGCTCACCGGTTACCCGGGCACGGCGGAGAACCTCATCAAGGGCCTCGACTACCCCCGCACATCGCTCGAAAGGGTGAGGGCGGGCCGCTCGCAGCCGATGGTCCTGGTGATGCTGCGGCCGACGGTGGCGCCGCCGCGGGACACCGAGTGCGTGGACATAGAGGACGGCCCGAAGACCGAGACGTTCTTCGCCGACGACCTGCCGCCCGCGATCTCGGCCGCCTACCGGGTCGGTCGGCACGCCCGTAACTGGGGCATCATCGGCAACTCGACCGGTGGCTACTGCGCCCTGAAGATCGGCCTGCACCATCCGGGACGCTTCACGGCGAGCGCCGGGCTCTCGGCGTACTACAAGGCGGCCGAGGACCCGACGACCGGTGACCTCTTCCACGGTGACCGGCGGGCGCGCGAGCGTGCCGACCTGCTGTGGTCCCTCGACCACCGGCCGCAGCCCGACTCCTCCTTCCTGGTGACGTCGTCCCGCCGGGGCGAGGCGAACTACCCCGACACACGGAAGTTCGTGGCCAAGGTGAAGCGGCCCGCCCAGGTCTCGTCGATCGTGCTCGACAGCGGCGGACACAACTTCAACACCTGGCGCCGGGAGATCCCCGCGGCCCTGGAGTGGATGAGCAGCCGGCTCAGCGAGAACTGAGCGCGGCGGCCGGGCGCGTCAGCCCCCTGCGGTCTTCGCCACGCCCGCGACGCCCGCCACGCTCTCGACGGCCACCTCGGCGCGCGGCACGGCCCGGTCGTCGGCGCTGATGGAACGCCGCAGCGCCTCGTGGAGGCGGGCCGGGGTGAGCACGCCGAGGAACCGGCCCTCGCTCCGCTCGTCGATGACCGCGATCCAGCCGGCGTCGTGCTGGAGCATGGTGGCGAAGGCCTGCTTGAGCGGGGCGCCGACGGGCAGCCAGGCTTCCATCCGGCGGGCGTGCTCGCGGACCGTGCCCTTGGCGCCGGTGGGCGCGTCACCGGCCGGGATCCAGCCGTGCAGCCGGCCGTCGCCGTCCAGCACGACGGCCCACCGCGCCCCGTCCGCGCGCAGCCGCTCGGTCGCCGTGGCCAGGGAGTCGTCGAGGTGGACGACCGGGGGGTGGTCGAGGTCACTCTCCTCGACGGGGGTGACCGAGAGCCGCTTGAGCCCGCGGTCCGCACCGACGAAGTCGGCGACGTAGCCGGTGGCGGGGGCGCCGAGCACGGTGGCCGGTGAGTCGAACTGCTCGATCGAGCCCTGCCCGTAGACGGCGATGCGGTCGCCGAGGCGGACGGCCTCCTCGATGTCGTGCGTCACGAACAGCACGGTCTTGCGGACCTGGGCCTGAAGCCGCAGGAATTCGTTCTGCAGTCGTTCCCTGACCACCGGGTCGACCGCGCCGAAAGGCTCGTCCATCAGGAGTACCGGCGGGTCCGCGGCCAATGCCCGCGCCACGCCCACACGTTGGCGCTGGCCGCCGGACAGCTGTTCCGGATATCGGTCGCCATAAACGGAAGGATCGAGTCCGACCAGGTCGAGGAGTTCCGCGGCGCGGGCGCGGCCCTTTCCGCGTTTCCAGCCGAGGAGATGGGGGACGGTCGCGGTGTTCTCCAGCACCGTCCGGTGCGGAAACAGACCGACCTGCTGGATCACATAGCCGATGCGGCGGCGCAGCTGGACGGGGTCGATGGCGGATATGTCGTCCCCGTCGAGGAATATCCGGCCCTCGGTCGGTTCGATCAGCCGGTTCACCATCTTCATGGTGGTCGTCTTGCCGCAGCCCGACGGTCCGACGAGCGTGACGAGTTCACCTTCGGCGACCTCGAAGGAAAGGTCGTCGACGGCGGTGGTGCCGTCCGCATACCGCTTGGTGACGTGCTCGAAACGGATCATGGTTCCCCATTGTCGCGCGTGTTCTGTGAAGGACATGTTGCTGGAATACAACGGCCTCGGCGATTGTCAGTGGTCGAGGATAGGCTCGCCGGACATCAGTACGAGAGGCGCTCGGGAGGTGGGGGACGGATGGCGGCACAGAACTGCCTGGTGACGAACGACTGGATCTGCGGGGAGTATCTCCGTTCCCGCAGCCAGGAGTTGACCGACGCGACGGTCCAGCACATCTGGATCACCGCGGTCTCGGTGGCGATCGGTGTGGCCGTGGCCTTTCCGCTGGCGCTGCTCGCCCGTCGCGGACGGCGCTTCGCCGGACCGGTGCTCGGACTGACGACGGTGCTCTACACGGTGCCGTCGCTCGCGATGTTCTCGCTCCTGCTGCCCCTTTTCGGGCTCTCGGCGGCGCTCGTCGTCACCGGGCTCGTGCTGTATTCGCTGACGATTCTCGTACGGAACATCCTGGCCGGCCTGGAGGCGGTCCCGCAGGAGGCGAAGGAGGCCGCCCGGGGGATGGGGTACGGGCCGGTGCGGTTGCTGTGGGAGGTCGAGCTGCCCCTCGCGATGCCCGCGCTGATGGCCGGGCTACGGATCGCCACGGTGTCCACGATCGCGCTGACCACGGTCGGGTCGATCGTCGGCCGCGGCGGCCTGGGCAATCTCATCGAGGACGCCCTGCCGAGCTTCTTCAAGGCCCAGGTGCTGGCCGCCTCGGTGCTCTGCGTGCTGCTGGCGGTGGTCGCGGATCTGCTGCTGCTCGGGGTGCAGCGACTGCTGACGCCCTGGACCCGAATACCGGCCACCCGCGACGCCGTGGGCGCGTCCGGCCCTGCGAAGGCGGTCTGAAAACCGTGGGAGTTCTCGGCGAGGCCTGGACCTGGCTCACCACCGGCGCCAACTGGTCGGGGGAGAGCGGGGTGGCCCACCGGCTCGGCGAGCACCTGTACGTCAGCGGAGTGGCGCTCGCCCTGGCCTGCGCCATCGCGCTGCCCATCGCCCTGTACCTGGGACACATCGGGAAGGGGGGCGCGCTGGCCGTCAACATCTCCAACGTGGGGCGCGCGGTCCCGGTCTTCGCGGTGCTGGCCCTCTTCATGGTCTCGCCCCTGCGCAACGCGGGATACGTACCGACGATCATCGCCCTGGTCCTGTTCGCCGTGCCACCGTTGCTGACCAACGCCTACGTCGGGATGACGGAGGTGGACCGTTCGGTGGCGGAGGCCGCCCGGGGGATGGGCATGTCGGGCGGACAGCTCTTCGTCCGCGTCGAACTCCCGCTGGCCTACCCGATGATCATGACCGGCCTGCGTTCGGCCTCGGTGCAGGTCGTGGCCACGGCGACGATCGCCGCGATGGTCGGCCAGGGCGGCCTCGGGCGGATCATCACCGCCGGCTTCAACACGTACAACACCCCGCAAGTGGTCGCGGGCGCCCTGCTGGTCGCCGTACTGGCGCTGCTGGTGGAGACGGTCCTGGTCGCCATCGACCGGCTGCTGTCACCGCTGCGCCGCCGCCGGACAGCATGAGCGTCCGGCCGCCCCACCCCACCGATCACCCTCATCGCATATGGCCTCGTTGCCGTGGACGGAGAACAGTATGAGCAGGACCTCGCGCCTGGCCGGCGCGGTCATCGGCATCGTCGCGCTCGCGGGCTCGCTCGCCGCCTGCGGTGGCGACAGCCTGGAGAAGGACAAGGACGGCTCCGCCGCCTCCGCGGACAAGGGCTCCGGCAAGAAGGGCTCGCTGGTCGTCGGCGCCGCCGCCTTCACCGAGTCCAAGGTGCTGGCGGAGCTCTACGCCGGCGTGCTGTCCGACGCCGGGTACAGCACCTCGGTCACCACGGTGAAGAACCGCGAACTCTACGAACCCTCCCTGGAGAAGGGCGAGATCGACGTCGTGCCGGAATACGCGGCGACGATCGCGGAATTCCTCAACGCCAAGGTGAACGGCGCGAAGGCGGCCGAGTCGAAGCCGGTCGCCTCGGGTGACACCGCGGCCACGGTCGCCGCCCTGGAGAAGCTCGCCACTCCGCGCGGGCTGAAGGTGCTGCCGGCCGGTGCGGCCGTCGACCAGAACGCCTTCGCGGTCACCAAGGAATTCGCCGACAAGAACAAGCTCAAGACCCTTTCGGATCTCGGCGCCTCCAAGATCAAGGTGAAGATCGCGGCGGGCGACGAGTGCGAGGTGCGGCCGTTCTGCGCACCCGGACTGAAGAAGACGTACGGCATCGACGTCACCGGCATCGACCCCAAGGGTGTCGGCACCCCGCAGTCCAAGCAGGCGGTCAAGGACGGCAAGGACCAGTTGGTCCTCACCACCACCACGGACGCGGTGCTCGACACCTATGACCTGGTCTTCCTGGAGGACGACAAGAAGCTCCAGAACGCGGACAACGTGCTGCCCGTCCTCAATGCCGAGGACGCCGGTGCCCAGGACGTCGCCGACGCGCTCGGCAAGCTCACCGCCGCACTCACCACGCAGGACCTGGCGGAGCTGAACCGGAAGGTCGACGCGGAGCGCGCCAAGCCCGCCGATGTGGCCAAGGAATACCTGGAGACGAAAGGTCTGATCAAGAAGTAGCGCAAGGGCCTTTCGTCCGGATCACCCCGCCGTCCCGGCACGGTCCGGACGAAAGGCGACCGCGGCCAAAATGGCCGGTTCAAGGGTCGTCAGGTAACTGCCGGGGAACAGATTGCCGGGCGGGGCCCCAAGCGGACCGTACGCACGGTAAATTTCAGGCCATGCCACGTGGACGCCATCGCCATTCGCCACCTCTGCACAGAATCCTTCCGCCTTCGGTCGTCGCCGGAGCGGCGGTCGTCTGTGCCGCGGGAGCCTGGCTGCTCGCCGAGCCGCTGGTCCTGCGCGGACTGGTCGCCGCCGCGGCGGCCGCCGCCGTCACCGGCGCGTATCTGATGCGCAGCTGGGACCAGGAGGCGGGCCGCCGTGTCGCGGAGCTGACACGCGCCCGCGCCAGTGACGAGTGGCGCACCGAGGAACGCGTGGCGGAACTGGAAGCCGACCTGGACGAGTCGCGCGAGCTGCGCGCCCGCCTGGAGACGAAGCTGCGCCGCAAGCGCGTGGAGCTCGCCGGGCTGCGGGGCGAGCACGCCGCGCTGCTGCGGCGGTACGCCACCGCCGAGACCGAGCGCGCCAGTGTGCTGGAGAGCCGGCGGCAGCTCGCCCTGGAGGCGTCCGCGACGCCCCGCGAACTGCCCGCCGCACGCAGCACCCCCACGCCGTCCGCGTATCTGCGCGCGGCCCAGGCGCTCGACGACCTCACGCGCAACGGGGCGCTCCAGGAGGCCCGGCGCACCGCCGAGCGGGCCAGGAAGCGTGACCTCGCGGAGCGGGCCAGGGAGGCGGACGAGCCGCAGGGGAAGCACGCGGCGGCCCCGGTGCCGCCCGTATCCGCCGGGCAGCGGGGCAAGGGGCAGCAGGGCGCCGGGCAGCGGGGCGCCGAGCAGCACCGCCGCCCGCAGGCCGCCGCCCTGCCCGCGACCCGGCCGCCCCAGGCCCTGCCCGCCCCGCGCCCGGTGCAGGCCGCCAGCGCGGTCGTCCCGTACGCGGCGGCCCGCCGCCATCTGGTGCCGCAGGGCAGCTTCGACTTCTTCGGTACGCAGAAGGCGCACGCCGCGATCGAGGCCGTGCAGAACGAGGATCTCGCCGACGTGGTGGGCGAGGAGGCACTGGCCGCGCACCGCACGGGCACGGCCGAGAACCGGGCCGTCGGCAAGGTCATCGACCTGACCGCGCACGACGAGACCGAGCAGCTGGACGTGGCGGAGCTGCGCAGCGCGATCTCGTAGGCCGAGCCGGCCGGTTGCCTCGCGATCTCGTGGGCCGTACCGGCCGGCTACTTGTCGATGTCGCCGACGACGAAGAACAGCGAGCCGAGGATCGCCACCATGTCGGCGACGAGCGTGCCCGGCAGCAGTTCGGTGAGCGCCTGGATGTTGTTGAACGAGGCGGAGCGGAGCTTCAGCCGGTACGGGGTCTTCTCGCCCTTGGACACCAGGTAGTAGCCGTTGACGCCGAGCGGGTTCTCCGTCCAGGCGTAGGTGTGGCCCTCGGGGGCCTTCAGCACCTTGGGCAGCCGCTGGTTGATCGGGCCGGGCGCCAGGCCGGCCATCCGGTCCAGGCAGGCGTCCGCCAAATCCAGCGCGTTGTGCGTCTGTTCCAGCAGACACTCGAACCGGGCCAGGCAGTCGCCCTCGGTACGGGTGACGACCTTCAGGGTGTCCTGGAGCTCCCCGTACGCGAGATACGGCTCGTCGCGCCGCAGGTCGAAGTCGACGCCCGAGGCGCGGGCGATCGGCCCGGACACCCCGTAGGCGTGCACGGCCCCGGCCGAGAGCACCCCCACCCCACGGGTACGGCCCCGGAAGATCTCGTTGCCGAGCACCAGTTCGTCGTAGACGCCCATCCGGGAGCGGACCGAGGCGACGGCGTCCCGGGCCCGGCCGAGCCAGCCCGCGGGAAGGTCCTCCTTGAGGCCGCCGACCCGGTTGAACATGTAGTGCATCCGGCCGCCGGAGACCTCCTCCATCACGGCCTGGAGCTCCTCGCGCTCCCGAAACGCGTAGAACACCGGTGTGATGCCGCCGAGTTCCAGCGGGTACGAGCCGAGGAACATCAGGTGGTTGAGGACCCGGTTCAGCTCGGCGAGCAGGGTGCGGGTCCAGACCGCGCGCTCCGGCACCTCCATGCCGAGCATCCGCTCGACGGCCATCACGACGCCCAGTTCGTTGGAGAACGCCGACAGCCAGTCGTGGCGGTTGGCGAGCATCACGATCTGCCGGTAGTCGCGGGCCTCGAAGAGCTTCTCCGCGCCGCGGTGCATGTAGCCGATGACCGGTTCGGCGTGCTGGATGCGTTCCCCGTCCAGGACGATGCGCAGACGGAGCACGCCGTGGGTGGAGGGGTGCTGGGGGCCGATGTTGAGCACCATGTCGGTGCTTTCCGCTGCGCCGCCGATGCCGACCGTCGTCTCCGTCATGCCGACAGTATTGCCTGCGGCCCGGTTTCCCGGGGCTCCGCCCCGGGCCCCGCTCCTCAATCGCCGGAAGGGCTGGACGGGGCCGGGCCCGGGACACGTTGCGTCAGCCAGCCGAAGTCGCCCAGGCCGCCCCGGGCGGTGAGTTCCGCGGCCTGGCCCGCCGACGCCAGGGCGCGTACGTATCCGGCCGGGTCGCCGGCCGCCAGGGACAGCGGCGGGCGTTCACCGCTGACGCCCAGGCGCCGCAGCGCCTCGCGCTGGGTGACGATCTCCGCGCCCGGTCCGCCCGCCGCCGCGCACGCGTCCAGCGCCACGTGCGAGGTGAGGTCGCAGCTGCCGTCCGGCACCGGCCGCACCTCCCGCCCGGCCCGGAAGCCGGTCAGCGTGCCGAACGGCGGCCGCTCCTCCCGTACGTGGCAGTAGTCCACCGCCACCGCGAGCCCGGCGGACAGCGTGGCCACCGCGTCCGCCCACGCCTCGTCGCGCGGGCGGCCGATCTCGGCCCGGCTGCCCGGCCCCGCCGACGGCCACCAGCGGCGCAGCCACCGCGCGTCCGCCCCGCTCACCGGCTCGCCCAGCCGCTCCGCGCCGTCCGCCGCCCGCACCAGGACGTACCGTTCGACGCCCTCCGGGTCCGTCTCGGCGACCGGCACCGGCACGTTGTCCAGCCACTCGTTGGCGAACAGCAGCCCTCGCACCCCCTGCGGCGGCTTCGCGCACCACTGGATCTGCGGGTCCGGCCCGGGCGGCCGGGCGGCCAGCTCCACGGCGAACGCCCGCACCGTGAGACCCTCGCCACCCTCGGCCGGCAGCGCAGCGAGCACCCCCGTCAACAGCTCCCCGCGCCCCGCCCCCATGTCCACCAGGTCCACACACGACGTCGCCAGCTCCGCGGCCGTCCTGACCAGCAGCCGGGCGACGGCCGCGGCGAACAGCGGGGAGGCGTGCACGGAGGTGCGGAAATGCCCGGCAGGCCCTTCCGGGCTCCGGTAGAACCCCTCGTCTCCGTACAAAGCGGTCTCCGCCGCCTCCTGCCACCCCAGCCACTCATCCGTCACGTTCCCAAGTCTCCACCTTGGGGAGTACGGTCTCCGGACCTGGATCGGCCCTTCGGCTGACCCGTGCACCCATTGGCTTTACCTACGCTGGGTTACGTGCAGCGCCTCTACGACTTCATCCGCAGACACCCGACGGGCGTCGACAGCTTCTGGGCTGTCTTCCTCCTCGGGATCTCCGGCATGACGATCGTGGTCGGGGGGATCGGACAGAGCGGCCGTGCGGCCCGCATCGCCATAGTGCCGATCGTCGTCGGCCTCTGTGTCGTCGTCGCGCTGCGCCGCCGCGCCCCCGAGAAGATGCTGCTGCTCGCCATCGCGATGGGCGTCGTGCAGCTGGTGCTGGGGGTCAGACCGACCCTCGCCAACTTCGCCATGCTGGTGATCACCTTCACCGTGGCCACCGTCGGCGAGCGCTGGGCCTCACGGCTCGCCCTGGTCTGCAGTCTGTGCGCCGCCGGTCTCTCCCAGCTCCGCTGGCCGGAGCAGGAGGGGGCGCCGCGCGGCTGGGCGGAGGCGGGGTTCGTCGTCGTCGTCATGACGGTGCCGTTCGTGCTGGCCTGGGTGCTCGGCGACTCGATGCGGACCAGGCGGGCCTACTTCGACCAGCTGGAGGAGCGCGCCGCCCGGCTGGAGCGGGAGCGGGAGGCCCAGTCGAAGGTCGCGGTGGCGGCGGAGCGGGCCCGGATCGCCCGGGAGCTCCACGACGTCGTCGCGCACAACGTCTCCGTGATGGTGGTGCAGGCGGACGGCGCCGCCTACGTGATGGACGCGGCCCCCGACCAGGCCCGGCAGGCGCTGGAGACCATCTCCAGCACGGGCAGGCAGGCGCTCGCGGAGATGCGCCGGCTGCTCGGCGTGCTGCGCACGGGCGATGCGCCGGAGACCGGGGAGTACGTCCCGCAGCCCGACGTGGACCAGATCGAGGACCTGATCGACCACGTGAGGGCCGCCGGTCTGGCCGTCGACTTCAAGATCGAGGGGACCCCGCGCCCGCTGCCCAGCGGCGTGGAGCTGACGGCGTACCGCATCGTGCAGGAGGCCCTGACCAACACGCGCAAGCACGGCGGCCCGGACGCCGGGGCCAGTGTCCGGTTGGTCTACTTCGACGACGGGCTCGGCCTGCTGGTGGAGGACGACGGCCGGGGCGCGGCGCACGAGCTGTACGAGGACGGCGGCGCCGACGGCGCGGGCCACGGCATGATCGGCATGCGCGAACGGGTCGGGATGGTCGGCGGCACGCTGGACGCCGGGCCGCGTCCCGGCGGCGGCTTCCGGATCAGCGCCCTGCTGCCGCTCAAGGCCGCGCACTAGGGGCTTTCGTCTGCATGATCCGAACGAGAGGCCCCGCGTCCGATCCGTACGGACGCGAAGAGCCTTCCGCTACGCCGAAACCGACCGCATAACGAATACAGGAGACAAGGACCCCATGGCGATCCGCGTGATGCTCGTCGACGACCAGGCGCTGCTGCGCACCGGCTTCCGGATGGTGCTCGCCGCGCAGCCGGACATGGAGGTCGTCGCCGAGGCCGGCGACGGAGCGGAGGCGATCGAGAATCTCCGCTCCACCGCGGTCGACGTGGTGCTGATGGACGTGCGCATGCCCCGGCTGGACGGCGTCGAGGCCACCCGCCGGATCTGTGAGCAGCCCGATGCGCCCAAGGTCCTGATCCTGACGACGTTCGACCTCGACGAGTACGCCTTCTCGGGGCTGAAGGCGGGTGCCAGCGGCTTCATGCTCAAGGACGTGCCGCCGGGCGAACTGCTCGCCGCGATCCGTTCCGTGCACAGCGGCGACGCCGTCGTCGCCCCGTCCACCACCCGCCGGCTGCTCGACCGCTTCTCGTCGATGCTGCCCAGCGGCAAGGCCGAGCCGCAGCACAAGGACGTCGCCAAGCTCACCGAACGCGAACGCGAGGTGATGCTGCTGGTCGCCCAGGGGCTGTCGAACGGCGAGATCGCGGGGCGGCTGGTGCTCTCCGAGGCGACCGTGAAGACGCACGTCGGCCGCATCCTCACCAAGCTGGGTCTGCGCGACCGGGTGCAGGTCGTGGTCCTCGCGTACGAGACCGGTCTGGTGCGCGCCGGGGGCGGGGCGGGCTGAGTCGGTGGGCGCGCTGGTATGGGTCAACGGCCCGTTCGGCGGGGGCAAGACCCAGACGGCGTACGAGCTGCGGCGTCGGCTGCCCGGCAGCGTGGTCTGCGATCCGGAGCACGTCGGCTTCGGGCTGCACCGGACGCTGCCGCCCGCGCTGCGCGGCGACTTCCAGGATCTGCCGGCCTGGCGGCGGGGCGTGCACGACATGCTCGACATCGCCCTGCGCGGGCACCCCGGCACGGTCGTCGCCCCGATGACCCTGGTCGACCCCGGCTACTTCGCGGAGATCGTCGGGCGGCTGCGCGAGGACGGGCACGCGGTGCACCACTTCGCCCTGCTCGCCGAGCGCGCGACGGTGCTGAACCGGCTGCGTGAACGCGGGCTGGGGCGCGGCCTCGGGCGCGAGAGCTTCGCCGTCGCGAAACTGGACCACTGCCTGGAGCGGCTGGAGGGCGCGGAGTTCGCCGAGCACATCCGTACCGACCGGATGACGGTTCCCCAGGTCGCCGACCGGATCGCCGCATCGGCGGGGCTCACGCTGCTGCCGGACACGGACAGCGCGCTGCGGCACCGGGTGCGGCGGGCCTGGACGGGGATCCGGCACATCCGCTTCGACTGAGGGGGACGCCCGGCACCGCCCGGCAGCCCCTCAGCGCAGGATTCCCTCCAGGAAGTCACTGCCGAGCCGAGCCACCACGGTCAGGTCCAGCTGGTGCAGGACATACCGGCCGCGGCGCCGGGTCGTGACCAGACCCGCCTTCTTGAGCACCGTGAGGTGGCGGGAGACCTCGGGGGCGGTGATGCCGTGGAAGTCCGCGAGTTCCCCGGTCGTGTACGGCGAGCGGGCGATGTTGCGGCACAGCCGCATCCGCATCGGGTGGGCCAGCGCCTCCATCCGCACCTGGAGCAGTTCGACGGAGGCGGGGGAGGGCAGTTCGGGCCGGTGTACCGGGTAGTGGATCACCGGCCGCCACCCGGGGGCGTGCAGCACCATCAGGTGCGGCCAGCCGAAACTGGTCGGGATGAGCGTGAGCCCGGCGCCGACGGCCGGGTCGGTGGCGTCGGTCGAGCCGTCGGAGAGCTTGTCGACGCTGATCCGCTTCCCGTCCTCGTCGACGGAGAGCGCGGCGGAGACCGCTCCCATCGCCTCGGTGAGCCCCTTGTGCCGCAGCAGGTCCGTCTTGTGCCGGGCGTCGGCCACCAGCTGGACCCGCACCCGCTGCCAGGTGTCCGCGAAGAACGCCTGGTCGCAGTCCTCGAACAAGCGCCGGATCCAGCGGCGTACGGGGGCGGGGTCGGTCAGCAGCCGCTGGGTGAACTCCAGCTGCTGCGGGCCCCGCGCCGCCGCCACGTCCATGGCCCGGGCGCGCATCCCGGCATCGTGGAGCGGAGAGGCGGAGCCGGGCCCGTAGAGGTGGGCGCAGGTGAACTCCAGGGCCGCGGCGACGAACCTCTCGTCGTCCAGCCGGTCCAGGATGTCCAGGTCCTCGGTGAGGCCGGCGCCCGTCCTGCCGTTGCCGCCGACGACACCGGCGAACGGCATGAAGATGTCCGAGAACGTGTTCCGCCACAGGAAGTCGGCCTCGTGCAGCCGGTCGGCCAGATCCGGTTCCAGAGCCGTGGTGGTGGCCGTCGCCCAGCCGTGCACCCCGGGGTGGTGGCCCGGCTCCGCGAGCGCGTGGAGGGCGACCCCCAGCTCGACGAGGGGGGAGGTCTCGAAGACGATGCGTCCGGGGTCGAGGCCCGCGATGTCGATGGTTACGCTCACCCGTCCATGGTGCGGGGTCGCGGCGGCTGCCCGGATCCGGATTGACGGCAGTCGTCAATCGGCGGCGTCGAGCCCGGCGGCCTCACCCTCATCCGGGGGCGTCGAGCGCGGGGGCCTCGCCCTGATCCGGCGGCGTCGAGCGCGGCGGCCTCTCCCCGGTGGCCTCACCCCTGCGCGGCCACCCGTCCCACGAACTCCGCCGCCGCCGCGCGGACGTCCGCCGCCGTCCACTCCAGCCCCGCCTCCGACACCGTGACCTCGGTGAACGACAGCCCGGGCGGGCCCGCCGGAGCCGGGTACCACCTGCGGAACAGGGCCACGCCCGTCTCCTCCGCCTGCCGCACCGCCGCCTGGGACAGGACGTCCGGCGGGTAGGGGAGCCACACCTGGAACTGGTGGGTGTGGGGCGGCTCGGGATGGACCCGGAACCACCCGGCACCCGCCTCCGCGAACCCCTCGGCCAGCGCCGCGGCGACCACCTTCGCCTGCGCCACGTACGACGGCAGCCTGGGCAGCTCCCGGTCCAGGCCGATCAGGGCGGAGATCGCCGCGGGGAACTGCTGGAAGAGCTGGCCGCCGTACCGGTGGCGCCAGGTGCGGGCCTCCTCGACCAGCGAGGCGGAACCGGCGAGCGCGGCCCCGGAGAGTCCGCCGAGGGTCTTGTAGAACGACACGTACACGCTGTCGGCGAGCGCAGCGATCTCCGGCAGTTCCCGCCCGAAGTGCGACGCGCACTCCCACAGCCGCGCCCCGTCGAAGTGGACGACCGCGTCGCGTTCGCGGGCCGCCGCCACCACGGCCTCCAGCTCCTCCCACGTGGGCAGGACGAAGCCCGCGTCGCGCAGCGGCAGCTCCAGCATCAGGGTGCCGAAGGGCTCCGCGAAGTCACGGATCTCGTCCGCCGTGGGCAGGCGCGGCTCGGTCGTCGGGTGGACGGTGCGCAGCCCGCTCACCGCCCCCAGCGCGCCGCGCTCGTGCCCCTCCGGGTGGGACAGCGGATGGAGGGCCACCGTGGGGTTGCCGGTGCGGCCGGCCCAGCAGCGCAGGGCGACCTGCTGCGCCATCGTCCCGGTCGGGAAGAACGCGGCGGCCTCGGTGCCGAGCAGTCCGGCGATCCGCTGCTCCAGCTCGGCGACGACGCCGTCGCCGTAGATGTCGGCGGGCCGGTCCACTTCGGTGACGGTGGCCGCGCCCGCGGTCAGTGCCGCCAGCTGCTCGCCGAGCGAACGGTCCACCGGCATCCGGGACAGGATCCGCTCGGCCTGCCGCCACGCGGTGATGCTGCGCAGCCGCTGCTGATCGGCCTCCTCGTCCCCGTTCCCGCGGGGGACCTCCGGTCCGTCCGCCAACCCGTCGCGCACCTGCTCGTTTATGTCTGCCATGGGACGATCATCACGCAGAACGCAGCCGCTGCCCACAGGATATGGACGCCCGCCGGCCGGGCCGGTGCTGCCGCGTCCCGCACTGTCCACAGCCTGTGGACAGCCGGGGGCCCGGACGAAGTGCTGGCGTAGCATGCAGAGGAATCGTCCGGTACCCCCCGCGGACTGGAACGGAAGGCCACTGCCGCGTGAACGCAATGACTCCCCAGGAGCCCCTCGACGCGAGGGACCGCCCCGCCCGTCTCACCGTCGGCGTCGTCGGCGCGGGCCGCGTCGGCCCCGCCCTCGCCGCTGCCCTGGCCCTCGCCGGGCACCGCCCGGTCGCCGTGTCGGGCGTCTCCGCCGCCTCGGTGCGCCGAGCCGCCACCCTGCTCCCCGACGTCCCCCTGGTGACGCCCGCCGAGGTCCTCGCGCGCGCGGAACTGGTCCTGCTGACCGTGCCCGACGACGCCCTGCCGGGGCTCGTCGAGGGCCTCGCCGAGACCGGTGCGGTGCGCCCCGGCCAGCTGATCGTCCACACCTCGGGGCGGTACGGGACGAAGGTGCTGGATCCCGCGCTGCGGGCCGGCGCCCTGCCACTGGCCCTGCACCCCGCGATGACGTTCACCGGCACCTCGGTGGACGTCCAGCGGCTGGCGGGCTGCTCCTTCGGGGTCACGGCCCCCGAGCAGCTGCGGCTCGCCGCCGAGGCGCTGGTCATCGAGATGGGCGGCGAGCCCGAGTGGATCGCCGAGGAGTCCCGTCCGCTCTACCACGCGGCTCTCGCGCTCGGCGCGAACCACCTGGTCACCCTGGTCGCCCAGTCGATGGAGCTGCTGCGCACGGCGGGGGTCACCGCCCCCGACCGGATGCTCGGCCCGCTGCTCGGCGCCGCTCTGGACAACGCCCTGCGCTCCGGTGACGCCGCCCTGACCGGCCCGGTCGCCCGGGGCGACGCGGGCACGGTCGCCGCGCACATCGGCGAGCTGCGCACCCACGCCCCGCAGACGGTGGCCGGTTACGTCGCGATGGCCCGCGCCACCGCCGACCGCGCGCTCGCCCACGGCATGCTCAAGCCGGAGCTCGCCGAGGACCTGCTCGGCGTCCTGGCCGACGGCTCGGGCGCATCCGGCGGCGCCGGCCGCGGACCGGAGGAGTCCCGATGACCGCATCCGCCGCCACTGTGCTCCGTACCGCCGCCGAACTGGCGGAGTACGCCCCCGAGGGCGGCCGGGCCGAGCGCGCCGTCGTCATGACGATGGGGGCCCTGCACGAGGGCCACGCCTCCCTGATCCAAACCGCGCGTGCGGTTGTGGGACCGGCCGGCCAGGTCGTCGTCACCGTCTTCGTCAACCCGCTCCAGTTCGGCGAGAGCGCCGACCTCGACCGCTACCCGCGCACCCTGGACGCCGATCTCGCCGTGGCCGGCGCGGCCGGCGCCGACGTGGTCTTCGCTCCGTCCGTCGACGAGGTCTACCCGGGCGGCGAACCCCAGGTCCGGATCTCGGCGGGCCCGATGGGCGAGCGTCTGGAAGGCGCCTCACGCCCCGGGCACTTCGACGGCATGCTCACCGTCGTCGCCAAGCTGCTCCACCCCACCCGTCCCGATGTCGCGTTCTTCGGGCAGAAGGACGCCCAGCAGCTGGCGCTGATCCGCCGCATGGTGCGCGATCTGAACTTCCCCGTGGAGATCGTGGGCGTGGAGACGGCGAGGGAGGCCGACGGCCTGGCGCTCTCCAGCCGCAACCGCTTCCTCGACCCGCACGAGCGCCACACCGCGCTCGCCCTGTCCCGCGCTCTGTTCGCGGCCCGTGACCGGCTCGCCGCCCAGCAGGCGCTGCACGCCCGCGCGCAGGCGGCGGGCGCGACGGAGGGCCGGGCCGCCGGACTCACCCGCCTCGGCGAGGCCAGGCTGGCGGCCGACGCCCAGGCGGTCGCCAGGGCCCGGCCGGACGCGGGCCCCGCCGCCGTGCGCGCGGCGGCCCGTGCGGTCCTGGACGACGCCGCGGCCGAGCAGCCCCCGCTCGCCCTCGACTACGTGGCGCTCGTGGACCCGGCGGACTTCACCGAGATCCCCGACGACCGCACCGCGGGCGACGCGATCCTCGCCGTCGCCGCCCGGGTCGGTACCACCCGCCTCATCGACAACATCCCCCTGACCTTCGGAGCCACCGCGTGACCGGAATACGGCTGACCGCCCCCGCCCCCGGCTGGTCCATCGACGCCGATGTCGTGGTCGTCGGCTCCGGCGTGGCCGGTCTCACCACCGCCCTGCGCTGCGCCGCCGCCGGCCTCGCCACCGTCGTCGTCACCAAGGCCCGCCTCGACGACGGCTCCACCCGCTGGGCCCAGGGCGGCGTCGCCGCCGCCCTGGGTGAGGGCGACACTCCGGAACAGCACCTGGACGACACCCTGGTCGCCGGTGCGGGCCTGTGCGACGAGACGGCGGTCCGCACCCTCGTCACCGAGGGCCCCGACGCCGTACGCCGGCTGATCGGCACCGGCGCCCACTTCGACACCGCGGACGACGGCACCATCGCACTGGGCCGCGAGGGCGGTCACCACCGCCGCCGCATCGCCCACGCGGGCGGCGACGCGACGGGCGCGGAGATCTCCCGCGCCCTGGTCGAAGCGGTCCGGGAAGCCGCCCTGCACACCGTCGAGAACGCCCTCGTGCTCGACCTGCTCACCGACGCCGTAGGCCGTACCGCGGGCGTCACCCTGCACGTCATGGGCGAGGGCCAGCACGACGGGGTCGGCGCGGTCAACGCCCCCGCGGTCATCCTCGCCACCGGCGGTATGGGCCAGGTCTTCTCCGCCACCACCAACCCGCCGGTCGCCACCGGCGACGGCGTGGCACTGGCGCTGCGGGCGGGCGCGGAGGTCTCGGACCTCGAATTCGTCCAGTTCCACCCCACGGTCCTCTTCCTCGGCGCCGGTGCCGAGGGCCAGCAGCCGCTCGTCTCGGAAGCGGTACGGGGCGAGGGCGCCCATCTCGTCGACGCCCACGGCACGCGTTTCATGCTCGGGCAGCACGAGCTGGCCGAGCTTGCCCCGCGCGACATCGTCGCCAAGGCCATCACCCGCCAGATGCAGCTGCACGGCACCGAGCACATGTACCTCGACGCCCGCCACTTCGGCGCCACGATGTGGGAGCAGCACTTCCCCACCATCCTGGCGGCCTGCCGGGCCCATGGCATCGACCCGGTCACCGAGCCGATCCCGATCGCCCCGGCCGCGCACCACGCCTCCGGCGGCATCCGCACCGACCTGCGGGGACGTACGACCGTGCCCGGCCTGTACGCCTGCGGCGAGGTCGCCTGCACCGGGGTGCACGGCGCGAACCGGCTGGCGTCCAACTCGCTCCTGGAAGGCCTCGTCTTCGCCGAGCGCATCGCGGCCGACATCGTCGCCGACCGGCCCCGGTCCTCCGCCGCCACCGTCGCCGACCACCCCGCGCCCTCCCCGCTGCTGCCTCCCGAGGCCCGGAGCACGATCCAGCGCATCATGACCCGCGGCGCCGGCGTCGTGCGTTCCGCCGACAGCCTCGCCAGGGCCGCCGAGGAGCTGGAGGACCTGCACCGCAGCGCGTTCCTGAAGGCCGGGGCGGCCGAGCCCAAGGACGCGGTGCCCGGCGTCGAGGCCTGGGAGGTCACCAACCTGCTCCTCGTCTCCCGGGTCCTGGTCGCCGCCGCCCGGCAGCGCGAGGAGACCCGGGGCTGCCACTGGCGCGAGGACCGGCCCGAGCGCGACGACGAGGACTGGCGCCGCCACCTCGTCGTGAAGCTCACCCCGGACCGGCAGCTCGTCCTCCGTCGGACGGATACCGAGGCGTTCGGGCCCGTACGGCCGTCCGGGGCAGCAGACTGCGCAGCGACAGGCACCACCCACCCCACTCCCGAGGAGCCGTAACCGTGAGCACGCCCGAAGAGAATCCGCGCCCCACACCCGTGGACGTACCGCTGATCCAGATCGGCGCGCCCGCATCCGCCGCGGGCGGCTGCGGTGACGGCTGCGGCTGCGGCGGGGAGGACGGCTACGACCTGGACGCCCTGGAGTGCGGCCTGGACCCCGCGCTCGCCCAGCTCCTCGCCGAGGCAGGCCTGGACCCGGTCACCGTCGAGGACGTCGCGCACGTCGCGATCGAGGAGGACCTCGACGGCGGGGTGGACGTCACGACCGTCGCCACCGTCTCCGAGGACGCCGTGGCCACCGGCGACTTCACCGCCCGTGAGGCGGGCGTCGTGGCAGGTCTGCGCGTGGCCGAGGCCGTGCTCTCCATCATCTGCACCGACGCGTTCGAGGTCGAGCGGCACGTCGAGGACGGCGACCGCGTCGTCCCCGGCCAGAAGCTGCTGACCGTCACCACCCGTACCCGTGACCTGCTCACCGGCGAGCGCAGCGCGCTCAACCTGCTGTGCCGGCTCTCCGGTATCGCCACCGCCACCCGCGCCTGGGCCGACGTGCTGGAGGGCACGAAGGCCAAGGTCCGCGACACCCGCAAGACGACTCCGGGCCTGCGCGCCCTGGAGAAGTACGCGGTGCGCTGCGGCGGCGGGGTCAACCACCGCATGTCGCTGTCCGACGCCGCGCTGGTCAAGGACAACCACGTGATCGCGGCGGGCGGGGTCGCCGAGGCGTTCAAGCGGGTCAGGCAGGAGTTCCCGGACCTCGCGATCGAGGTCGAGGTCGACACGATGGAGCAGGTCACCGAGGTCCTGGACGCGGGTGCCGATCTGATCCTGCTGGACAACTTCACGCCCTCGCAGACGGCCGAGGCCGTCGCGCTCGTCAGCGGCCGCGCGGTCCTGGAGTCCTCGGGCCGGCTGTCCCTCGACTCCGCCCGCGCCTACGCGGAGGCCGGAGTGGACTACCTGGCCGTCGGCGCGCTGACCCACTCCTCGCCGATCCTCGACATCGGCCTGGACTTCCGCGACACCGACGAGGCCGGCGTCTGATGCTGCTCACCATCGACGTCGGCAACACCCACACGGTCCTCGGGCTGTTCGACGGTGAGGAGATCGTCGAGCACTGGCGCATCTCCACCGACTCCCGCCGTACCGCCGACGAGCTCGCGGTGCTGCTTCAGGGCCTGATGGGGATGCACCCGCTGCTGGGCATGGAGCTGGGCGACGGCATCGAGGGCATCGCGATCTGCTCCACGGTCCCTGCCGTCCTGCACGAGCTGCGCGAGGTGACCCGCCGCTACTACGGCGACGTCCCCGCCGTCCTCGTCGAGCCGGGCATCAAGACCGGGGTGCCGATCCTGATGGACAACCCGAAGGAGGTCGGCGCGGACCGCATCATCAACGCGGTCGCCGCCGTCGACCTGTACGGCGGTCCGGCGATCGTCGTCGACTTCGGCACGGCCACCACCTTCGACGCGGTCTCCGCCCGGGGTGAGTACACCGGCGGCGTCATCGCGCCCGGCATCGAGATCTCGGTCGAGGCGCTCGGCGTCAAGGGCGCCCAGCTGCGCAAGATCGAGCTGGCCCGGCCGCGCAGCGTGATCGGCAAGAACACCGTCGAGGCCATGCAGGCGGGCATCATCTACGGCTTCGCCGGCCAGGTCGACGGTGTCGTGGGACGGATGAAGAAGGAGCTGGCCGCAGACCCCGACGACGTCACGGTCATCGCGACGGGCGGCCTTGCTCCGATGGTGCTGGGCGAGTCCTCCGTCATCGACGAGCACGAGCCCTGGCTCACGCTCATCGGACTGCGTCTGGTGTACGAGCGCAACGTGTCGCGCCTCTGATCAGCGCCGCGCGGCGGCACGGCGGCCCCCGCGCCGCCGCGCCGCCGACAGCCAGTTAAACGGATTTTGTCCCTTTAGCACGTATTGTCGCGCTATGCCCACGCCCTACGGATCACGCGGCGGTATGGCGTTCAGCGCGGACGAGCTGCGAGTGCTCCGCCGTGCCCTCGCCATCGCCCTCCACCCCGCGCCCCTGCCCGACGAGGACGTCCAGGACTGCCTGCGGCTAGCGGGCTCCGTCGACGAGGCGGTCGGTGAGGCCGGACGGCTGCGCGCCTTCCTCCTCGCCGACCTCGTCCGCTACCGCAACGCCCTCCCCGGCTCCCTCAGCGGCTATCTGGAGCGCCTCCAGGACGCCTTGGCCGCCGGTTACGACCCCCGCCCCGAGGATCTGGCCGCGCTCCGTGCCCTGCGCGGCGGACCGGTCGCCGCGGCGCTCCTGGAGCGCTGCCAGGTGCTCGCCGAGCGCTCGGTGCGGGCCCGCCTCGCCGGACGCGCGGTGTCCGCGACGGCGCCCGCGCCGCGCAGCCGGCTGCTCGCACTGCCCGGCGGGCGGGCCGCGGAGCCCGAGAAGCCGAAGACCCCGGCGGCCCCGGCCCCACCGTCGGAACGCCCGGCGCCGAAGCCCTCCGAGGTCTTCCCGCCCCGCCGCCGCCCGGTCCCGCCACCGCAGCAACGCGCCGCGGGGTAGGTCCTTCCACCGGGCGCGACCGGGCTCGCTACTCTGGACGCCATGGACTACGTATCCGCGCTCGTGCCCCCCGTGGTGATGGCAGCCTTCTTCATCGGTCTGGTCGTGACGATCGTCAAGAGCCAGGGCGGGCCGAACAAGGGCAAGGAGGACGCGGCCGTCGACGCCGCGATCAGCCGCGCGGAAGCGGCCCACCAGGCACCGCGCGCCGACGGGGTCTGACCTCCCGGTCCCGCGCACCACACGTACGAAGGGCGTACGGCTCCCGAGAGCCGTACGCCCTTTTGTCGTGCGAATAACCCGTCATTCCAGACATTTGCTACTAGGGTGGCGCTGTGCCCCGCCAATTGGGAGAGCTGGAAGACGCCGTGATGACGCGGGTCTGGCAATGGAACCGACCGGTCACCGTACGGGAAGTCCTTGAAGACCTTCAGCAGGAGCGGTCCATCGCCTACACGACCGTCATGACGGTTATGGACAATCTCCATCAGAAGGGCTGGGTGCGCCGGGAAGTGGACGGCCGCGCATATCGATATACGGCGGTCTCCACCCGCGCCGCGTACTCGGCCGCACTGATGAACGAAGCCTGGTCGCAGAGCGACAACCAGGCCGCCGCGCTGGTGGCGTTCTTCGGCATGATGTCGGCCGAGCAGCTCGAAGCCCTCCGGGACGCCATGCGCATCGTTCTGCCCACTCTTCCCGAGGGTGCCGTTCGGGCGGTCGGTGAAGTGGCCGGTGAAGACGCGGGTGAAGTGGCCGGTGAAGACGCCGGTGGCGGATCGGGCGAAGGCGCCGAAGCGGCCGATGGCGCGGAGCCGGACGCCGGGCGATAGCGTCGGGGTATGTCCTCAGAGCTTCCGCATACCGATTTCCAGACCGATCCGTCGGTTATAAACGTGGCCATCACCGTCCGTCGTGCGAGGACGAGCGATGTGGCCTCGGTCCGGCGTCTCCTCGACGGCTACGTGCGAGAAGGCATCCTGCTCGACAAAGCGACGGTCACGCTTTACGAGGACATCCAGGAGTTCTGGATCGCCGAACGGGACGAGGACGCCCGGGTCATCGGATGCGGTGCACTGCATGTGATGTGGGAAGACCTGGCCGAAGTGCGTACTCTCGCCGTCGATCACAGCGTCAAGGGTGCCGGAGTCGGACATCAAGTACTGGACAAGTTGCTGCAGACCGCCCGCTGGCTTGGGGTGCGGCGGGTTTTCTGCCTGACCTTCGAAGTCGACTTCTTCGCGAAGCACGGCTTCGTGGAGATCGGAGAGACACCGGTCGACGGAGATGTCTACAGCGAGCTGCTGCGTTCCTATGACGAGGGTGTCGCGGAGTTCCTCGGTCTCGAACGAGTGAAGCCGAACACCTTGGGTAACAGCCGGATGCTTCTGCACCTGTGACCCGTAGGAAGAAGACCGATCCCTATGTCCGAATCGCGCACGTTTCCCGTCTTCTTGCGCTCCTGAACCTCTCCCGGGGGTTTGTGTTTTCCGGTGAAAAGCGGTTTCCTTTCCGCGTACTCCATTTTCGATGAAAGGAAATCCCGGTGGCGCAGAAGGTTCAGGTCCTTCTTGTTGACGACCTCGACGGTGGCGAGGCGGACGAGACCGTGACGTTCGCTCTCGATGGCAAGACGTACGAGATTGACCTCACCACGAGCAACGCGGACAAGCTGCGGTCCCTTCTTGAGCCGTACGCGAAGAGCGGCCGGCGCACCGGTGGCCGTGCGGCGTCCGGTCGTGGCAAGGGCCGCGCCGTTTCGGGCGGCAACAAGGACACCGCCGAGATCCGTAAGTGGGCGCGCGAGAACGGCAAGAATGTGAATGACCGCGGTCGCGTTCCCGCGGAGATCCGTGAGGCTTACGAGCAGGCCAACGGCTGAGCAGCCGTTTTCCCGGGGTGCGTTCCGGCCCGGGCGCGCGTCAGGCGGGCCCGGTGGCATTCCGTCGCGACGGCGTCCACGAGCCGGATGAGATCGGGAGCAGCATCCCCACTCCTGCTCCCGAAGCCGGAGAGGGCCGGGAACACCGGTCCCCCCTCCTGCTCGTGGGGTGGGCAGGGGGGCCGCAGCCATACGGCGGCCCCCGGCGGACCCGGCCGGCCCGGTGGCGGCGGTGCGGTGATCCGTCCGCCCGCGCCGAGAGCGGTCAGGGCGAGGGTGACCCCGCCCCACTCCAGCCAGTCGAGCAGCCCGGGCAGTTCGTCCGCGCTTCCCGGCGCCACCAGAAAACTCATCCGCCTGCCGGTCAGTGCCACAGGACCGGTCCGGCCCACCCGTCGCAGCGCCGAGTGGCCGGCGGCGGCAGGGACGACGAGCGCGTCGAACCGCAGCCCCGTCAGCAGCCGCACCGGCGCGCTGCCGGCCGTGGCCCAGTCGAGCTCCTGCTCGTACCACCGGGCACACGCGCCGCGTGACGCGCCATCGGCACGGCCGCCCCGCTCTGCGGGGAGCGCGGTGCGCGGAGGCGGGACGGTGAGGGTCATGACGGAAGAACTCCCGATCCGCGCCAAGAGTTACGCAGAGTCCTTGATCGAACGCATAGGGTGTCCGGGTTGAGGGCGTACGGGCGCATTCGGGAGCACGAAGATGTTCGCCCGTAGCGGAGGGAACCCGCGTACGCCGCATGGACTGTCTGTAATTGCGGGTAGGACATCCCTAGTGGGGAGGGGCGACACGCAAGCCAAGGACGTCTCACGTTCGCCATCGGCGTACCGGCGATAGGGGTATCTGCCTGGCCTGCGGGAACATCGTCTCGCACCATCGGGTTGGAGCAGGTGTCGGCGTTCGGGGCGCGTGATCCCCCGGGAAGCAGGGCCGGGTGTCGGCAGTTGAAATGAGCGGTCCCCGCTTGCGGGACTAAGCTGCGGAAGGACAGGGAGGGGACCGACCCCTTACTGCCTGACCGCTCTGAGGAGCGATTAACGATGTTCGAGAGGTTCACCGACCGCGCGCGGCGGGTTGTCGTCCTGGCTCAGGAAGAAGCCCGGATGCTCAACCACAACTACATCGGCACCGAGCACATCCTCCTGGGCCTGATCCACGAGGGTGAGGGTGTCGCCGCTAAGGCCCTGGAGAGCCTCGGGATTTCGCTCGAGGCGGTCCGCCAGCAGGTGGAGGAGATCATCGGGCAGGGCCAGCAGGCTCCGTCCGGGCACATCCCCTTCACCCCCCGAGCCAAGAAGGTCCTGGAGCTGTCGCTCCGCGAGGCCCTTCAGCTCGGCCACAACTACATCGGCACCGAGCACATCCTGCTCGGCCTGATCCGCGAGGGCGAGGGCGTCGCCGCCCAGGTCCTCGTGAAGCTGGGCGCCGACCTGAACCGGGTGCGCCAGCAGGTCATCCAGCTGCTGTCCGGCTACTCGGGCGGCAAGGAGGCGGCCACAGCGGGCGGCCCCGCGGAGGGCACGCCCTCCACGTCGCTGGTCCTCGACCAGTTCGGCCGGAATCTCACCCAGGCCGCTCGTGAATCCAAGCTCGACCCGGTCATCGGGCGCGAGAAGGAGATCGAGCGGGTCATGCAGGTGCTGTCCCGCCGTACGAAGAACAACCCGGTCCTCATCGGCGAGCCCGGCGTCGGCAAGACGGCGGTCGTCGAGGGCCTGGCGCAGGCCATCGTCAAGGGCGAGGTGCCCGAGACCCTCAAGGACAAGCACCTCTACACCCTCGACCTCGGTGCGCTGGTCGCCGGCTCCCGCTACCGCGGTGACTTCGAGGAGCGCCTGAAGAAGGTCCTCAAGGAGATCCGCACCCGCGGCGACATCATCCTGTTCATCGACGAGCTCCACACCCTCGTGGGTGCGGGCGCCGCCGAGGGCGCGATCGACGCGGCGAGCATCCTCAAGCCCATGCTGGCGCGAGGCGAGCTCCAGACCATCGGTGCCACCACGCTCGACGAGTACCGCAAGCACCTGGAGAAGGACGCGGCCCTCGAGCGCCGCTTCCAGCCCATCCAGGTCGCGGAGCCGTCGCTGCCGCACACGATCGAGATCCTCAAGGGCCTGCGCGACCGCTACGAGGCCCACCACCGCGTGTCCATCACGGACGAGGCGCTGGTCCAGGCCGCGACGCTGGCCGACCGCTACATCTCGGACCGCTTCCTGCCGGACAAGGCGATCGACCTGATCGACGAGGCCGGTTCCCGGATGCGCATCCGCCGGATGACCGCGCCGCCGGACCTCCGCGAGTTCGACGAGAAGATCGCGGGCGTGCGTCGCGACAAGGAGTCGGCCATCGACTCCCAGGACTTCGAGAAGGCGGCGTCTCTCCGTGACAAGGAGAAGCAGCTGCTGGCGGCGAAGGCCAAGCGCGAGAAGGAGTGGAAGGCCGGCGACATGGACGTCGTGGCCGAGGTCGACGGCGAGCTCATCGCCGAGGTCCTCGCCACCGCGACCGGCATCCCGGTCTTCAAGCTGACGGAGGAGGAGTCCTCCCGTCTGCTGCGCATGGAGGACGAGCTCCACAAGCGCGTCATCGGGCAGAAGGACGCCATCAAGGCCCTCTCGCAGGCGATCCGCCGTACGCGAGCCGGTCTGAAGGACCCGAAGCGCCCGGGTGGCTCGTTCATCTTCGCCGGTCCGTCCGGTGTCGGTAAGACCGAGCTGTCCAAGACGCTCGCCGAGTTCCTCTTCGGCGACGAGGACGCGCTGATCGCCCTCGACATGTCGGAGTTCAGCGAGAAGCACACGGTTTCCCGCCTCTTCGGCTCGCCCCCCGGCTACGTGGGTTACGAGGAGGGCGGCCAGCTCACCGAGAAGGTGCGCCGCAAGCCGTTCTCCGTCGTCCTCTTCGACGAGGTCGAGAAGGCCCACCCCGACATCTTCAACTCCCTGCTCCAGATCCTGGAGGACGGTCGCCTGACCGACTCCCAGGGCCGGGTCGTGGACTTCAAGAACACGGTCATCATCATGACGACCAACCTCGGGACCCGGGACATCTCCAAGGGCTTCAACCTGGGCTTCGCCGCCCAGGGCGACGTCAAGACGAACTACGAGCGGATGAAGACGAAGGTCAACGAAGAGCTCAAGCAGCACTTCCGGCCCGAGTTCCTCAACCGCGTCGACGACACGGTCGTCTTCCACCAGCTCACCGAGGAAGACATCATCCAGATCGTCGACCTCATGCTCGCCAAGGTGGACGAGCGTCTGCGGGACCGCGACATGGGCATCGAGCTGAGCCCGGCCGCCAAGTCCCTGCTGGCGAAGAAGGGCTACGACCCCGTGATGGGCGCCCGGCCGCTGCGCCGGACGATCCAGCGCGAGATCGAGGACATCCTCTCCGAGAAGATCCTCTTCGGTGAGCTGCGCCCCGGTCACATCGTGGTCGTCGGCACCGAGGGCGAGGGTGAGGAGCAGAAGTTCACCTTCCGTGGCGAGGAGAAGTCGGCTCTGCCCGACGTCCCCCCGATCGAGCAGGCGGCAGGCGGCGCCGGCCCGAACATGACGAAGGAAGCGTGAGCGGCGCCTAGCGCGCCCGAGCGTACGAAAGGGCGGCCCCGAACCGGTTCACACCGGTTCGGGGCCGCCCTTTCGCTGTTGCGTACACCGTGAGGGGCGCGTCGCGGGGAGGTCCCGGTCGCGTCAGCCCGGCGGGGGCGTAGATCCGCTGGTTGGTCCCGCGCGGCTCCGGGCGCCTCGTCCGGGGCGTGGACGAGCAGGTGACGGGGACGGGACGGACGGGAACGGCCTCGGTGTCCATGCCTACGACGCCCGCAGCGGGAAGCCGCGCCTGACGTACGACGGACGGCAGCGGCGACCTCCAGCGCTGGTACCTGGCGGCAGGCGGCAGGCAGCTCGTCGCCTGGCACGGGGCGGCAGGCAGCTCGTCGCCCCGCACGCGAGGAAGGTGACCGCCCTGCCCGTCGGACAGCGCGGAACCCCCGGCCGAAGGTCCTGAAACGGACGGCCCTTGGTCCCACCGCCGGTGACAAGGCGCACAGCCCGTTCGGGGCGTACTAGCCACGTTAGGAGCCATGGCCGTGATCGCCATCGGGACCTTCGGCCCGGTGACCGGCAGGCATTTCGGGTGTGTGGGGTGAAGTGCGTGGATGGCGGGGTTGTGTCCGGTACGGGTGGTTTCGAACTGGGGTTAAACCCGTCCCGGCGAAGACTTTCGGCTGCTCCTCCGGGGCTCGGAACGGGACCTGCGGCAACGAATTCCCGGGCCTCCTGCTACGGCTTTTCTTCGTAGATGGGGGGTTTGAGTGCATCCGGGGGTGCGGGTTACCAAGGTATGGCCAGCCCGGCACACCGCCGGGTCCAGTCATCCCGGAGGTTTTCCGCTTATGTCGAAGCGCGTTACGTTCCAGACCCGCCGCCCGTCCGCTTCCCGTGTCCGTGGCGCCGTGGTGGCAGCCGGCCTGGGGACGTCGATGGTTCTCGGTGCGGGCGCTGCGTTCGCGGCCGGCACGACGGGTACCCCCAACGCCGCGAGCCTGGCGGGTGCGACCATCGCCGAGTCGGTCGCCCAGCAGGCGGCCGCGCAGGGCAAGGCGGCCGAGCACACCGCGGCCAAGAAGGCCGCGGCGGCCAAGAAGGAAGCCGCCGAGGCGAAGAAGAAGGCGGCCGCCAAGAAGAAGGCCGCTGCCAAGAAGGCCGCGAAGCTCGCCTGGGAGACCCCCGTCCACCACTACGAGCTGAGCGCGAGCTTCGGCAACGACGGCAGCCGCTGGGCGCACAAGCACTCCGGCCAGGACTTCGCCGTGCCGATCGGCACCAAGGTCGAGGCCGCGCACAAGGGCACCGTCGTGAAGGCCGGTCCGAACGGCGGCGGCGACGGTCCCGCGTACGGCAACGCCATCGTGATCAAGCACAGCAACGGCACCTACTCGCAGTACGCGCACCTCTCGAAGATCCAGGTGCACATCGGCGAGCACGTGAAGAAGGGCGAGAAGATCGCCCTCTCCGGCAACACCGGTAACTCCAGCGGCCCGCACCTGCACTTCGAGATCCGGACCACCGCGAACTACGGTTCGGCGGTCAACCCGGTCAACTACCTGCACAAGGAGGGCGTCACGGTCTGACCGACCGGGACACCATCCCCGCTACTGGGCGGAGTCCGGGCCGTGTGCCCGGGTGACCAGTTCGACGGCGACTTCGAGGGCGGCCTTCCGCTTGTCCTCGGGGTCGCCTTCGGCGTCCTTCAGCGCGAGCATGCCGGCGTGCATGGTGAAGAGCGCGCTGAAGCACCGCACCTGATCGGTGAGCGGCGCGTCGGGATCCTTGATCAGGTCGACGAGTCCGAGCACCCGGTCCTTGATCCTCACGCCGATGCTCAGGTCGCGCACGGTCGCCTGGTTCTCCTGCATGAAGCGGAAGAGCGGGGTGGCGCTCGCCAGGGCCTCGCTGTAGCGGCGGAGGATCTCCTTCTTCGTCTCCAGCGTGCGCGGCTGCTCCCTGCCCCAGGCGATCAGTTCCTCGACCGGCCGGTTCAGGTCCTCGAAGATGCTGACCAGGATGTCTTCCTTGGTCTTGAAGTGGTAGTAGAGCGCGGCCTTCGTGACGTCGAGGTGCTCGGCGATCTCCCGCAGCGAGGTCTTCTCGTATCCCTGCTCGGCGAAGAGTTCCAGAGCGACGTCCTGGATGCGCTGCCGGGTGTTGCCCCGGCGCGGCTGCGGCGTGCTGCCCATGGTGCTCTCCCCAAAAAACTTACTTGACGCCCGGCTAGTTACGGGTCTACCTTCCCCTACTGTAGTCAACTAGCCGGGCGGCAAGTAAGAGGTCCGGTGTACAGGGGATCTGGGGAGTTGGGGAACATGGCGGACCTGATGAAGGCGGCGGCGGACGGGAAGCCGGACGCGCCGGCCGGACGGGCGGAGAAACCCGGCCCGCAGCAGCGCAGCGTGCGGGTGGTGGTGCTCGCCCTGATGATCGCCATGCTGCTCGCCATGCTCGACAACCTGATCGTCGGCACCGCGATGCCGACCATCGTCGGTGACCTCGGCGGGCTGGAGCACCTCTCCTGGGTCGTCACCGCCTACACCCTGGCCACCGCGGCCTCCACCCCCATCTGGGGCAAGCTCGGCGACATGTACGGGCGCAAGGGCATCTTCCTCACGTCCATCGTGATCTTCCTGGTCGGCTCGGTCCTCAGCGGCATGTCCCAGGACATGGGCCAGCTGATCGGCTTCCGGGCCGTCCAGGGCCTGGGTGCCGGCGGTCTGATGGTCGGCGTCATGGCGATCATCGGTGACCTCGTGCCGCCCCGCGAGCGAGGCAAGTACCAGGGCATGATGGCCGGCGTGATGGCGGTCGCGATGATCGGCGGACCCCTGGTCGGCGGAACCATCACCGACCACCTCGGCTGGCGCTGGAGCTTCTACATCAACCTGCCGCTGGGCGCCGTCGCCCTGGCGATGATCACCGTCGTGCTGCACCTGCCCAAGCGGGAGCGCACCAAGGCGAAGGTCGACTACCTCGGGGCCGGACTGCTGACCGTCGGCATCACCGCGATCGTGCTGGTGACCACCTGGGGCGGCTCGGAGTACGACTGGAACTCCGCCGTCATCATGGAGCTCATCGCGATCGGCGTCGCCGCACTGGCCGGCTTCCTCTTCGTCGAGACCAAGGCCGCGGAACCGATCATCCCGCTCCACATCTTCCGCAACGCCAACTTCACGCTGATGTCCGTGGTCGGCTTCATGGCGGGCTTCGTGATGTTCGGCGCGGTGCTCTTCCTGCCGCTGTTCCAGCAGTCCGTCCAGGGCGCGTCCGCGACCAACTCCGGACTGCTGCTCCTGCCGATGCTCCTGGCGATGATGATCGTCTCGCTCATCGCCGGACGCGTGACCACCAGCAGCGGCCGGTACAAGATCTTCCCGATCATGGGCTCGATCCTGATGGTGACCGGTCTCTTCCTGCTCTCGCAGATGGACACCGGCACCAGCCGGTTCACCTCCGGCGTCTACATGGCGGTGCTCGGCGCGGGCATGGGCTTCCTGATGCAGATCACGATGCTCGTGGCGCAGAACAGCGTCGAGCTGAAGGACATGGGCGTCGCCTCGTCCTCCACCACCCTGTTCCGTACGCTCGGCAGCTCCTTCGGCGTCGCGATCATGGGCGCGCTGTTCACCGGACGGGTGAACGACGAGATGGCTGCCCGTGGCGGCGGGGGCGCCACCACGCACGGCGCCCAGCTGGACGCGGCGAGCCTGGCGAAGCTGCCGGTGCCGGTGCGTGAGGCGTACGAGTACGCGGTGGCGTCCGGCACCCACATCGCCTTCCTGGTGGGCGCCTCGGTCGGACTGGTCGCGGTGGTGGCCGCGCTGTTCGTCAAGGAGGTGCCCCTGCGGGGAACCGGCCCGGAGAAGGCCCCGGTGGCCGAAGCCGTGTGAGCGCATGCGGGACGAGGAGGCCGAGGGGTGCGTGCACCCCTCGGCCTCCTCGTATCCAGTGCGGACCGACCGTTCAGCGGTCGAGGTGCGCGCCGTCTCCCGTGGACTTCCTGCCTCCCGGCTCCGGGCCACGCTGTTCGCCCAGCTGGAGCATGGGGAAGCTGCCGGTGTCGGTCGGGGCGTGCTCGGGCAGCCACAGGACGGCGATCGCCCCGCCGGTGCCCTCGGCCGCACCTTCGGGGGCCGCGTTGCGGAAGGTCAGCCGGGCGCCGAGCACCCGGGCCTGACCGGCCGCGATCGTCAGGCCCAGCCCGTGCCCCTGCCCGGCCCGGTCGGCGGACCCGGTACGGAACCGGCTCGGCCCCTCCCGCAGCAGCGCCGCCGGGAACCCGGACCCGTGGTCGCGGACCCGCACCACCCGGCCCTCGACCGTGACCTCCACGGGCGTGGAGCCATGCTTGGCGGCATTGCCCAGCAGATTGAACAGGATGCGCTCCAGCCGGCGCGGATCGGTGCTGACCCACGACTCGTGGATCACCCGCACCCGCACCTCGGGGCCCAGCAGCGCCACCCGGCGGCTGACGAACTCGCCCAGCGCGAGCTGCTGCAGCTCGGCCCGCTCGGACGCGCTGTCCAGCCGGGCCACCTCCAGCACGTCCTCGACCAGCGTGCGCATCGCCTGCGCCCGGTCCCGTACGAGCTCGGTCGGGCGGCCCGGGGGCAGCAGCTCGGCCGCCGTCAGCAGACCGGTCACGGGGGTGCGCAGTTCGTGCGCGATGTCCGCGGTGACCCGGCGCTCGGCCTCGATGCGCTCGTTCAGCGCGTCCGTCAGGGCGTCCACCGCACCGGCCAGCTCATCGGTCTCGTCCCGCACGACCCCGCCGACGGCGTCCCCGACCCGTACATCGGTGTGGCCCTGAGCGACCCGTCCGGCAGCGGCCGCCGCCTTGCGCAGCCGGCGCGAGAGCTGGCCGCCGATCAGGACCCCCAGCGCGGAGCCGCCGAGGACCACCGAAACGGAGCCGATGATCAGGGCCCGGTCGAGATCGCCCATGATCGTGGTGGAGCGGTCGGCGAAGCGGGTGTGGAGCGAGAGCACGTCGCCGTTGGCCAGGGGGACCGCCGCCCAGACGTCGGGCACCCCGCCGCCGTCCTCGACATGCGTCGCGCGCCGGTGGCGCCGGATCTCCTGGCGCAGGCTCTTCGGCATCGTCGGATCATTGAGCTTCGCGCCGAAGCGGGGGTCGGCCTTCTTCGTCTTCGTCGCCTCGTAGAGGAGCTGGGCGTAGTTCAGCCGCTCCAGCTGGACCTCGCGCGCGTTCTCCAGCATGGAGACCCTGGCGGCGTTGTGGACGACCAGGCTCAGCGCGATCGCGATCAGGGCGCCGACCGACGCGATCGCGATGCTGATCTTCCAGCGGACACCCGTCCGCAGGGCCGGGCGCCTCATGCCCTGAGCTTGTAGCCGAAGCCGCGGACCGTCTCGATCCGGTCCTGGCCGACCTTCGTGCGCAGCCGCTGGACATGGACGTCCACGACCCGGGTGTCCCCGCCCCAGCCGTAGTCCCAGACCCGCTCCAGCAGCTTGTCGCGGGAGAGCACCGTGCCGGGGGCGGACGAGAACTCCAGCAGCAGCCGCATCTCGGTGGGGGTCAGCCCCACCTGCTCGCCGCCCTTGCGGACCTCCATGCCCTCGGTGTCGATCTCCAGGTCGCCGAAGACGAGCACCCCGCCCTCGGACCCGGCCGCCGTCTCGCCGCCGGCCGCCCCGCCCGATGCGTGGCCGAAGCGGCGGAGCACGGCCCGGATCCTGGCGACCAGGACCGCGCCGTCGAACGGCTTCGTGACGTAGTCGTCGGCGCCCGCCTCCAGGCCGAGCACCACGTCGATCGAGTCGGCCCGGGCCGAGAGCATGATCACCGGAACCGTCGACTCGTCCCGGATGCGCCGGCAGAGGCTGACCCCGTCCAGACCGGGCACCATCACATCGAGCAGCGCGATGTCGGGCCGGTCCCTGCGGAACGCCTCGAGACCGAGGAGGCCGTCGGGCATCGCGGTGACCACGAAGCCGTCCCGCTCCAGCGCCAGCTGGGTGGCCTCGCGGATGACGTCGTCGTCCTCGACGAACAGGACATGGGTCTCGGCCATCGGACTGCTCTCAGTTCTTCGTCGGTTCGGTGGGCTCGGGGAAGTCCCCGTCTCCTGCTCCGACGGCTCTGTTGAAGTCGTTGTGCACCCGGTCCTGCTCGGTGAACCGGCTGCTCGCCCAGTGGTACGTGATCACTTCCTCGCCCGACGGGTAGGCGACCGCGTCCTTCTTCCCGTACACCTGCGTCGTCACCACGAGATCGCCGCGGTCGATGGTCCCGTAGACCGCGGGCTGCTCGATGGCGAACACGTTCTCGTACGTGCCGTCGGGCCGCGGCCGGTACACATAGGTGCCCACGCCGACCGAGTCGCCGCAGGTCATCACGTTCACCACGACATCGGCCGAGGGGCCGCCGGTCAGGCTCCCGTACGAGGTGTCCACCGGGTACTCGTCACCGGTGCAGGGCTTCAGCGCGGTCCTGACCCGCTCGCTCACCCGGGCATCCGCCTTGAGCAGCCCCACCGGGTCGACCCGGGGCGCCGGCCGCGCCGCGGCCGGGGCCGTCGTGCTCGGTGTGACCTGGGCGACCGGCTGAGTGCCGGCCGGGCCCTCGTCACGCGTGCCCGTGCCTCCCGTGGAACAGCTGACGGCGAACAGCCCGAAAACGGCGAGCCCGGCCAGAGCCGTACTGCTCGCCGCCCAGCCGGTCAGCAGGCGTCCGCGCCTGCCACCGGCCCCGTCCCTCGTGGGTTCCCCGGTGACCGTGCCGCCGCTCCCGCCGCCGCCCTCACCGCTGCCTGTCAGGCCGCGCACCGCTCCCGCCCCCGCTCATCGTGACGCCCCTCGGGGGGCGCCCCTGCCCGTGCCCGCGAGCGCACCGGGGTCCGGGGCGCCGCGACGCGGACCTCCGCCCCGCGCTCCCCGTCCTCACGGATCCGCTCCGCACGGCTCGCCGCTTCCCTGCTCTCCAGCTCCTGGCGCAGTCGCGCCAGCGCCCGGTGCAGGGTGCTCTTCACCGTACCGGCCGACATGCCGAGCGCCGCGGCCGTCTCCTCCGTGCTCATCTGTTCCCAGTGTCGCAGTACGACCACGCTGCGCTGCTTGGGAGCCAGCACGCCCAGGACGTCCATCAGCAGGGCGCGGTCGGCGCGCTGCTCGGTGCCGTCCTCGACGCTGGCGTCGGGGAGCTGCTCGGTGGGGACCTCGTCCAGCTTGCGGGCACGCCACCACTCGGTACGGGTGTTGATCATGACGCGGCGCAGATAGGCGTCGGCCAGGGACTTGTCGGCGATGCCGTCCCAGCGGCCGAAGGTGCGGGCCAGAGCGGTCTGCAGCAGGTCCTGCGCGTCCACGGGATCGGGCACGAGCCGACGCGCACTGCGCAGCAGCGCGTCCTGCCGAGTACGTACGTACTCTTCGAAACCGAGCACCTCACCCTGCGCCATGACAACCGCCTCCGTCCCCGTGAAACCCCGTAGAACCACCGCCAGCCGCCTGGTCGTCGGGCTGACTTCGGTGACGCTACGGAGCGGTTGTCACGAGGCTGTGCGGAGCAGCCGTACGCCGACGCACGGCTGCCCATCGGTTGTGTAACAGCGCAGGAGGAGAGGGACAAAGACCCCGCGGAAGCGGAGCGGGGCCGCCCGGTCCGTCAGGTCAGCGGCAACCGGTACTGGCCACCCGCCAGCGGTTCGACCAGGCCGTCGGAGACCAGGCCGTCCAGCGCGCGGGCCCGCTGCACCGGCTCCTCCCACACCGCGTCGAGCGCCGACTGCGGCACCGGAGTCACCGACTCGCGCAGCACCGCGAGCAGCCTGCCGCGCACCTGCCGGTCCGTACCGGCGTAGGTCTGGCCGCGGCGCGGCGGTCCCTGGTGTGCGGGCTTGCCGGCCAGCCGCCAGGCGCACTGCTGCGCGATCGGGCAGCGCGAGCAGTCCTCGTTCTTGGCGGTGCAGACGAGGGCGCCGAGTTCCATCGTCGCGGCCGCCCACTGGGCCGCCTGCTCGTCCTCGTCCGGCAGCAGGGCGCGGGCGAGCTTGCGTTCGGCGGCGGTGGTCGCGTTCGGCGGGTACTGGATGCCGGAAGCGGCCCGGGCGAACACCCTGCGGACGTTCGTGTCGAGGACGGCGTGCCGCTGCCGGTAGGCGAACGAGGCCACGGCCGCAGCCGTGTACTCGCCGATCCCGGGCAGGGCGAGCAGCTGGGCGTGCTCGCTCGGCACGTCACCGCCGTGCCGTTCCGTTATGGCCTGGGCGGCCCCGTGCAGCCGCAGGGCCCGCCGGGGGTAGCCGAGCCGGCCCCAGGCACGGACCGCCTCGCCCGGCGGTTGGGCTGCGAGGTCGGCGGGTCGCGGCCAGCGGGCCAGCCACTGCTCGTACACCGGGAGGACCCGGTTGACGGGGGTCTGCTGCAGCATGAACTCACTCACCATCACACCCCAGGCGCCCGCTTCGGGGCGGCGCCAGGGCAGATCGCGGGCGTGCTGGTCGAACCACCCGATGACGGGAGTGTGGAGGGAGGTGGGGGGCGTCTGTGTCGCAGTCGTAGCAGTCATCGCACCGTCGATCCTGGCATGGAAGTGCAGACGAGGGTCAGGGGCACGGGGGTGTCGCCCCTCATAAGAGCCCTTGGAGTGATAGGGCCCCCGTCTTTCCCCCGCCCTGCCGGACTCGCGTTCCGGCAAGTGGCCGCACGCCCCGCGAGCCGTTGCGGCAACTGGCCCATGCCCCTCACACGACAGTCGCTATACGTGTCCATCCGAACACCGAGAGTTGCTATGCGGCGGTCCGAGGTGCGAACGGGGGGTTCCGGGATGATGATCCGCCAAACTCGGCGTCCTGAGGCGGCGGGTGGGGCGGGAGTTGGAGCCGTTCTCTCGTACAGTTTGCGCCGTGGGATCTTTGCGTAATCCGATCGGGCCGCTTCCCTCCACCATCTACTGGCGACGGAGGGCGGTAGCGGCGACGCTGATTGCGCTGCTCGCGTTGCTGGTCGTATGGGCCGTCACCAACGGTGGCGGCAAGGGGAATCATGACGACTCACGGGCCCCCGGCTCGGGGCCCACGGACTCGATCACCCCGGGGCCCTCCGGCTCCGGACCGGCCATCAGTGAACAGCCGGGCGGGCGCGACGAGTCGGGCGACACCGGTGGCAGCGACGGGGGCAGTGGCGGCAGTTCGGACGCGGGCCCCGGCGGAACGGGTGGCGGATCGGGTGGCGGGACGAACGGCTCCGGCAACGGCTCGGCCACAGAGGCCGGTTCCGGTGCGAGCGGCGGTTCGGGCGGTGTGACCTCGGGGCAGCAGCTCCCGGCCGGCTCCTCGCTCCCCACCTGCGCACCTGCGGCTCTGCAGCTGACCCTGAAGACGGAACTGCGGTACGAGCCCGGTCAGAAGCCGAAGTTCCGGCTGATCGCCAAGAACACCTCTTCCACCGCGTGCAAGGCCGACTTCGGCCCGAAGTCCGCGGTCCTCACCGTCACGGAAGCCGGCGGTGACGACGAGGAGGTGTGGTCCTCCAAGGACTGCCCGCGCAACGCGGTCGCCGTACTGCTGAAGGTGCCGGCGGGCGCGACCGTCGAGCACGCCGTGGAGTGGGACCGCGCGAAGAGCGCCCCGAAGTGCGCGACGCCGCCCGCGGGGGCCGTGGGCCCCGGTACGTACCTGGTCGAGGCGAAGGCCCCGGGCGAGCCCGTGCAGCGCGCGTCGTTCGTCCTCGCGAAGGACTGACCGCAGGACTGACCGCAGGACTGGCCGCAGGACCGGCCGCGGCGGACCGGCCGCGGCGGACCGGCCGCGGCGGACCGGCCGCGGCGGATCGGCCGCGCAGGGCCGGCGGCGAGGACGGGCGGGCGGGGAGAGCTGGAGGCGCAGGGCCGGGGGTGGGGCGAAGGCCCGGGCGCCCCTGGGCCCCGGGGTGTGGCCCGGAGGCCGCCGCAGCCCCCGCTACACGTACCGCTCGAGGATCGACGACTCCGCCAGCCGCGACAGCCCCTCGCGCACGCTGCGCGCCCGTGCCTCGCCGACGCCGTCCACCGTCTGGAGGTCGTCGACGCTCGCGGCGAGCAGCTTCTGCAGGCCGCCGAAGTGCTCCACCAGCCGGTCGATGATCGCCCCGGGCAGCCGCGGCACCTTCGCCAGCAGCCGGAAGCCGCGCGGCGACACCGCGGAGTCGAGCGTCTCCGGAGAGCCGCTGTAGCCCAGCGCCCGCGCCACGACCGGAAGTTCGAGAAGCTCGGTGTGGGAGAGCGCGTCCAGCTCGGTGAGCGCCTCCGCCACCGTGCGCGAGCGCTTCGCGGTCGGCTCCGGCACGTAGTCACGCACGACCAGCTCGCGCTCCGGCTCCACGCCCGCGATCAGCTCGTCTAGCTGCAGCGAGAGGAGCCGGCCGTCGGTCCCGAGCTCCACCACGTACTCCGCGATCTCGGTCGCGATCCGGCGGACCATCTCCAGGCGCTGGGCGACGGCCGTCACGTCCCGGACCGTCACGAGGTCTTCGATCTCCAGCGCGGAGAGCGTGCCCGCGACCTCGTCGAGCCGGAGCTTGTACCGCTCCAGCGTGGCGAGCGCCTGATTGGCGCGGGAGAGGATCGCGGCGGACTCCTCGAGGACCCGGCGCTCCCCGTCCACGTACAGCGCGATGAGGTGCATCGACTGCGAGACCGAGACGACCGGGAAGTTGCACTGCTTGGAGACCCGGTCCGCCGTGCGGTGCCGGGTGCCCGTCTCCTCGGTGGGGATCGACGCGTCCGGGACCAGCTGGACGCCGGCCCGCAGGATCTTGGTCATGTCCTTGTCGAGGATCAGTGCCCCGTCGAGCTTGGCGAGCTCGCGCAGCCGGGTCGCGGTGAATTCCACGTCCAGCACGAAGCCGCCGGTGCACATGGACTCGACGGTCCGGTCCATGCCGAGCACGATCAGTCCGCCGGTGTTGCCGCGGAGGATGCGCTCCAGGCCGTCCCGCAGGGCCATTCCGGGCGCGACGGCGGTCAACGAGGCGCGCATCAGCGCCTCGTTACCGGTGCTTTGGCCGGACTTTCCGGGCGATGCTGCCCGGTCGCTGGCTGCCACTGCACTCCTCCGGTCACAGGTTTGCGGTGCCCTCAGGGCTCTCCGCTCGGATCAGGTCCGGTCCGGGCGAAAGACCCTACGTCCCTCATACCGTTCGTACGGACGGGCGAGACCAGGGCAAAGTCTACCGGCGTGCGCCGTCCTCCTGTGGGGCCTGTGTACGAGAGCGGCGCGGGAGCACCCTGAGCGCGTCGCCCATGTTGGCGACTTCTGTGACCTTCATACCGGCCGGGACCTTCCCCGGATCGGTCGGAACCAGTGCGTGGGTGAAGCCGAGACGGTGGGCCTCGGCCAGTCGGCGCTGGACCCCGGTCACCCTCCTGACCTCGCCCGCGAGGCCCACTTCACCGATCGCCACCAGGTTCTTCGGCAGCGGTGTGTCGCTCGCCGCGCTGGCCAGGGCGAGCGCGATCGCGAGGTCCGCGGCGGGCTCGGAGAGCTTCACGCCGCCGACCGTGGCGCTGTAGATGTCCCGCTTGCCCAGCGAGCTGATCCGGCCGCGCTGCTCCAGCACGGCCAGCATCATCGACACCCGGGACGTCTCGAGCCCCGAGGTGGTGCGCCGGGGCGAGGGGATCTGGGAATCGACGGTGAGTGCCTGCACCTCGGCGACCAGGGGGCGCTTGCCCTCCAGGGTGACGGTCAGGCAGGTGCCGGGCACCGGCTCGTCGCGGCGGGTGAGGAAGAGGCCGGAGGGGTCGGCGAGGCCGGTGATGCCCTCGTCGTGGAGCTCGAAGCAGCCGACCTCGTCGGTCGCCCCGTAGCGGTTCTTGACGCCGCGCACGAGCCGGAGCCGGGCATGCCGGTCACCCTCGAAGGACAGCACCACGTCGACCAGGTGCTCCAGCAGCCGGGGACCGGCGATCGCGCCGTCCTTGGTGACGTGGCCGACCAGCAGGGTCGACATGCCGCGCTCCTTGGAGGCGCGGATCAGTGCGCCCGCCACCTCGCGGACCTGCGCCATCCCGCCGGGCGCGCCCTCGATCTCCGGGGAGGCGACGGTCTGTACGGAGTCCAGGACGAGCAGGGACGGCTTGACGGCGTCCAGGTGGCCGAGGACCGCGGACAGGTCGGTCTCCGCGGCCAGGTACAGATGGTCGTTGATGGCGCGGATCCGGTCGGCGCGCATCCTGACCTGGCTCGCCGACTCCTCGGCCGTGACGTACAACGTGCGGTGCTCGTCGCTCGCGGCCTTGGCCGCCACGTCCAGCAGCAGCGTGGACTTCCCCACGCCCGGCTCGCCCGCGAGCAGCACGACGGCGCCGGGCACCAGGCCGCCGCCCAGCACCCGGTCCAGCTCTCCGACGCCCGTCGAGCGGGCGGTGGCCTGGCGGCTGTCGACCTGGCCGATGGGGAGCGCGGCGGTGGAGACGCGGCCGGCCGCCGTGGTGCGCACCGCGGGGGCGCCGCCGAACTCCTCGACCGTCCCCCACGCCTGGCATTCGGGGCAGCGGCCGAGCCACTTGGCGGTCGTCCAGCCGCATTCGGTGCAGCGGTAGGACGGCCGGTCCTTCGCGGATTTCGTACGGGCAGCCATGGCGCCACCGTATAGGTGGGGTCGGACAGTGGGGCCCGGCGCGGTGCGCGCGCGGGGAGCCGCCGTCACCGGCGGCGGGGCGCGGAATCACGCATTCCTGTCCCTTATTGAGCGATACGTTCACCCGTAAGGGTTAAATGTGCTCAAGGGGTGCTAGGGGCATGCCCCGCCCTGCCTACGGTCGCAAGGTGACGAGCAGCAGGCTGGAGACCCCGACGAACACCCCCGGCGCACACCGGGCGCAACACCGTGCGCCCCAGACCTCGCCGAAGCAGTCGAAGCAGCCCAAGCAGCCGCCTGCCCGTTACGAGCCGCATCTCGACGGCCTGTTCACGTACTGCCTCTCCGTGCTCTGCGACCACGACGCCGCCACCGAGGCGCTCGGCGGCGTACTGGCGCTGGCCGAGCGGCAGGGCGGCCGGTGCCCCACCGACGAGGAGGAGCGCAGGACCTGGCTGTACGCGCTGGCCAGGTGGATGTGCCTGCGCAGGCTCGGCGAGCAGAAGCACGGCCGCCGCGCGCACCGCAGGCCCGACGGCCCGCAGGCGCGCAGGCAGTCCTCCCGGCCGCAGGACGACCACCGCGGTCCCGCCGCACCGGCAGCCCGCGCGGGACGGCGCACGCCCGCGCCCGCGCACGCCTCGAAGACCGCGACCGCGCCACCCCACACCCCCGGCGGCCCCCTCACGCCCTCCGCGCCCCGGCAGCCCGCCACCCCCGGGCACGTCGCGGCCCCGGAGAGCCCCGCGGCCGCCGAAGCGCACCGCCGCGAGCTGGCCCAGTTGGCCTGGCCCGAGGCGGCGGGCACCACCCCCGAACAGCGCGAGGCGCTGGAGCTTGCGGTGCGCCACCACCTCACCCCGCGCGCGGTCGCCGCCGTCCTCGGGCTGGAACCCGCGACCGCCCGGGAGCTCCTGGCCGCGGCCGCCTGCGAGGTGGAACGGACGCGGGCCGCCCTCGCCGTCGTGGAGAAGGGCAACTGCCCCACGGTCGCCAGGCTCACCGGTGACCGCCGCATGCTGCTCTCCGCCACCCTGCGCCGTGAGCTCGTACGGCATGTGGACGACTGCCCGAGCTGCCGCCGCGCGGCCGAGCGGGCCGGAGCGCAGGGCCCCTGGCCGGGGGCCGCGGTCACGCCTGCGGCCGCGCTGGCGGTCGTCGAGGCGCCGCGCCCCTCCGCCTATGTGGCGATGATCCACGCCCAGAAACATCAGAAGAATCGGTCCGCCACTCCCCGGTTCGACCGGACGGGCTTCCCGATGGACCCCAAGGACCACGCCGCGCGCCGGGACCGGCTGCGTTCCAGGGTCATGACGACGACGGTCGTCGTCACGGTCGTCGCCGCCCCCGTGATCGCCCTGTGGTCCGCCTACCGGGGCGCGCCCCTCACCGGCGAGGGGCGCGACGGTTCGGCGGTCACCGCGGCCGACACGGACGCCGGCCGCGGGACCGACGACCCGTACGGCCACTACGAGAACGCGGGCAACGCCCGCCCCGAGCCCGGCGCCCCCTTCACGGACGGCGACCGCCTCCCGGGCGTCTCCGCCGAGGTCATCAGCGGGGGAGCGGACGGGGAGGGCGGAGCGGCGGGCGCGGGCCGCCTCACCGTCGAGGCCCGGTCCTCCGGCGGTACGACGACGATCACGCTCACCGCCTCGAAGGCGGGCCCGGTCGTCTGGTCGGCCGGCACGGGTCAGTCCTGGCTGCGCCTGAGCAGCACCTCGGGGACGCTCGCGGCGGGCGGCAGTGTCACGCTCCGCGTCCTCGTGGACCACGCGCGCGAACCCGCCGGGTCCTGGACGGCACGGGTCACCATCGCCCCGTCGGGGTCGGTCGTGGCGATGCACGGGCACGGGGGGCGGGTGCCGACCGCCGTGCCGCGGCCGCCCCTGCCGGGCGGCCCGTCCCGTCCGCACCCGCCCGTTCCGCAGGACCCGTCGCCGTCCTCGCCGCATCCCGATCCGACGCCGACGCCGACGCCGACGCCGACTCCCGACCCGACGGGCGGCACTCCCACGGATCCGGGTTCACCGAGCCCGTCGCCGGACCCGACGACGGACTCCCCGTCCCCGTCGGACCCGGGCAAGGGCCCGAGCCTCCCGCCGGCGGCGGACTGACGAACCCCCACCCGGGGGACTACGCCGGGTCCGCCGGGTGGGGCGCCATCGGGAGCAGCGAGGAGAGCCGCTCCTCGCAGAGCTCGACCAGCCGGTCGTACGCCGGCTTGCCCATCAGCTCCGTGAGCTCCGGCCGGTACGACACGTACACCGGCTCGCCGGCACCGTGCGCCGACGTCGCCGACGTGCACCACCAGTGCAGGTCATGGCCGCCCGGTCCCCAGCCCCGGCGGTCGTATTCACCGATCGACACCTGGAGCACCCGCGTGTCGTCGGGCCGGTCGATCCAGTCGTACGTACGCCGGACCGGCAGCTGCCAGCACACGTCCGGCTTCGTCTCCAGGGGCTCCTTGCCCTCCCGCAGCGCCAGGATGTGCAGGGAACAGCCCGCCCCCGCGGCAAAGCCGGGACGGTTCTGGAAGATGCAGGACCCCTCCCAGCGCCGTGTCTGGCGCTCCCCGTCCTCATCGGTCTGCACCCAGCCCGACTCCGTACCCACGTCGTGGAACTGCCACAGGTCCGGGGTGAGACGGGCCACGTGACCGGCCACCCGCTTCTCGTCGTCCTCGTCGGAGAAGTGGGCGCCGAGCGTGCAGCAGCCGTCGTCCGCCCGCCCGGCCTGGATGCCCTGGCAGCCACTGCCGAAGATGCAGGTCCACCTGGACGTCAGCCAGGTCAGGTCGCAGCGGAAGACCTGCTCGTCGTCGGCTGGGTCGGGGAACTCGACCCACGCCCGCGCGAAGTCGATCCCCGTCTCGTCGGGCCCCTCGGGCCCCTGTGTCTCCGGCTGCTGCATCTCCTGCTTCGTCTTCTGCTTCTCAGTGACTTTGCCCGGCTTCGCCTTTTTCGTCTTTGGCACGCGCCCAGAGTAAGTCGGGCAGGCGCATGGACGGGTCACCGTGCGCCGGTCCGTCCCGGGCCGTGGCCGCAGTAGCGTTCCGTACATGAGACTCGGAGTCCTCGACGTGGGGTCGAACACGGTTCATCTGCTGGTGGTCGACGCGCATCCCGGCGCCCGGCCGCTGCCCGCGCACTCGCACAAGGCGGAGCTGCGCCTGGCCGAACTCCTAGACGGGGACGGGGCCATCGGCCCGCTCGGCGTGGACCGCCTGGTGACGACGATCGCCGGTGCGCTCCAGGCCGCCGAGGACAAGGGCTGCGAGGACGTGCTGGCGTTCGCCACCTCCGCGGTGCGTGAGGCGAGCAACGCCGACGAGGTGCTGACGAGGGTGCGCGACGAGACCGGCGTCGACCTCGCCGTCCTCAGCGGTACGGAGGAGGCCCGCCTGACCTTCCTCGCCGCGCGGCGCTGGTTCGGCTGGTCGGCGGGCAAGCTGCTGGTCCTTGACATCGGCGGCGGCTCGCTGGAGATCGCGTACGGCATGGACGAGGAGCCGGACGCGGCCGTGTCGCTGCCGCTGGGCGCGGGCCGCCTCACGGCCGGCTGGCTGCCCGGCGATCCGCCGGACCCGGCACGGGTGAAGGAGCTGCGCCGCCACGTACGGGCGCGGATCGCCCGCAGCGTCGGCGAGTTCACCCGCTTCGGCCGCCCCGACCACGTCGTGGCCACGTCCAAGACCTTCAAGCAGCTCGCCAGGATCGCGGGCGCCGCGCGCTCCGCGGAGGGGCTGCACGTACAGCGCGCCCTCAGCCGCAAGGCCCTGGAGGAGTGGGTGCCGAAGCTGGCCGTGATGACGGTCGAGGAGCGCGGCAGGCTGCCGGGCGTCTCCGAGGGCCGGTCCGCCCAGCTGCTGGCCGGTGCGCTCGTCGCGGAGGGTGCGATGGACCTCCTCGGCGTCGAGGACCTGGAGATCTGCCCCTGGGCGCTGCGCGAGGGAGTGATCCTGCGCCGCCTGGACCACCTGCCGTCCACCGAGGACGTCGCCCTGAACTGACGGGCCGCCCCCGGGGCGCGGCCCCGTGATGGCCCTTCTCACTTTCGGCCGGACTCCCTCGGCGACGCGCACCGCTGCCCGTACGCTGTCTGCGTGGCAGAACCAGTGGTGCGCGTCCCGGATGCGAAGGTCGCCCTGTCGACGGCCTCGGTCTATCCGGAGTCGACGGCGACGGCCTTCGAGATCGCCGCGCGCCTGGGGTACGACGGCGTCGAGGTCATGGTCTGGACCGACCCCGTCAGCCAGGACATCGAGGCGCTGCGCCGGCTCTCCGACTACCACCAGGTGCCGATCCTGGCCGTTCACGCCCCCTGTCTGCTGATCACGCAGCGGGTCTGGTCCACCGATCCCTGGGTCAAGCTCCAGCGGGCCCGCGCCGCGGCGGAGAAGCTCGGCGCGTCGACCGTCGTCGTCCACCCGCCGTTCCGCTGGCAGCGGGGTTACGCGCGTGACTTCGTCACCGGCATCTGGCGGATGGCGGACGAGACCGATGTGCGGTTCGCCGTCGAGAACATGTACCCGTGGCGCTACCGGGACCGCGAGATGCTCGCGTACGCCCCCGACTGGGACGTCACCAACGACGACTACCGCCACTTCACCGTCGACCTGTCGCACACCTCGACGGCGCGCACGGACGGCATGGCCATGGTCGACCGGATGGGCGACCGGCTGGCCCACGTCCACCTGGCCGACGGCAAGGGCTCCGCAAAGGACGAGCACCTGGTGCCCGGCCGCGGCGACCAGCCCTGTGCGGAACTGCTGGAGCGGCTGGCCCGCACCGGCTTCGACGGCCATGTCGTCATCGAGGTCAACACCCGCCGCGCGATGTCCACCGCCGAACGCGAGGCCGACCTGGCCGAGGCGCTGGCCTTCACCCGGCTGCACCTCGCCACCTCGGCGCAGGTGCCGCGCCCATGACCCCGGGCGCCGAAGCCCCGGGCCCCAGGCGCCGCGGCCGCCCCGCCCGCACCACGGCGACCCCCGGGCCCGACGCGCGCACCCGCATCCTGGAGGCCGCCCGCGCCGAATTCGCCGAACGCGGCTACGACAAGACGTCGGTCCGCGGCATCGCGAAGGCGGCGGGCGTGGACGCCGCGCTGGTCCATCACTACTTCGGTACGAAGGACGAGGTCTTCGCCGCCGCGATCGAGCTCTCCTTCGAGCCCGCCCTGGTGATCCCGGCCATCCTGGGCAGCGACAAGGAGGGCCTGGGGGAGCGGCTGGCGCGCTACTTCATCGCGGTCTGGGAGAACCCGGCGTCCAGGACCCCGCTGCTCGCGGTCCTGCGGTCGGCCCTGACCCACGAGGCGGCGGCGAACGTCCTGCGCGGGTTCGTCCTGCGCCGGCTGCTGGGCCGGATCGCGGAACAGCTCGACGTACCCGACCCCACGTTCCGCGCGGAGCTGGCGGCCTCCCACATGGTCGGCATCGCGATGCTCCGGTACGTGCTCCGGGCGGAGCCCCTGGCATCGGCGGACCCGGAGAAGATCATCGCGATGGTGGCCCCGACCTTGCAGCGCTACCTGACGGACTCGAGCCCGGATTCAGGCCCCTCCGGCGGTTGAGGAGCGGAGCCCTGAACCCCCGCGCCGCACCGCCCCCGCCGCGCCACCCCGCTCACCCTCTGAGCACCCAATCCCGCATTCCGGACACCCCGTCCAGATCCTGGCACCACAGGCGTACGCTCGAAGCCAGTCTTTTCTGTCGAAGGAGCGAGAGACGATGCCCCAGCTGAGGTCCCGCACTGTCACCCACGGCCGCAACATGGCGGGCGCGCGCGCCCTTATGCGCGCCTCGGGCGTAGCGAGCGAGGACATCGGCAAGCCGATCATCGCGGTCGCCAACTCGTTCACCGAGTTCGTCCCCGGCCACACCCACCTCGCCCCGGTCGGCCGGATCGTCTCCGACGCGATCAAGGCGGCGGGCGCGGTTCCCCGCGAGTTCAACACGATCGCGGTGGACGACGGCATCGCCATGGGCCACGGCGGCATGCTCTACAGCCTGCCCTCCCGTGACCTCATCGCCGACAGCGTCGAGTACATGGTCGAGGCGCACTGCGCCGACGCCCTGATCTGCATCTCGAACTGCGACAAGATCACCCCGGGCATGCTGATGGCCGCGATGCGCCTCAACATCCCCACGGTCTTCGTCTCCGGCGGCCCGATGGAGGCCGGAAAGGCCACCCTCGTCGACGGCACGGTCCGCAAGCTCGACCTGGTCAACGCGATCAGTGACGCGGTGGACGAGAGCATCTCCGACGAGGACATCCTCCGCATCGAGGAGAACGCCTGCCCCACCTGCGGCAGCTGTTCCGGCATGTTCACCGCCAACTCGATGAACTGCCTGACCGAGGTCCTCGGCCTCTCCCTCCCCGGCAACGGCTCGGTCCTCGCCACGCACACCGCCCGCAAGGCGCTGTACGAGGACGCCGGCCGGACGGTCGTCGAGATCACCAAGCGCTACTACGAGCAGGACGACGAGACGGTCCTGCCCCGCTCCATCGGCACCCGCGCCGCGTTCGACAACGCGATGGCGCTGGACATCGCCATGGGCGGCTCGACCAACACGATCCTGCACCTGCTGGCCGCCGCCGAGGAGGCGGAGCTGGCGTACGACCTGGACGACATCAACGAGGTCTCGCGCCGGGTCCCGTGCCTGTCCAAGGTCGCGCCCAACGTGGCCCCCGGTGGCACGTACTACATGGAGGACGTCCACCGGGCCGGCGGCATCCCCGCCCTCCTCGGTGAGCTCCACCGCGGTGGCCATCTCAACGAGGACGTGCACTCTGTGCACTCCGACACGCTCGCCGAGTGGCTCAAGAACTGGGACGTCCGCGGCGGCTCGCCGTCCCCCGAGGCCGTCGAGCTGTGGCACGCGGCTCCGGGCTGTGTCCGTTCCGCGACCGCCTTCTCGCAGTCCGAGCGCTGGGACACCCTGGACCTGGACGCGGCGGGCGGCTGCATCCGCGACGTGGAGCACGCGTACTCCAAGGACGGCGGCCTCGCGGTCCTCAAGGGGAACATCGCCGTGGACGGCTGCGTCGTGAAGACAGCCGGCGTCGACGAGTCGATCTGGACCTTCGAGGGTCCGGCGGTCGTCTGCGAGTCCCAGGAGGAGGCCGTCGACAAGATCCTCCGCAAGGAGATCACGCACGGCGACGTCGTCGTCATCCGTTACGAGGGCCCGCGCGGCGGCCCCGGCATGCAGGAGATGCTCTACCCCACCTCCTTCCTCAAGGGCCGCGGCCTCGGCAAGACCTGTGCGCTGATCACCGACGGCCGCTTCTCCGGCGGCACGTCGGGCCTGTCCATCGGCCACGCCTCGCCCGAGGCGGCGTCCGGCGGCACGATCGCGCTCGTGGAGGACGGCGACCGGATCCGGATCGACATCCCGAACCGCTCGATCGAGCTGCTCGTGTCCGACGCAGACCTGGCCACCCGTCGCGAGGCGCTGAACGGCGTGTACGCGCCGAAGAACCGCGAGCGCAAGGTCTCGGCGGCGCTGCGCGCCTACGCGGCCATGGCGACGAGCGCGGACCGCGGCGCCGTCCGCGACGTCTCCAAGCTGGGCTGAGCCACCCGCGCCCGGCCCCTCTCGGCCGAGCCACCCGCGCCCGGCCCCTCTCCGGAGGGGCCGGGCGCGGCGCGTGGGGCGTGGGGTCCGGGGAGTCCGTTGCGGGTCAGGGGGCCATCGTGGCGCCTCCGGGCCTACCTGCGGCGGGCCTTCTTCGCCCTGGCCGTCTTACGGGCCGCCGGGTTGCCGGTGCGGGACGAGCGGCGCTTCGCGAACCTGACCTGGGCGGCCTCGTACTCCGCGCGCCGGAGCTTCTCGCCCGGTGCCTCGGTGAACGTACGGAAGAAGTACGCGAGGAGCGAGCCGACGAAGCCGATGGTCTTGAGGCCGCGCAGCGCGTCCTCGCGGCCCGGGTCGGCGGGGCGGCGGCCGAAGCCCTCCCACGTCCTGCGGAAGGCGACGGCGCTGCAGATGGCGAACATCACGACGACCAGCAGGCCGACGAGGCTGCCGACATCGGCGATCTCCAGGCCCTGGTAGGCGAAGCGCAGCACGAAGCAGGAGGCGACCGCGGCGGCGAGTGAACCGATGCCCGCACCCACGCGGCGGAGCCCGTAGTTGCCGTCGTGGGCGACCCAGGTCGTGCCGAAGAAACGGAGGGGCTCGGGCTGCGGGCCGGGGGCCGTCGCGGGGGCGTCGGTGGGCTTCGCGCCCGACTCGCTGGCGCCTGGAGCCGTGCCGTCGGGGGTGTCGCTGTTCTCGGTCACGGGATCGAGTATCCCAGGGCGCACCGCGGTCCGGCCCTGTCAGCCGTGCGCGGCTGTCCGTTCCGTCGGCGCAGTGCGCCGCTGTGAGGGCGATGGAGATCTCCGGCTCCAGGAGGGGTGCCAGATATTGCCGGCCTGGGCGCCGCGCCCCCTCCCGCGCCCCGGCCTTCGGCCCGAGGCGCCCATGTCGTCGCCGTGGAGCCGGGTTCCGGCATGGCGGCCGAACCGCACCGGGCCCTGCCGCACGTCCCGCTGGTACGCGGCGACGGCAATGGCCTCCCTGCGCCACGTCCTCGGCCGGCCTGATCACGTACGCCCGGTCCTGGCACTGGACCGGCCCCGCCCGCTCCGCCCGACGAGGAGCGCGCACACCTCGCAGACCTCTTCCCGGACGGCACGGTCGAGGAGGCGTACGTCGTCGACCTGAACGTGGCCATCGGCTGACGGCCCGCCGGTCTGACGGCGCCGGATCCCTTGACGCCGGCGCCCACCGGGATCAAAATTCATCACATGATGAATTCTTCGCCGGTCGCCATCGAGGCCCGTGGCCTCACCGTCGTACGAGGCAGCCGCACCGTCCTGAAGGGCCTCGACTTCACCGTCGAACCCGGAAGGATCACCGGCCTCCTCGGCCCCTCCGGCTGCGGCAAATCCACCCTGATGCGGGCCGTCGTCGGCACCCAGGCCAAGGTCACCGGCACCCTCGACGTCCTCGGCCGGCCGGCCGGCGACCCCACCCTCCGGCCGCGGATCGGGTACGTCACCCAGGCCCCGTCCGTCTACACCGACCTCACCGTCCGGCAGAACCTCGACTACTTCGCGGCCATCCTCCAGCCGGGCCGCCGGCACCGCGACGCCCGCCGCGAGGCCGTCACCCGCGCCGTCACCGAGGTCGACCTGTCCAACCACGCCGATGACCTCGCCGGCACCCTCTCGGGCGGCCAGCGCACGCGCGTCTCCCTCGCCGTGGCCCTGCTCGGCACCCCTGAACTGCTCGTGCTCGACGAGCCCACCGTCGGCCTCGACCCGGTGCTCCGGCGCGACCTCTGGCACCTCTTCCACAGCCTCGCCGCCGACCGCGGCACCACCCTGCTCGTCTCCTCCCACGTCATGGACGAGGCCGAGCGCTGCCACCGGCTGCTCCTGATGCGCGAAGGCGAGATCCTCGCCGACGACACCCCCGAGGCCCTGCGCGGGGACGCCGGCACCGACACCGTCGAAGAAGCCTTCCTCCACCTGGTCGACGCGGCCGCCACCCGTCAGGAGAACGCCCGATGAGCACCACGACCACCACCACCCCGCCCCTGAGCGCCGCCCGCACCCTCGCCACCGCCGGCCGCGTCCTGCGCCAGCTGGCACACGACCCGCGCACGATCGCGCTCCTCCTGCTGATCCCGGTCGTGATGATCACGCTGCTGCGGTACGTGTTCGACGGCAGCCCGCGGACCTTCGACTCCATCGGAGCCTCGCTCCTCGGCATCTTCCCGCTGATCACTATGTTCCTCGTGACCTCGATCGCCACCCTGCGCGAGCGCACCTCCGGCACCCTGGAGCGGCTCCTCGCCATGCCGCTCGGCAAGGGCGACCTGATCGCCGGTTATGCCCTGGCCTTCGGTGCGGTCGCCATCGTCCAGTCGCTCCTGGCCACGGCCCTCTCGGTCTGGGCCCTCGGTCTGGACGTCACCGGATCGCCGTGGCTGCTGCTCCTGGTCGCCCTGCTCGACGCCCTCCTCGGCACGGCGCTCGGCCTGTTCGTCTCCGCCTTCGCCGCTTCCGAGTTCCAGGCCGTCCAGTTCATGCCGGCCGTGATCTTCCCGCAGCTCCTGCTCTGCGGACTCTTCATCGCCCGGGACCGGATGGCCCCCGTCCTCGAAGCGATCTCGAACGTCCTCCCCATGTCGTACGCCGTCGACGGCATGAACGAGGTCCTCCATCACACCGCCGTCACCGGCGACTTCATCCGCGACATCGCGATCGTGGCCGGCTGCGCCCTCCTCGTCCTCACCCTCGGCGCGGCCACCCTCCGCCGCCGCACCGCCTGACGGCCCGGTGCGAGGATGGCGCCACGAGAATCGTGAGCACCGCCCGGAGGGTGAACCGCATGACCCAGACAGTTGCAGTCCTCGGCACCGGCAAGATCGGCGAGGCCCTGCTCAGCGGCATGATCCGGGCCGGCTGGCGCCCGGGGAACCTCCTGGTCACCACCCGCCGCTCCGAGCGGTCCGCCGAGCTCCACGACCGATACGGCGTCGACGCGGTCAGCAACGCCGAGGCCGCCAAGCGCGCCGACATCCTCATCCTGGCGGTCAAGCCCCAGGACATGGGCCGCCTCCTCGACGAACTCTCCCCGCACCTCACGGCCGACCGCCTGGTCATCAGTGCCGCGGCCGGCATCACGACCGCCTTCTTCGAGGAGCGCCTCACCGCGGGCACCCCGGTGGTCCGCGTCATGCCGAACACCCCCGTCCTGGTCGACGAGGGCATGTCCGTCATCTCCGCGGGCAGCCACGCCACCACCGATCACCTCGCCACTACTGAGGCGATCTTCGGCGGGGTGGGCAAGACCCTGCGCGTCCCGGAGTCCCAGCAGGACGCGGCCACCGCGCTCTCCGGCTCGGGCCCCGCCTACTTCTACTTCCTCGTCGAGGCGATGACGGACGCGGGCATCCTGCTCGGCCTGCCCCGCGCCCAGGCCCACGACCTCATCGTGCAGGCCGCCATCGGCGCCGCCGTGATGCTCCGCGACAGCGGCGAACACCCGGTCAAGCTCCGCGAGGCCGTCACCAGCCCGGCCGGCACCACCATCAGCGCCATCCGCGAACTGGAGAACCACGGCGTACGCGCCGCCCTCATCGCGGCCCTCGAAGCCGCCCGCGACCGCAGCCGTGAGCTCGCCTCCGGCAACGGCTGAGCCAGGCCCTACTCCGCGGCAGCGATCAGCTCCGCACTGCGCACCACCTTCGCGAACCCACCGCCGTGCAACGTCACGGCGGTGGCCCGCGCCAGCTCCTCCGCACCGAGCGTCCACCCCCATGGGCCGGTCGCGTCGAAGGTGTACGTCGCATCAAGCGCGAAGAACACCTCATAACCGAGGTTCCCCGCCATCCGCGCCGTCGTCTCCGCGCACATATTGGTCTGGATCCCGGCCACCACGATCTGCCGCACCCCGGCCGCGCTCAGCCAGGCCCCCAGATCCGGTGTCCCGTAGAACGCCGAGTTCACACTCTTCGTGAGAAACAGTTCCGCCCCGCCGCCCTTCCCCCGCCGCTCCTCCACATACGGCTTGAAGGCATTGCCCGGATATCCCACCCTCAACGGCGAATCGGCCTTGGGCGAGTCATGCCGTACGAAGACGACGGGCCGCCCGCTCGACTGCCAGGCATCGATCAGCCCGGCAATGTTCTCGTCCGCCGCAGGATTGTTCCGCGGCCCCCAGTACGCCTCCTCCTCGAATCCCACCTGCACGTCCACCACGACCAGCGCTGCGTTCTCCGCGATCTCCATGACCACGATCCTGCCGCTCCGGAGCCTGGACACCCAGAGGTCACAAAGCCATCGACCGATGCTTTACTGCCAGCATGACCTCGACCGGCGGCCCCTCCGCCCACACCCCCTCCCGGATCGCCCTCGTCGCGTTCCCCGGGGTGCGGGCGTTCGACGTCTCCGTCATCACGGAGGTGTGGGGTGTGGACCGTACGGACCGCGGGGTCCCCCCGTTCGTCCTGCGCCGCACCGCGCCCACCCCCGCCCCCATCCCGCTGCGCGGGGGTCTCTCCCTGACCCCCGACCGCACGCTGAGCTGGCTGGCCCGGGCCGATCTGATCGTCGTCCCGGGGCTCGACGACCATGTGACTCCGGCGCCCGAACCGGTCCTCGAAGCCCTGCGCCGCGCCCATGCCCGGCACACCCCGATCGCCGCCCTCTGCGGAGGTGCCTTCACGCTGGCCCAGGCGGGCCTCCTCGACGGACGCCGCGCGGTCACCCACTGGAACCTCACTGACCTGCTGCGCACCGGCCATCCCGCGGTGAAGGTCGTCCCGGACGCCCTGTTCGTCCACGACGACAACCTCTGGACGTCAGCCGGCACAGCGGCCGGTATCGACCTCTGCCTCCACCTCGTACGGACCACCCATGGCGCCGAAGCCGCAGCGACGATCGCGCGCTCGATGGTGACGGCCCCTTTCCGTACCGGCACGCAGGCCCAGTTCATCGAGCACCCCACGCCGCACACCGACCGCGACGCCGACTCGCTCGCTGCCGTACGCACCTTCGCCCTGACCCGTCTGGCGGAACCGCACACGATCGCGGACCTGGCGGGCATGTCCGCGCGCTCCTTCGCCCGCCACTTCCAGGCGAGCACCGGCACGACTCCTCTGCGCTGGCTGATCACCCAGCGCGTCGCCGCAGCTCAGAAGCTGCTCGAGCGCACCGACCTCCCCCTGCCCGAGGTGGCCCGCCGCACGGGCTTCGGCAGCGAGATCACCATGCGCCAGCACTTCGCCACCCACCTGGGCACCAGCCCCCGCGACTACCGCCTCGCCTTCCACCGCTCCCCGGCGAGGACGGGGGTTGACACGCCCCATCCGCATCCGTAGTGTGCTCCGAGTTGTCCGACGTGAGCGCCGACCCCGGTCGGTCCCCGGACAGCCATTCCGCAATAACCACAACGAGCGAGCGACCACTGTCGCCTGTCTTTGTGTGCGCATTCGCGAAATGAGGAATCCACGTTCGAAAGAACGTGACCCCGATTAGCGTCGAGGCACCGGATTCCGCTACTGTCTCACTCGTCGGAACGGCCCAACAGCCGGGAAGACAAGCCCCACTGACTGGGAATCAGGCCCGAGAGGATCTGATAGAGTCGGACTCGCCGGAAAGGGAAGCGCGAAAGCGAAGAACTGGAAAGCGAAAATGCGAGGCCCGCTTCGACCGGGAATCGGACACGAAAGAGTCTGATAGAGTCGGAAACGCAAGA